>NZ_JAAVJC010000116.1 GCF_012033785.1 Streptomyces bohaiensis
GCCGCGGGCGGGCGGCCCTCCGCGGCGAGCAGCGCCTCGCGGTAGACCCGGGTCGCCGCGCGCAGCGCGGTCTCCGGGTCGGTCCCCGCGGCCTCCGCCTCCGCGGCGAGCCCGAGCAGCCGGTACCCGACGCCCTCCCCGGTGGGCAGCGGCACCGCGAGTCCGGCCTTCCGGGCGCGGCTGGTGAGCTGGGCCGCGAGCGCGAGCGACGGCTGGCCGAGCGGAACACCCTCGGTGACCGAGTGGCGGTGCTTCTCCGCCGCCTTGGCCCGCATCCACTGCTCCTTGACCGCCTCCTCGTCGGCGGCGGTGGCGTCCCCGAAGACGTGCGGGTGCCGGCCCACCAGCTTGGTCACGATCCCCGCCGCGACGTCGTCGACGGAGAACGGGGCCTCGGGGTGCTCCTCCGCGATGCGGGCGTGGAAGATCACCTGCAGCAGGACGTCGCCCAGTTCCTCGCGCATCCCGTCCCGGTCGCCGGTCTCGACCGCCTCGACCAGTTCGTGGATCTCCTCGATGCCGTAGTGCGCCAGCTCCGCGTGGCCGCGGCGGGAGGCCCAGGGGCAGGCGACCCGGATGCGGTCCATCACCTCGACCAGGTCCAGCAGCCGCGCCCCGGGCAGGTCGTAGGAGCCCGGCAGCAGTTCGAGCGAGGGCATCGCGCTCGCGCGGCCCGAGCCGGCGATCCGGGCCAGTCCGTCGGTCAGCCCGGGTTCCCCCGCCGCGCCGGTGAGCACCACCACCGTCCGGGGGCGCGCCTCCCCGCCTTTCGTGCCGGGCTGTTGCGGGGCGGTGAGCTCCTCGACCAGCTCGGCCGCGCCGGGGAGCGGGGCGCCGGGCTCCGCCACCCGGACCCCGGCCTCGGCCAGGTAGGGCAGCTGCGGGTGGTCGGCCTGCGCGCAGAGCACCCGGTCGGCGTTGCGCAGCACCTCCCACGCCGGCCACGACAGCAGACCGGGGGCGACGCGATGGGTGGTGGTCAGCAGCACGATCCGACCGGGACCGGGCGGCTGGTCCGGACCCCGGCCGGTGGCGGAGGACGGGGCGGGGGAGGGGACGGCGCGGGAGGAGGTGCTCACCCCTGCAGGGTATCGGCGCGCTCCGCCAACCAGGGGGTGTCACTGGTGGTGAAGCCACCGGCCTCGTAGTCCCACGCGCCGTAGCGCGGGTTGATGTCCACGCCGAGCCGTTCGGCGGTCTCGGCGACGGCGGGGCCGAGCTCCTGCTCGCCGATCCGCTCGACCAGCCCCTCGATCAGCAGCTGCTCGCGGAGTACGTCGTCGAGCTGGTCGAGGGTGAACGCGCCGCCCTCGTAGCTCAGCCCGAACTGCTCCAGCTGCTCGGTGTCGCCGAAGTTCTGGACCACGCGCTCGCGGGCCTCCTCGACCTGGCCGCGGGTGACGGTCACGCCGTTCTCCTCGGCGGTGCGCTCCAGCAGCTCGCGGCGGACCATCAGCTGCACGGTCTCCTGGGGGAGTGCGCCGGTGGCGGCGATCAGCTGGTCGGCGTTCTCGCTGTCGCGCTGAGCGGCGCGGACCTGCTCCACCTGCGACTGGACCTGCGAGACGCTGATGCGTTCGTCGCCGACGACGGCCGCGGCGCCCGGGTGCGAGTCGGTCGAGCAACCGGTGAGCAGCGGGGCGGCCACGAGCAGCGCGGCGGCCGAGACGGACAGTGCGGACGTGCGGCGCTTCACTGAGGATCTCCCGGCGGTGGGTCCGATGCGTGCGGTGATCTTACGGCCTGCACCCGTCGCCGCGGCAGGTGTCGAAACGGACCTTCTCGGTGACCTGTCGGAACGGGCCGGTCACACCCGGCTGCCCCCGGGCGGGCCGGCCCGGCCCGCCCGGGCGTGGCGCCCCGCCCGGGCGGACGGTGCGCTCTCCGCGCGTGTGTGAGGCCCCGCGTCGGATCGGCTCGCGGCGTCGGATGCGGTCAGCCGCACGGCGGAGGGGCGCCCTCGTACCGGGTGGTGTTCGGGCGTCTTTGACAACGCGGCAGGTGGCCGTAGCCGGCGTCGCGGGCCCGGCGCGGGGCCCCACACACGCTCTCAGCCCTGCTGCCAGCGGCGGACGGCGGGGGCGAGGCGGTTGCGGCCGAACCGGTAGAGGCGGCCGGCGCCGCGCCGCACGATGCGCTTGAGCGCGGGCGGGCGTGCGGCGGTGGGGGAGGCGGCGAGCGGGGTGCCGTCCAGGGCGAAGCCGCGGCGCCCGACGAGGGTCTCCAGGTAGTCCCCGCTGCGTTCGGGCGTGTAGAAGGGCCGCGGCGGCGCGAGCGGCCCGCCGTCCCGCAGCCGGGCCAGCCGCTCCCGGGCCGCCCGGTAGGGGTCGGTGCGGCCGATGCCGTGCTCGGCGGCCCACTCCGGGCGGACGGTCGGCACGTGGCCGGCGTCGAGGTCGGCGAAGCTCGTCAGCAGCCCCGAGTGGACGAAGAAGTGGTTGCCGTGGGCCTCACGGACGCCGAAGTCGCTGAGGACCGCGGTCGGGATGGACCGGTGCACCGACTCGACCGCGGCGGTGGAGCTGACGGTGACCAGCAGGTCGGTGCGGTCCAGCACCGATCCCATGTCGCCGTAGACCGGCCGCAGGTTGGGCGGGGCGTCGGGCAGGGACCGCAGCAGCTCCTGGTACGGGAAGCGTTCGGTGTGGGTCACGGCCTCCCCCGGCTGGTTGCGGAGCTTCAGCAGCACCTCGCGGTCCGGGTGGAGGCGGGCGTGCCGGGCGAGGTGCCGCACGAGGGAGAGCCGGGCGGCGCGGGTGCCCGGCACCGAGGGCTGCACCGCGAAGGTCACGGTGAACGGTCGGTCCCGTCCGGCGGCGCCGGGGTCGTGGGGGGCGCCGCCGAGGAAGGGCAGCGCCGTCTCGACCACGCTCGCGGTGTCGATGCCGAGGCTGGTGTAGACGTCGCGGAACCGGGCCGCGTCGTGGGCGCTGTTGGCGAGGACGAGGTCGGAGCCGCACCGCAGCAGCAGTCCGTCGACCATGTTCTCGTAGATGACGCCGACGTAGCCGGTCACCAGCGCGGGGCGCGAGGGGTGGTCGCGCCATGCCCGGCCGAGGGTGTGGATCATCGTCAACATGGTGCCGCCGGTGGTGCCGAGGACGACCACGTCCGCGGCGGAGACCGCCGGGTCGGTGGGGACGTCGGTGTAGTCCAGCGTGGCGGTGGTGTCCGGGACGATGCCGACCTCGTCGATCTGCCGCTGCGAGGGGGCGGTGCCCGACCGCAGGAAGCGGGCGTCGATCGCGTGGTCCGGCGCGATGCGCCGCGCGACCAGGGCGGCCCACTTCCAGCGGCTGTCGGAGTCGGCGAGGACGACGGCGCGGGGCGCGGCGCTTCCCATGGTGGTGTTCCCTTCGGGCGCCGTCCGCGGTGGCCTCGGGGCCGCCGGGCGCGGCGCGCGTGTGTGGCGGTGCCGCGCGGGCCCGGACGGGGGCGCCGTCGCACCGGCCCGGTGCGGGCCGGTGACCGTGGCGGTCGGGGGCGCGGCGGGGTGTCGGATCGGTGGTGCGGCCGGGTGCTCGCCCCCACGGGGACAGTGATACCGGGAGGGGACGACGCGGACCTTGCCGTGCGGTGAACCGGCGGTGGCCCGGCGGCCACGCGGTGGCCACAGCCGCTGGTGGCGGCGGCGCCGCGTCCGGGCTGCGCCGGGGCGGGCGGGGGTGCGCCGGTGCGCGTGGTGGCGGGGGCGTCCGGGTTCCGGCGGCCGCGTCGCGATCTTCTGCCTCCCGTCGTGGGTTTGTCGCGGCGCTGCTACAGGCCGCGTCCGGCGCTGGCGAGCGGCGGCGGGAGCTGCTGCGATGGGCACGTCGGTTCGAACGGGGGCCGGCGCACCGGAACACAGGGGGAAAGACCATGGCTCAGCTGCGCACTCTGCGGGGACGGCGTCTGCGGATGGTCGCCGGCGTCGCCGCGGCGGCACTGGCGGTCGGCGGACTGACGGCGTGTGACGAGTCGGAGCTGCCGCTGGACCGTGGCCAGGAGAGCGGCGAGACGGCCGACCCCGCGGACGCCGACGCAGACGGTGGGGACGCCGCGGACGCCGACGCGGATGCCGAGGACGCTGACACGGATGCCGAGGACGCCGACGGCGCGCCCGCCGAGAACGACGGCGGCGACCGCGAGCAGGGCGACTTCCTCAAGGCGGGGCAGACCTTCGTCACTGCCGAGGGGCTGGAGATCACGGTCGAGGCCACCGAGACCTTCACCCCCGCCGACTACGTCGACCACGAGGAGACCCCGGTCAAGTTCGGCGTCTCCGTCACCAACGGCGCCGACGAGGACCAGGAAGTCGCCCTCCTCTACACCGTGCGCGCCGGGGAGCGCGGTGAGGAGGCGGACCGCATCTTCGACTCCGCCTCGCTGAAGTCCGACCCGCGCGGCACGCTCAAGCCGGGCCGGACCGCCGGGGGCGAGGCCGGCTTCGACGTGCCGGGCGACGCGGAGTTCATCGACGTCACCGTGCAGCTCGTCGGCAGCCAGGACAAGGCCCACTGGAGCCTGGACCTCTGACGCCCCCCGGTGGCGCCCGTGGCGGGTGACGCCGGGCGGCCGCAGACCGGTTCCGGGTGACCCACGGGGTGGCCCGGTACCAGGGGAGGACGGAGCCTCGTCCTCCCGGACGAGCGGGTCTCGTCCCCGTGAAGGAGGGGGCGGGCCACCCGCCCGCCGCGGCACCGCCCCTCGGGCGGCGCCGCGAGGCCCGGCCCCGAACCGTGGGGCCGGGGCCGACAGCGCGGTCCGCGCCTGACAGGGGTAGGCGCGGGCCGCGCGCCGGCGCGCACGCCCACGGCCCGCGGGGTGTGCGGGCACCCCGGGGAGCGGGCTCCGGGGTCCTCCCCGAGGCGGGGATCCCCTAAGGGAAACCTGCGACTTTCCACCGAGGGTCGGTTCCTCCCCGGGGGCGAGGAACCCCGTCCGATCCGTGCCTAGGCTCATGGCAATAAGAATGAGATAAGGCATAGGAGATCATCGTGACCACGCCCGCAGTGGACGAGACGACCGGCGCCGGGGGCCCGTCCGGCGCCGCCGCGCGTGCCGACGGAGTCACCAAGGCCTACGGGGCCGGCGACACGCAGGTCCTCGCGCTCGACCAGGTCAGCGTCAGCATCGAACGGGGGGCGTTCACCGCGATCATGGGCCCCTCGGGCTCCGGCAAGTCCACCCTGATGCACTGCCTCGCCGGGTTGGACTCGGTCACCAGCGGCAAGGTCTGGGTGGGCGACACCGAGATCACGGGGCTGAAGGAGAAGAACCTCACCAAGCTCCGCCGCGACAGCATCGGCTTCATCTTCCAGGCGTTCAACCTGCTGCCGACCCTGACGGCGGCCGAGAACATCACCCTCCCCATGGACATCGCCGGCACCAAGCCGGACCAGGAGTGGCTGGACACCGTCGTCAACACCGTCGGTCTCTCCGGGCGGCTCAGCCACCGCCCCAACCAGCTCTCCGGCGGCCAGCAGCAGCGCGTCGCCGTCGCCCGCGCGCTGGCCTCCCGCCCGGCGATCATCTTCGGGGACGAGCCGACCGGCAACCTGGACTCGCGCGCCGGCGCCGAGGTCCTGCAGTTCCTGCGCAAGTCCGTCGACGACCTGGGCCAGACCATCGTCATGGTCACCCACGACCCGGTCGCCGCCGCCTACGCGGACCGCATCGTCTTCCTCGCCGACGGCCGCATCGTCGACGAGATGATCGACCCGACCGCCGACAAGGTGCTGGACCGCATGCGGGGCTTCGACGCCCAGGGGCGTACGTCATGAGTGTGGTCAAGACATCCCTGCGCAACTTCCTCGCGCACAAGGGCCGGATGATTCTCTCCGGTGCGGCGGTGGCCCTCTCCGTCGCCTTCGTCTGCGGCACCCTCGTCTTCACCGCGACGATGCAGACCACGTTCGACAAGCTCTTCGCCGAGTCGGCGTCCGACGTGATGATCCAGCCGGGCGAGGACGGCAGCGCGATGGACGAGTCCCCCTCGACGGGGCGTTTCGACGCGATGCCCCCGGAGGTCATCGGTGAGATCGAGGCCGTCGACGGCGTCGAGACCGCCGTCGGCATCGTCCAGTCCACCTCGATCGTCGCCGTGGGGCCGGACAACGAGTCCGTCGGCCCCACCGGCGGCGCGCCGACCATGGGCGTCAACTGGACCCATGTCGAGCTCCGCACCATGGAGGAGCCCGAGGGCGCGCTGCCCGAGGGCCCCGACGAGATCATGATCGACGGGGACACCGCCGACTCCTCCGGCCTCGGCATCGGCGACACCATCCGCATCATGGGTGTCAACGGCACCACCGAGCACACCGTCACCGGGGTCGTGGAGTTCGCCACCACCAACCCGGGCGCGGCCGTCGTCTACTTCGACACCGAGACGGCGCAGCAGGT
The DNA here is from genome assembly GCF_012033785.1 of Streptomyces bohaiensis. Lineage (GTDB taxonomy): Bacteria > Actinomycetota > Actinomycetes > Streptomycetales > Streptomycetaceae > Streptomyces > Streptomyces bohaiensis. Next base: position 6,382 of record NZ_JAAVJC010000116.1, read on the forward strand.
GCTGCTGGGCGGCGAGGGCTTCACCGGCGTCTACGTCGACGGCGACGGCAGCGTCTCCGACGAGGTCCTCCGCGACCGCGTCGCCGACGCCATCGACACCTCCGGCGTGCGGGTGCTCACCAACGCGGAGTACACCCAGGAGAACCAGGACGCCCTCGGCGCCTTCTTCAACGTCATCCAGTACGTGCTGCTGGGCTTCGCCCTCATCGCGCTGCTGGTGGGCATCTTCCTCATCGTCAACACCTTCACCATGCTGGTCGCCCAGCGCACCCGGGAGATCGGGCTCTTCCGCGCGATCGGCGCCAGCCGCCGGCAGGTCAACCGCTCGGTCCTGCTGGAGGCGCTGATCCTCGGCGTCGTGGGCTCGGTGCTGGGCTTCGTGCTCGGTGTCGGCCTCGCGGTCGGCCTGATGGCGGTCATGGGTGCCTTCGGGCTCAACCTCTCGACCGACGACCTGACGATCTCGACCGCCGTGCCGATCACCGGCATCGTGCTGGGCATCACCGTGACCCTGGTCGCGGCGTACTTCCCGGCCCGCCGGGCGGGCAAGATCACGCCGATGGCGGCGCTGCAGGACGCCGGTCTCCCCGGCGACAAGCGTGCCGGACGCATCCGCGCCACCATCGGAGCCGTGCTCACCGTCGCCGGTGCGCTGATGCTGTTCCTCACCACCACGGCGGAGCGGACGGTGGCCGCCGGCGGCTATCTGGGGCTCGGCATCCTGCTGACCCTCGTCGGCATGGTGGTCTTCGCCCCCGCGCTGGTCGGCGGCATCGTGAAGGCGCTCGCCGTCGTCCTGCTCCGGATCTTCGGCCCCATCGGCCGACTCGCCGAGCGCAACGCCCTGCGCAACCCCAACCGCACCGGCGGAACCGCCTCGGCGCTGATGATCGGCCTCGCGCTGGTCACCTCGCTCGCGGTGGTCGGCTCCTCCATGATCGCCTCCGCCACGGAGGAGATCGACCGCTCCATCGGCGCGGACTTCATCGTCCAGACCAGCAACTTCCAGCCCGTGCTGCCCGATGCCGCCGAGGCGGTCCGCAACGCCGACCACCTCGCCGCCGTCTCGGAGATGCGGGGCGTGTCGGCGGAGGTCACCGCCGACGGCGACTCCTTCGAGCAGAGCTTCTCGGCGGTGGACGACAGCTTCCCCGACATGATCAGGGTCGAGATGGCCGAGGGGAGCTTCGCCGACGCACTCGCGCCCGGCGCGGTCGCCATCGGTTCGGCACGCGCCGACACGGAGAATCTCGCCGTCGGCGACGAGATCACCGTCACCTTCGAGGGCGGCGAGGAGACCACCCTCACCATCGGCGGCATCACCGCCCCGGGCAGCAACCCGGAGGCCATGCCCGCGTACGTGTCGATGGAGACCGTCCGTGACTCCGTCCCCGAGTCCGAGCTGCCGCTGGCGTGGATGCTGATGGCCATCGCGGACGAGGGGCAGGTCGACGCGGCGCGGGAGTCGCTCGACAGCGCCCTGGAGCCCATGCCGCAGATGGAGGTCCGGGACCAGGCCGAGTACAAGGAGATGATCGAGCAGCAGATCGGTCAGCTGCTGAACATGGTCTACGGCCTGCTCGCTCTGGCGATCATCGTGGCGATCCTCGGTGTCGTGAACACCCTGGCGCTGTCGGTGGTCGAGCGGACCCGGGAGATCGGGCTGATGCGCGCCATCGGCCTCTCCCGTCGCCAGCTGCGCCGCATGATCCGCCTGGAGGCCGTCGTCATCGCCCTCTTCGGCGCCCTCCTGGGTGTCGCGATGGGCCTGGCGTGGGGCGCGGGTGCCCAGCAGATCCTCGCGCTGGAGGGCATGGAGGTCCTGGCACTGCCCTGGTTCACGATCGCGGTCGTGTTCGTCGGTGCGGCGCTGGTCGGCCTGCTGGCCGCGCTCGTCCCCGCCTTCCGGGCCGGGCGGATGAACATCCTCGACGCCGTCTCCACCGAGTAGGCGACGCCTCGGCGCGGCACACCGCGGGGCCTGCCCCTCCCGTCCGGGAGGGGCAGCCCCCGCCGCCGTTGTCCGACCGCTCGACGCCGGCGCTCAGACCGGCGGCAGACCGCCGCGCAGCCGCTCCATCTCGCGCCGGTCCCGCTTGGTCGGTCGGCCGGTGCCCCGGTCGCGGCGCCCGGCGGGGGCGACCGCCTCGCGCGGCGGGGGCGGCGGGCTGTTGTCGACGTAGCACTCGGCCGCCACCGGCGCCCCCACCCGCTTGCGGATGATCCGGCGCACCACGGCCACCCGCTGCCGCCCCTCGTGGAACAGCCGCACCTCGTCGCCCACCTTCACGGGGTGGGCCGGCTTCACCCGCTGGCCGTTCACCCGCACGTGGCCGCCCTTGCAGGCCGCCGCCGCCATGGAACGGGTCTTGGTCAGCCGCACCGCCCAGATCCAGGCGTCGGTGCGCACGGTTCCCTCTTCGCCTGACATGCCACGACCCTACGTCCGCGGCCTCCGGCGCGGGACCCTCCGGGGCGCCCGCGCGGCCGGGGCGCGCCCGTGTCCCCGGCCGCTCCGACGTGCGGCGCGGCGGCGCCGGGCGCCCGGTCGCCCACCACCGCCGACCGGGCGGAGCGACGGTGACAGCCCGTACCCTGGAAAGCCGGACGACCCGGGCGTACACCGCGTCCGGGCCCGGCAGCGTGCCTCACCCCGGGATGGAACTTCGCTCATGAGCCTGACTGGCCTCCTCGACGCCGTCGTCGCCGACCCCGCGCTCGCCGAGGCGGTCGCCGCGGCCCGCACCGGCCACCGCCGCCACGTCGACCTGGTCGGCCCGCCGGCCGCCCGCCCGTTCGCCGTCGCCGCCCTCGCGCGCGAGAGCCGGCGCACCGTGCTGGCCGTCACCGCCACCGGTCGGGAGGCCGAGGACCTCGCCGCTGCGCTCCGCTCGCTGCTGCCGCCGGACGACGTCGTGGAGTTCCCCGCCTGGGAGACGCTGCCGCACGAGCGGCTCTCGCCGCGCTCCGACACGGTCGGCCGCCGGCTGGCCGTGCTGCGGCGGCTGGCGCACCCCCGGGACGACGAGCCGGCCGCCGGGCCGGTGCAGGTGGTGGTGGCTCCCATCCGCGCCGTGCTCCAGCCGCAGGTCAAGGGGTTGGGAGACCTGGAGCCGGTCGCGCTGCGCGGCGGGCAGAGCGCCGACCTCTCCGCCGTCACCGAGGCCCTGGCCGCCGCCGCCTACACGCGGGTCGAACTGGTCGAGAAGCGCGGCGAGTTCGCGGTCCGCGGCGGCATCCTCGATGTCTTCCCGCCCACCGAGGAGCACCCGCTGCGCGTGGAGTTCTGGGGCGACGAGGTCGAGGAGGTCCGCTACTTCAAGGTCGCCGACCAGCGTTCCCTGGAGGTCGCGGAGCACGGCGTCTGGGCGCCCCCGTGCCGGGAGCTCCTCCTCACCCCCCAGGTGCGCGAGCGCGCCGCCGAGCTGGCGCGGGAGCACCCGGAGCTGGCCGAGCTGCTCACCAAGATCGCCGAGGGCATCGCCGTCGAGGGCATGGAGTCCCTCGCGCCCGTGCTGGTCGACGACATGGAGCAGCTGCTCGACGTGGTGCCCGAGCGCACCCTCGCCGTGGTGTGCGACCCGGAACGGGTCCGTACCCGCGCCACCGACCTCGTCGCCACCAGCCAGGAGTTCCTCCAGGCGTCGTGGGCCGCCGTCGCGATGAACGACGACGCCGAGGCGCCGATCGACCTCGGCGCCGCGTCGCTGCGCTCGCTGGCCGAGGTGCGGGAGCGCGCCGCGCAGCTCGACATCGGCTGGTGGACGGTCAGCCCGTTCGGCGCCGACAGCGAGGCCGGGGGAGCCGACGACACCGACGACACCCTGCGGCTGGGGCTGCGCGCACCCGAGAGCTACCGGGGTGACACCGCCCGCGCGCTGGCCGACACCAAGGGCTGGATCGCCGACGGCTGGCGCGTCGTCTACCTCTCCGAGGGGCAGGGCCCGGCGGCCCGCATGACCGAGGTGCTCGGTGACTCCGGGGTGCCCGCGCGCCGCGAACCGGCGGTCACCGCGGAGCCGGTGCCCGCCGTGGTGCAGGTCGCCTGCGGCGTCCTCGACACCGGGCTGATCGCGCCCGGCATCCGACTCGCGGTGCTGACCGAGACCGACCTCACCGGGCAGAAGACCGCCGCCCGCAGCGGCGCGCGGATGCCGGCCCGGCGCCGCAAGACCCTGGACCCGCTGACGCTGGAACCCGGCGACTACATCGTCCACGAGCAGCACGGCGTCGGCCGCTACGTCGAGATGGTGCAGCGCACCGTGCAGGGCGCCACCCGCGAGTACCTGCTGGTCGAGTACGCCCCGGCCAAGCGCGGCCAGCCCGGCGACCGGCTCTTCGTGCCGACCGACCAGCTGGAGCAGGTCACCAAGTACGTCGGCGGCGAGGCGCCCTCGCTGCACCGGCTCGGCGGCGCCGACTGGACCAAGACCAAGGCGCGCGCCAAGAAGGCGGTCAAGGAGATCGCCGCCGACCTCATCAAGCTGTACTCGGCGCGGATGGCGGCCCCCGGCCACGCCTTCGGGGCGGACACCCCCTGGCAGCGGGAGCTGGAGGACGCCTTCGCCTACGTGGAGACCCCCGACCAGCTGACCACCGTCGCCGAGGTCAAGACGGACATGGAGAAGCCGATCCCCATGGACCGGCTGATCTGCGGCGACGTCGGCTACGGCAAGACCGAGATCGCGGTGCGCGCCGCGTTCAAGGCGGTCCAGGACGGCAAGCAGGTCGCGGTGCTGGTCCCGACGACGCTGCTGGTGCAGCAGCACTTCGGCACCTTCTCCGAGCGGTACGCCCAGTTCCCGGTGCGGGTCCGCTCGCTCTCCCGGTTCCAGTCGGAGACCGAGTCCAAGGCGGTGATGGAGGGGCTGCGGGACGGCTCGGTGGACGTGGTCATCGGCACGCACCGGCTGTTCTCCTCGGAGACCAAGTTCAAGGAGCTGGGCCTGGTCATCGTCGACGAGGAGCAGCGGTTCGGCGTCGAGCACAAGGAGCAGCTGAAGAAGCTGCGCGCCAACGTCGACGTCCTGACGATGTCGGCGACGCCGATCCCGCGGACCCTGGAGATGGCGGTCACCGGCATCCGGGAGATGTCGACCATCACCACCCCGCCGGAGGAGCGCCACCCGGTGCTCACCTTCGTGGGGCCCTACGAGGAGCGGCAAATCGGGGCGGCGCTGCGGCGGGAGCTGCTGCGGGAGGGCCAGGTCTTCTACATCCACAACCGGGTGGAGTCGATCGACCGCGCCGCCGCGCGGCTGCGGCAGATCGTGCCGGAGGCGCGGATCGCGACCGCCCACGGCCAGATGTCGGAGACCGCGCTGGAGCGGGTGGTGGTGGACTTCTGGGAGAAGAAGTTCGACGTGCTGGTCTCCACCACGATCGTGGAGTCGGGTATCGACATCTCCAACGCCAACACCCTGATCGTGGAGCGCGGCGACACCTTCGGCCTGTCGCAGCTGCACCAGCTGCGGGGCCGGGTGGGCCGCGGCCGGGACCGCGGCTACGCCTACTTCCTCTACCCGCCGGAGAAGCCGCTGACGGAGACGGCGCACGAGCGGCTGGCGACGATCGCGCAGCACACGGAGATGGGCGCGGGCATGTACGTGGCGATGAAGGACCTGGAGATCCGCGGCGCCGGCAACCTGCTGGGCGGCGAGCAGTCCGGGCACATCGCCGGCGTCGGCTTCGACCTGTACGTGCGCATGGTCGGCGAGGCCGTCGCCGACTACCGGGCGTCGGTGGAGTCGGGTGGTGAGCCGGAGGAGACGCTGCTGGACGTCAAGATCGAGCTGCCGGTGGACGCGCACGTCCCGCACGACTACGCGCCGGGGGAGCGGCTGCGGCTCCAGGCGTACCGCTCGATCGCGGCGGCCTCCTCCGAGGACGACGTCCGCGCGGTGCGGGAGGAGCTGACCGACCGCTACGGCCCGCTGCCGGAGCCGGTGGAGAACCTGCTGCTGGTCGCCGGACTGCGGATGCTGGCCCGCTCGTGCGGCGTCGGTGACATCACCCTCCAGGGCAACAAGATCCGGTTCTCGCCGGTGGAGCTGCGGGAGTCGCAGGAGATGCGGCTGAAGCGGCTGTACCCCGGGGCGGTGATCAAGGAGGCCAGCTCGCAGGTGCTGGTGCCGCGGCCGATGACGGCGCGGGTCGGCGGCAAGCCCGTCACCGGGCGGGAGCTGCTCGCCTGGACCGGCGAGTTCCTCACGACGGTCGTCGACAGCTGACGCGGTGGCCGGGCGGGGCGGCGTGCTGCCCCACCCGGCCGTGGGCCGCGGTCGCCCCCACGCGACCCGGCCCGACCCACCCCGGCGTCGGCCGACCGCCCCGGAGCCCCCTCCGCCCCGGGCCGGCAGGCGCCGGAACCCGACGCGGCGTCGCGCCCGGAACCCGACGCGGCGTCGCGGCTCAGAACTCGTGGGTCCAGAAGGCCGACTCGGAGTCCCAGTCGCTCAGCTCCATGAACTCGACGGTGAGCGAGTCCGCGTCGTCGGGGACGTCGAACGCGATCTTGTTGGTGCTCTTCTTGCCGGGCAGCACGCTGCCCATCGAGCCGTTCCCGAGCTGCTCGAACGAGAAGACCTGGGGGGCTTCGACGCCGTCGTCGCCGGCACGGGCCTGGAAGACGGTCATGTCGCCGTCGTAGTGCTCGTCGCCGGTGTTCTCCAGGACGACGGTGAAGGTGTACGCGGTGTACCCCTCGCCGCCGAACTCGTCCCACTCCTCCTGCGGCTCCAGGACCTCCGGGTCACTGAGGGTGACCTTCAGCCCGATGTTCTCGTAGACGGCGGTCTCGCCGATGGCGAAGGTCCCGCCGGAGTCGTCGCCGGAGTCGGCCTGGTCGGCGTCGGCGTCGTCCGTCTCCGCCGCCTCGTCGGACCCTTCCGCGTCATCGGCGTCATCCGCGTCGTCGGTGGCCGGGGACTCCGAGGCGCTGGTGTCGCGCTGCGGCGTGTCGCCCTCGTCGGTGCAGGCGGTGAGCCCGCCCATCAGCAGGGCGGTACCGGCGACCCCCGCCACCGCGAGCATCCGCTGCCGCGCGAAGCCGTACGGCGCGCGGCGACCTCTGGTGCTGCCTGCGGTGATCTTCCCCATGGTGCTTCCCCTCCCGGTGCGAACCGGCTCCCCTGAACCGGCCCGGTCATCAGATCACACGGCTGTGAATCCCGTCAACAGGCAAATCCATGGTCGGCAACGCTTGCCGTGTACCGGTACGTTCACGGACACTGGCAAGGACGTCGGTCGGCGTCGCGGACGGGAGCGGAACGTGAACACACCGGAGACCCGGGCTGTCCCGACGGAGCAACCCGAGATCACGGCTGCGGGGATCGCCCGGCTCGCCGGCGTCGGCCGCGCGGCCGTGAGCAACTGGCGCCGTCGCCACGCCGACTTCCCGCAGCCCGTCGGCGGCACCGCGACCAGCCCGGCCTTCGCGCTGCGCGAGGTGGAGGAGTGGCTGCGCCACCACGGCAAGACCGCCCGCGTTCCCCTGGAGGAGCGGGCGTGGCAGCTCCTGGTCGCCGAACCCGGTGAGCCCTCCGCCACGCTGGTCGCCGTCGGCGAGCTGCTGCTCGGGGGCGCCCCGGCCGGCGACAACCCCTCTCCCGCCTCCGACGACCTCGACGCGCTGCGGCCGGGCCGCCCGCTGCGCGAGGCGGTCGCCGCGCTCGCCGCCGAGCGCGGCACCGCCGACGCCTTCCGCGACCTGCTGCGACGCCACCTCACCGCGCTCACCGTCGTCACCACCCCGGCCGAGACGGCCGCCCTCATGGCGGAGATCGCCGGCCCCGCGCGCACCGTCCTCGACCCCGCCTGCGGCGCCGGCACCCTGCTCGCCGCCGCCCGCGGCCCCCGCGGCGGCGCTCCCCGCGAGCTCCGCGGCCAGGAGAAGGACCCGGACCTCGCCCGGCTCGCCGGGCTGCGGCTGGCGATGCACGGCGCCCACGCCGTCCGCGTCGACCCCGGCGACAGCCTCCTCGCCGACCGCCACGCCGACGCCCGCGTCGACGCCGTGCTCTGCCACCCGCCGGCCAACGAGCGCCACTGGGGCCACGACGACCTCGCCTACGACACCCGCTGGGAGTACGGACTCCCCGCCCGCGGCGAGTCCGAACTCGCCTGGCTGCAGCACGCCCTCGCCCGGCTGCGGCCCGGCGGCACCGCCGTCGTGCTGCTGCCGCCGGCGGTCGCCTCCCGC
>NZ_JAAVJC010000117.1 GCF_012033785.1 Streptomyces bohaiensis
GCCACCTGGTGGTGCAGGCCGCGGACGACCGGGTCGCCCGCTGGTCCACCGACCCCCGGTCGGCGGCCGCACGGTGCATGATCGACTGAACGGGTGATTTCCTGGCCCGATGCCACGTCGTGGCCCTCCCTGGGGGATCAAGCGGTACTGGTGTCGACCGTACCGTGAACCCCCGCCGCGGCGACGGGCGGTGCCGGGGGTGCGGGGACGCCGTGGGCGGCGGACGGAACGCCGCAGCACGGCGGGAGCGACGTGCCGGGAGGGAGCGACATGCCACGGAGGGAGGCCCGGCGCCCTTCGGGCCGGCCCGGGGCCCGCTGGCTGCGGGCCGGCCGTGAGCCGTTGTCTACTGGGCGTCCGGGCCTCGTCCGGGTCTCACCCGCCGGCCGGACCAGGACCGTCGCGGCGGTGCCGCGGGCGCTGGACCTGGCTGCCGGTGACGAGCCGCCGTTCGGCGGTGCGTCCCGACGGCCCAGCGGCGCTCCACGACCACACTGCGGCGGGTCCGGACGGACGTCCCGTGGTGGACCCGGCCGAACCTACCGCTGGATCACCGGCGCCTGTCAACACCCGTGTGACCTCGGCTTTCCGACGGAAACACCTGGTCAACGGCGAGCGGCCACCCGGCGGCGCCACGCCGGGACGACGTCGTTCGGCGTAGCCCGGGCCAGGAGATCACCCGTTCAGTCGATCATGCACCGTGCGGCCGCCGACCACGGTCCGCAGGCACTGCGGCAGCGGCTCGCCGGGGGTCAGGTCGGGCAGCCCGGGGGTGCCCGACCGGGGGTCGGTGGACCAGCGGGCGACCCGGTCGTCCGCGGCCTGCACCACCAGGTGGCCGGAGCGCCAGACCGCGTAGTCGGCCACGGCGCCCGGGACCAGCGTGCCCTCCCCGTCGCGTCCGAGGGCGCGCCAGCCGCCGCGGGTGTGCGCGGCGAACGCGGCCCGGACGGAGATGCGGTGCTCCGGGGTGCGGTGGAAGGCGGCGGCGCGCAGGGTGCCCCACGGGTCGAGCGGCGTGACGGGCGCGTCGGAGCCCAGCGCGAGCGGGACACCCGCACGCAGCAGCCCGGCGAGGGGATGGAGGCGCGCCGCCCGTTCGCTGCCCAGCCGGGAGGCGTACATGCCGTCCGGGCCGCCCCAGGCGGCGTCGAACGCTGGCTGCACGGAGGCGGTGAGCGCCAGGTCGGCGAAGGCGGCGAGCGTGGCGTCGGTGAGGAGGGCGGCGTGCTCGATGCGGTGGCGGGCGGCCCGGACCCGGTCGATGCCGACGTGGTCGGCCGCGGCCCGCACCCCGTCGGTCACCGCGGTGAGCGCGGCGTCCCCGATGGCGTGGAACCCCGCCTGGACACCGGCCTCGGTGCAGGCGACGACGTGCGCGGTGACGGCGGCGGTGTCGAGGTGCGCCAGGCCGGTGTGGTCGGCGTCGTCGTAGGGCGCGTGGAGGTGCGCGGTGTGCGACCCGAGGGAGCCGTCGACGAACAGGTCGCCGGCGGCGCCCACGGCGCCGAGGTCGCGGACCCGGTCCAGTTGGCGTGCGCTGGTGACGGCCTCGCCCCAGTAGCCGAAGACGCGGGGCCCGGGCTCCTCGGCCGCGAGGGCGAGCAGGCCGGTGAGGTCGTCCTCACCGCTGATGAGCGGGCCGGCGCACTCGTGGAGCGCGCCGATGCCGAGGCCCGCGGCGTGCCGGAGGGCCGCGCGCTGGGCGTGGCGGCGCTGGTCGGCGGTGACGGTCCCGTGGGCGGCGGTGCGGACCGCGTGGTGGGCGTCGCCGGTGAGCGGGCCGTCGGGGCTGTACCCGGGCAGCGCGGTGATCCCGGGGACCAGGTCCAGCAGCGCGGTCGAGGCGAGCGCGGAGTGGACGTCGACCCGGGTCAGGTAGACGGGGCGGCCGCCCGCCGCCGCGTCGAGCGCGGCGCGGCTCGGGGCGGCGCCGCCCGGCCAGGCGGCGGAGTCCCAGCCGTGTCCCAGCACCACCCGGTCGGTGGGGCGGGCGCGGATGTGGGCGGTGACCGCCGCCAGCGCCTCGGCGGGGCCGGTCGCGCCCGTCAGGTCCAGTCCGGTGAGCGCGAGTCCGGTGGCGGTGGTGTGGACGTGGGCGTCGGTGAAGGCGGGGGTGACCAGCGCGCCGTCGAGGTCGACGATCTCGTCCGCGCCGTCCGCGAAGGACTCGGCGGCGCCCTCGGACCCGACCCAGGCGACGCGGTCGCCCTCGACGACCATGGCGGTGGCGAAGGGGTCGGCCGGGGAGTGGACGGTGCCGCCGCGCAGCAGCGTGGTGGTCCGGGGTGCTTGGGGGACGGTCATACGGCAAGTCTGGCGTGCGGCGCGCCCCGGTCCGGCTCCGGGGTCGCCGCGGCGCACCCCGGCCCGGGAAGCGGGGCGGTAGGGGGGTCAGACGCGGGGCGGCCGGGCCTCGTAGGGGGTGGAGAGCACCACGGTGGTGCGGGTGGAGACCCCGGCGAGGCTGCGGACCCGGGCGAGCAGGTCCTCCAGTTCGGTGGGGGCGCCGACCCGGACCTTGAGGATGTAGTTCTCCTCGCCGGCCACGCTGTGGCAGGCCTCGATCTCGGGGACGCCGGCCAGCCGCTCGGCGATGTCGTCCGGGGCGCTGGGGTCGAAGGGCTTCACCGAGATGAAGGCCGTGAGCGGCAGCCCCACCGCCTCGGGGTCGACGAGGGCGGCGTAGCCGCGGATGACCCCCCGCTGCTCCAGCCGGCGCACCCGCTGGTGCACGGCCGAGGTGGACAGCCCGGTGGCTCTGCCCAGGTCGGTGTAGCTCATCCGTCCGTCGGTGACGAGCAGTTCCACGATGCGCCGGTCGAGTTCCTCCACAACGGGTCAACCTAGCGCCCCTCGCGCCGGCCCGGCCCGCATCGGGCCCGCGCGGGGCAAGCGGAACACGTCAATGTGACGAAGGACACATCGCGGCACCCCGAGTGTCGTTGCACAGAGTGGTTAACCGGAGGGTGCCATGGGCATTGCTTGGTGTGGCCGTCGGCCCACCGTTCCGTCCTACGGGGGAATGCCCTATGCGCAACGTGAAGCAGTTCCACTCCACCGGGTCCGGGGACCGGTTCCCCGAGGTCACGGCCCCCGGCGCCTGGCCGGACGAGGCCGAGGAGACCGAGGACGGGGTGGACCATCCGGTGGTCGTGCGGCGGGCCTGCCCCAGCTGCGCACAGCCGGTCGCCGTGAGTCCCGGGGAGACCGAACTCCCGGCGCACGCGGTCTGCTCCACGCCCTGGAACCCCTTCGGCTCGACCGTGTGCGACGGCTCGGGCCGCCCGGTGCCGGCGGCTGTCCCGGTGATGGAGCCCGCGGGCGTCGTCGACACGGAGGCGCTGTCGCTGCCCGCCGGTCTCGACTGGCGCAGCCAGCCGTTCTCCCACGCCGTGCGCGTCGCCCCCCGCGAAGCCGTCCCGGTCGCGGCGCCGCCGCGCCAGGTGCGCCGCCGGGTGGACCGGGCGGCCTGAGCCGCCCGCCCGTCGGGCGCGGACCGACCGCACCGCGCCCGACGAGCAATCAGGACCCGGGCGGGCCCGCGAGGTGACGGGCGATCACCAGCCGCTGGATCTGGTTGGTCCCCTCGACGATCTGCAGCACCTTGGCCTCCCGCATGTACCGCTCCGCGGGAAAGTCGGCGGTGTACCCGTAACCGCCCATGAGCTGGACCGCGTCCGTGGTCACCCGCATCGCCGCGTCGGTGCAGAACAGCTTGGCCATGGCCGCCTGGGCGGAGAACGCCTCGCCGGCGTCCCGGAGGCGGGCGGCGGCGAGGTACAGCGCCCGGCCGGCCTCGATCTGGGTGGCGAGGTCCGCGAGCTGGAACCGCAGCCCCTGGAAGTCCGTCAGCGGCCGGCCGAACTGCCGGCGCCCGGCGGTGAAGGCCAGCGCCTCGTCCAACGCCGCCTGCGCGAGCCCGACGGCGCAGGCCGCGATGCCGAGCCGTCCGGAGTCGAGCGCTGCCAGGGCGACCGAGAAGCCCTGCCCCTCCTCCCCCACGAGACGGTCCCCGCTCACCCGCACACCGTCCAGATGCACCTGGGCCGTCGGCGATCCCCCCATGCCCATCTTGCGCTCCGGCGCGGCGGCGGAGAGGCCCGGGGCGTCCCCGGGCACGAGGAAGGCGCTGATGCCCCGCGGCCCGTCGACACCGGTGCGGGCCAGCACGGTGCAGAAGTCGGCGACCCCGCCATGGGTGATCCACGCCTTGGACCCGGTCAGCACCCAGTCGTCCCCGTCACGGACGGCGCGGGTGCGCAGCGCGGCCGCGTCGGAGCCCGAGGCCGCCTCCGAGAGGCAGTAGGCGCCCAGCTGCCCGCCGCCGAGCATGGTCGGCAGGTGCTCGCTCCGCTGCGCGTCGGAGCCGAACTCGGCGACGGCGTGGCAGGCGAGCGTGTGGACGCTGACCCCCAGCCCCACGGTGAGCCGCGCGGCCGCCAGCTCCTCCAGGACCTGCAGGTAGACCTCGTACGGCTGGCCGCCGCCGCCCAGCTCCTCCGGGTAGGGCAGCCCCAGCAGCCCGGTGGCGGAGAGGGTCCGGAACAGCTCGCGGGGGAAACGCGAGGCGGCCTCCTCCTCGGCAGCCGGGGGCCGGACCTCCTTGGCGGCGATCTCACGGACGAGATCGAGCAGGTGGCGGGCTTCCTCGCTCGGAAGGGTGCGCCTCACCGGCGCCGGTTCCAGGACGGGGTCCATCTCGCGTCTTCCTCCCTGTCGTGCACTGCGACGACGCACGACCGGGTGTGGCGGCGCCGTGGGTCCGGGCGGCCCGGTCCGCCGGTTCGCGGCGGCCGTGACCTGCGGGCCCGGCGTCTGGAGTATGCCTGACCGGGCCCCACTTGAGCACCGTCCGGCACCGGCTTCCTCACGCGTGCCGCCCGGCGGCGACCCCGCTCAGAGCGTGTGTGAGACCCCGCGTCGGATCAGCTCGCGGCGTCGGATGCGGTCAGCTGCAAGGCGGAGGGGCGCCCTCATACCGGGTTGTATTCGGGCGTTCCTGACAACGCAGCAGATGGCCGTAGCTGGCGTCGCGGGCCCGGCGCGGGGTCTCACACACGCTCTCAGCCGATGCCGAGCCGCCCGAGCGCCCCCAGCTGCCGGGGGTCCGCCTCCTCGGGCCACAGCACGTAGCAGACCCCGCCGCTGCCGCTCCCTTCGGAGCCGTCGGCGCGGCGCCGTCGGGTGCGCAGCCAGACCGTCTCGAAGTCGCGGCGCGGGTAGACCCGTCGGACCGCGGCCCGGCCGCGCCCGGCCGGGTCGTCGGCGACGACGTCGCCGTCGGCGGTGAACCCCGAGACGACCAGCAGATGGCCGGCGGTCGCGTACCCGGCGCCGGGCAGCTCCCCCTCCTCGAACGACTGCGAGGTGATCAGCGGGAGGCCGGCCGCGACCAGGGTCTCGGCGGCGGTCAGTGACTCCAGTCGCGTGACGACCGCGTTCATGCCCGGGTAGGTGGCCGCGTGGGCCGCGTTGAACGGCCAGTTGCCGCAGCCGCCCCACCGGTGGTCGAAGGTGCGGCGCGCGGTGTGGCAGACATCGGGATCGTCGTGGGCGGGATCGACCCACGCCAGCGCGGCGCGCGCCGGGTACCGGCCGTGCGCGGCCAGCACCATGCGGAGCGAGGTCGGGGAGCACCAGGCCGCGCCGCCGCCGTTGTAGTGCGGGTAGCGCCCCTCGTGCGCGTACTGCGAGAGCGGGGGCACCGCGGTGGCGACACCGGTCGCCGGGCCCGGTCGCGAGGGTGGCACCGCGGCGCGTACAGGGACGTCGGACGCCGCGACCGCCAGTCGACGCACCGCGGGCGCGGCGGTGGCCCCGGGACGGCGGCAGAGCGTCAGCCGCACCTGCCAGTCCGTGACCCGCACGCCGGCGGCGGCGGAGGCGGCGCGCACGGCAAGGGTGTCGGTGTCGACGGCGACCGCGTCGTCGCCGTCGGGTGGCGCGGACGCGGGGGCGATGTCCTCGTCGGTGGCGGCCCAGTCGGCCAGCGGGAGCCACGGGGTGCGCGGGCCGTCCGAGCGGGTGGCGCGCACCTCCACGCGGAGCCAGCAGCCGCGGGGCAGGTCGGCGTTCCAGGAGACGAGCAGTTCGGTGGCGGGCACGGCCGGCCGGTGCGGTGGGGAGGTCCAGCGGGCGCTCTCCCAGCTCCGGTCCTCGCCCCGGGCGTCGGGGCGCCGCAGGGTTCCGGAGGGCCGGTCGAGGACGAGTACGGGCCGCGGGCCGCCGCGTGCGGTCGCGGTCCCCTCGTGTGCGCCGTCGTCCCATCCCCCGGCGCCGTTGCGGACGTGCAGGGCCACGGTCGGTGCGGGCGCGGTGGGAGCGGTCGCGGTGGGAGGGGCCGGGTCGGCGGGCGACGGATCGGGCACGAGGGCTCCTGCGGGTCGGCGGTGACGTGCGGGGTGTCGGCCGCCCACCGTCGGACCGGTGCGGTGCGCGGGACCGATTCCCAGTGTGCGGCCGGTGCGCCCCGCGGGCCGGGCCACCACGGCGCACGCCGCCCGAGCGCCACGGCGCGAGGCCCCCGGTCGGCCCGCCCGTAGGCTGGTCGGATGCCAGGACCGCCCGCCTCCCCCGCCGCCGCGACCGCGCCCGGCGTCGCGCTGCTCGCCCGCCTCGCCGCCGATGCCTCGCCGGCCCTCGGCGGTGTCCGGCTGATCGGGATCGACGGCCACGCGGGATCGGGCAAGTCGACCCTGGCGGACGCCCTGGCGGCCCGGCTGGGCGGAGCCCCGGTGGTCCGCTGCGACGACCTCGCCGACCACGCGCACCTGTTCGCGTGGGACGACCGGCTGGCGCGCGAGGTGCTGGAGCCGCTGCGGCGCGGCGAGCCGGCGCGGTTCCGGGCCTACGACTGGGAGCGCCGCGTGCGCGGCGAGCCCCGCGAGGTGGTGCCGGCCCCCGTGGTGCTGCTGGAGGGCGTCGGCGCGGGACGCCGGGCGGTGCGGCCCCGGCTGTCCCTGCTGATGTGGATGGACGTGGACCGGGCGGTGGCCTGGGAACGCGGCCGACGGCGCGACGGCCCCGCCCAGGCGCGGTTCTGGGAGGGCTGGAAACCGGCCGAGGACGACCACTTCCGTGACGATCCGTCACGGGACGCAGCCGATATCCTGGTTGTCCCGCAGTATGACGGGTATGTGGTCCGCCGCCGGTGACGGCCGCGCACCGGAGGAGACGCTACGACCCGTTCGGGGGACTGGATGACGGCTGGCGGCCCGGAGGACCGGCAGCGGCGCACCGCCGCCGACCTGGCGTGGCTCCGGGGCGTGGACGCCTACGCCGCCGGGGCCTACGGCGACGCGGAGGACGGCTTCCGCGCCGCGGTCCGCGAGGACCCCGGCATGGCCGACGCCTGGCTGGGGCTGCACGCGCTGCGGGTGGGGGTCGCCGAGGCGCTGGGCATGATGTTCGAGCACCGGGGACGGTTCGGGGAGCAACGCGCGGAGCACGGCCGGCCGCTGTCGTCCTGGTACTGGCTCGGCTGGTGGGTCCAGCCGGTGCTGGAGTCGCCGCAGGACCTGCTGCTGGCCCACGCCTCGCAACTGCTGGACGCCCGGCGGCTCCCCGAACTGGACGCGGCGATCCGCCGCTGCCCGCCGCCGGGGGACGACGCCCGCAGCCGGTTCCTCCACGGCTGCCGCGCCTACCTCGCCAAGGACTGGGAGGCGCTGTTCCGGCACACCACCTCGCTGCTGGACGACCCGCTGCTGGGGGTGGAGGCCTCGCTGTTCGCCGGCATGGCACGAGTGCGGCTGGGGATGTACGGCCAGGCCGAGCCGGTGCTGGCGACCGCCCTGGCGCGGTGCCGCAGCGAGCAGCCGCAGCGCAAGGAGCTGCGGTACTGGCTGGCGCGGGCACGCGAGGGCAGCGGCCGGACGGCGGCGGCCATCCCGCTGTACCGCGCGGTGCAGCGGGCCGACCCGGGGTTCCTGGACACCGGCGCCCGGCTGCTGGCGCTCGCCGAGGAGGAGCCGGACTGGTCCCCGCCCCCCGACGAGAACGACGTCGGCGACCACGGTTCCCCGGCGGTGCCTCCGCAGCGGCCGGCGCGGGCCGGGCCGGCCACCACCTCCCCCGGCGCCGGGCGGGCGCCGTCCGGCGGACCCGGCGGCGAACCGCCCACCGCACTGTCCCGGGCACTGGCCGAGTTGGAGGACATGGTCGGCCTGGAGCCCGTGAAGGAGCACGTCCGGTCGCTGTCGGCGCAGGTGCGGATGGCGCGGCTGCGCTCGGGACAGGGGCTCCCCGCCCGCACCCCGCAGCGGCACCTGGTGTTCTCCGGCCCGGCCGGCACGGGGAAGACGACCGTGGCCCGCATCGTGGCCCGCGTCCTCCACGCGCTCGGCGCGGTGGAGCACGACCGGTTGGTGGAGGCCCACCGGGCGGACCTGGTGGGCGAGTACCTGGGCCAGACGGCGGTCAAGACGGACCGGTTGGTCGACTCCGCGGTGGGCGGCGTGCTCTTCGTGGACGAGGCGCACGGGCTCGCGCACTCCGGGTACGCCCAGGGCGACGCCTACGGGGACGAGGCGCTCCAGGTGTTGTTGAAGCGGGCCGAGGACAGCCGGGAGCGGCTGGTGGTGATACTCGCCGGCCACCCCGAGGGGATGCGGCGGCTGTTCGGCGCCAACCCGGCACTGTCCTCGCGGTTCCCGGCGCGGGTGGACTTCCCCACCTACGGCCCGCCGGAGCTCGCCGCGATCGCCGAGCGCGCGGCGCGGCTGGGCGGCGACCGCTGGGACGCCGAGGCGTGGGAGGAACTGCGGTCGGTCTGCGGTCATGTGGCCGAACGGGGCTGGACCGACGAATTGGGCAACGGGCGCTTCGTGCGGGAGCTGTACGAGTCGAGCTGCGCCTTCCGCGACGTGCGGCTGGCGGCCCTGCCGTCGGCGCCGGAGCGGTCGGAGCTGACGACGCTGCGGCTGCCGGACCTGATGCGCGCCTACGGCGAGGTGATCGGGGGCCGGGGCAGCGAGCGGGCGGACGACGCGGGAATGCCCCCGGGCTGACCGGGGGCACTCCCGGTACGCGACGGCCGGTGGTTCAGTCCCGGTCGGGGGCGGCGTGCGCGTCGACGAGGGCGCGCAGCGCGCGGGCCCGCCGGACCGCCGCCTCGCGCCCGGCGGCGGGTTGGATCGCCATGACGGGCAGCGCGGTGCCGTCGTGGAGGTCCAGCGAGGCCCACGAGTCGCCGTCGCGGAGGTTGACGCGCACCACCTGGGCCCAGGCGAGGCGGCGCACCGAGGTCAGGTTGACGACGGTCAGCCCCGTCTCGGTGGCGGTGACGCGCGGGCGGCTGAGCAGGGCCAGCACGGCCCAGATGAGCAGCCCCGCCAGGCAGAACGCC
The DNA here is from genome assembly GCF_012033785.1 of Streptomyces bohaiensis. Taxonomy (GTDB): domain Bacteria; phylum Actinomycetota; class Actinomycetes; order Streptomycetales; family Streptomycetaceae; genus Streptomyces; species Streptomyces bohaiensis. Next base: position 9,350 of record NZ_JAAVJC010000117.1, read on the forward strand.
GCCTGCTCGCCGATGGAGTGCCGCACCGGGCCCTCGCTCGGCAGGGCGAGCCCGATCGCGGTGAGCGTCACGAACGCCAGCGCCCCGAGCGTCATCAGCACCGCGACGGTCGCGGTGGGTCGGTAGGTGACCGGGAGCGCGGGGAGCTCGGGGCGCGGCTCCGGGGAGGCGGGGCCGGTCTCGGCGCCGCCGGGGTGGGAGGTGTTCACCGGTGGTCCTTCGTCGCGGGTGCGGCGGCGGTGGCCGGGCGGGTCACAGCCGGCAGGCGTGGATCTGGGTGGTCAGGATGGCGCGCGCGCCGAGGTCGTAGAGCCCGTCCATGACCCGCTGGGCCTCCCGGGTCGGCACCATCGAACGGACCGCGACCCACCCCCGGTCGTGGAGCGGGGAGACGGTGGGCGACTCCAGCCCCGGGGTGAGCGCGACGGCCTGCTCCACCGTCTCGGCGCGGATGTCGTAGTCCATCATCACGTAGCGGCGTGCCACCAGGACACCCTGGAGGCGGCGCAGGAACTGGGCCACCCGCGGGTCGTCGGCGTCGCCCCGGCGCCGGATCACGACCGCCTCGGACTCCAGCACGGGCTCGCCGACGATCTCCAGTCCGGCGTTGCGGAGGGTGGTGCCGGTCTCCACCACGTCGGCGATGACGTCGGCGACGCCCAGCTTGATGGCGGTCTCCACCGCGCCGTCGAGGTGGACCACCGACGCCTGCACCCCCTGGCGCTCCAGGTAGGGCGCGACGACGCCGTCGAAGGAGGTGGCGATGGTGAGGCCGCCGAACTCGCTGACGTCGCGCGGGCCGCCGGGGCGGGTGGCGAACCGCAGGGTGGAGGCGGCGAATCCCAGCTGGAGGATCTCCTCGGCGTCGGCGGTGGAGTCGACCAGCAGGTCGCGGCCGGTCAGCCCGACGTCGAGCTTGCCGGAGCCGACGTAGACCGCGATGTCGCGCGGGCGCAGGAAGAAGAACTCGACGTTGTTGTCGGAGTCGAGCAGCACCAGTTCGCGGCGGTCCATCCGCTGCCGGTAGCCGGCCTCATGGAGCATCGCCACCGCCGGCTCGGAGAGAGCGCCTTTGTTGGGGACGGCGATGCGCAGCATGGTGTGGCTTCCTTCGGTGCGGGTGGGCGGGGGGTGCGTGCGGATGGCGACGGGGCGCCGGGCGCGGGCTCGTTGCCGGCCGGCGGAGGAGCGGGATCGGCTCGCGCGAGGCGCGCGGGGCCGGTCACAGATGGGCGTAGACGTCCTCCAGCGAGATGCCGCGCGCCACCATCATCACCTGGAGGTGGTACAGCAGCTGCGAGATCTCCTCCGCCGTGCGGTCGGCGCCCTCGTGCTCGGCGGCCATCCAGACCTCGGCGGCCTCCTCGACGACCTTCTTGCCGATGGTGTGGACGCCGGCGGCGACCAGTTCGGCGGTGCGGGAGGTCTCGGGGTCTGCGGTGGCCGCCTTGCGGCTGAGCTCGGTGAAGAGCTCCTCGAATGTCTTGTTCGCCATGGTGGCCCCTAGCCTACGCGGGGGCCACCGGCGCCGGTCGTCAGTGCCGGAGTTCGGACAGTCCGCGGAGGGTGGCCGCGGTGGCGACGGCGGCGGTCACCGCTTCGTGGCCCTTGTCCTCGGCGGAACCCGGCAGCCCGGCACGGTCCAGGGCCTGCTGCTCGGTGTCGCAGGTGAGGACGCCGAAGCCGACGGGCACGCCGGTGTCGACGCCGACCCGGGTCAACCCCTCGGTCACCCCCTGGCACACGTACTCGAAGTGCGGGGTGCCGCCGCGGATCACGACGCCGAGCGCGACGACCGCGTCGTAGCCCCGGTCGGCGAGCACGCGGGCCGCGACGGGCAGTTCGAAGCTGCCGGGGACCCGTACCAGGGTGGAGTCCGCGACGCCCAGCTCGCGCAGCGCCCGCGAGGCGCCGTCGACCAGGCCGTCCATCACCGTGGTGTGCCACTGGGCCGCGACCACCGCGACCCGCAGTCCGGTGTGCTCGGGGACGTCGACCTCGGGTGCGCCCTTACCACTCACGTTTCTCTCCTCGGTGTGCTGGTCCGCCCGGCCCGGGGGCCGCGCGGGTCGTCGGACGGGATGTCGGTCGGTCGTCTCAGGAACCGGCGGCGCCGGCCGGGGCGTCGAGCCACGGCAGGTCGTGGCCCATGCGGTCGCGCTTGGCGCGGAGGTAGCGCAGGTTGTGGCGGCCGGCACCGGCGGCGGAGCTCACCCGCTCCAGGACCTCGAGCCCGTGGCCGCCGAGCGCCGCGGACTTCCCCGGGTTGTTGGTCAGCAGGCGCAGCGAGCGGACGCCGAGCTCGGCGAGGATCGCGGCCGCGGCCGAGTAGTCGCGGGCGTCGGCGGGCAACCCCAGTTCCAGGTTGGCGTCGAGGGTGTCCCGGCCGCGCTCCTGGAGCTGGTACGCGCGCAGCTTGGCGGTCAGCCCGATGCCGCGCCCCTCGTGGCCCCGCAGGTAGACCAGCACCCCGCGGCCCTCGGCGCGGATGCGGTCCAGCGCGTCGCGGAGCTGCGGCCCGCAGTCGCACCGCAGGGAGCCGAGGACGTCGCCGGTCAGGCACTCGGAGTGGACCCGGACCAGGACGTCCTCGCCGTCGCCGATCTCGCCGGCGACGACGGCGATGTGCTCGACGCCGTCCGCGGCGCGGTAGCCGTAGGCGCGCAGGTCGCCGTGGGAGGTGGGCAGCGCCGTCTCGCCCTCCCGCAGCAGCGGGACGGCGGCGGTGGCACCGGTGTGGGCGGGGGGCCCCGGGACGGCGGCGGGGGCGGCGACCGGCCGAGCGACGGTGCCGGTGCCGGTGCCGGTGCTGTCGGCGTCGGCGTCGGCGTCGGCGAGGCTGCGGGCCAGGTCCTCGATCGAGATCACCGTCAGACCGTGGCGGCGCGCGAACGGGATCAGTTGCGGCAGCCGCAGCATGACGCCGTCCTCCCCGGCGATCTCCACGATCGCCGCCGCCGGGCGCAACCCGGCCAGCCGGGCCAGTTCGACGCCGGCCTCCGTGTGACCCGGCCGCTCCCGCACCCCGCCGTCACGGGCGCGCAGCGGGAAGACGTGGCCGGGCCGGGTGAAGTCACCGGGCCCGGCGTGCGGGTCGGCGAGCAGCCGGATGGTGGCGGCGCGGTCGGCGGCGGAGATACCGGTGGTGACGCCGTGGGTGCCGGTGGCGTCCACCGAGACGGTGAACGCGGTCCCCATGCTGTCGGTGTTGTCGGGCACCATCTGCGGCAGCCGGAGCCGGTCGAGGTCCTCCCCCGCCATCGGCACGCAGATCAGTCCGCGGCACTGCGCCATCATGAACGCGACGGTCTCGGTGGTGATGGTCTCGGCGGCCGCCACCAGGTCCCCCTCGTTCTCGCGGTCCGCGTCGTCGACCACCACGACGGGGCGACCCGCGGCGAGATCGGCGACGGCCCGCGCGACGGGGTCGAGGACCGGGACGTCGGCGGCCGCGGCGGCGGGATGGGTGCCGGCGGTGCTCATACGGGTGCTCCTTCGGGTAGCGGCCGGACGGCGTCCGGGGTCCGGGTCCGCAGCCACCAGGCGCGCAGCCCCCACAGGACCAGGACGAAGTAGACGATGTAGACCAGGCCGGAGAAGGCGAGGCCGCTGCTGAAGGCCAGCGGGACACCGACGAGGTCGACCAGCAGCCAGGCGAACCAGAACTCGACCAGGCCGCGGGCCTGGGCGACCATCGCCACCAGCGTGCCGACGAAGATGTAGGCGTCCGGCCAGGGGTTCCAGGACAGGTGCGGCCAGAGCGTGAAGACGCCGCCGACCGCCGCGGTGCCGAGGACGGCCAGCGACAGCAGCAGCCCCCGCTCGCGCCAGGTGGCGAACCGCACCTCGATCTGGCCGTCGCCCGAAGCGCGGCCCCGGCGCCGCCACTGGTGCCACCCCCAGGCGGCGACCAGGATCACCAGCAGTTGCTTGCCCACCCCGCCGGAGAGCTGGGCGGAGGCGTACGCGAACACCAGGATGAGGCCGGAGAGCAGTTGGACGGGCCAGGTCCACAGCGAGCGCCGCCAGCCCAGCGCGAGGGCGGCGAGCCCGCAGAGGTTGCCGACCATGTCGGACCACTTGATGGGCTGGCCGAGCGCCTCGAAGGCGGTGGCGTTGAGCGTGTCGACGAAGCTCACGGTGTCGTCCCCCCGTCCGTGGGCGGGGTCGCCGCGGCTGCGAACGCCTGCCACGGGCCGGCGGAGCCCGGGGCGCCGTGGGTGAGCAGCCGTTCCACGTACTTGGCCAGCACGTCCACCTCCAGGTTGACGGTCTCGCCGGGCTGTCGCCGTCCCAGGGTGGTGAGTTCCAGGGTCGCGGGGATCAGGCTGACGGTGAAGGAGTCGGCGGCCGCCTCCACCACCGTGAGGCTGACGCCGTCCACGGTGATGGACCCCTTCTCCACCACGTAGCGGGCGAGGGCCTGGGGCAGCGCGATCCGCACCACCTCCCACAGGTCCCCGCGCTCCCGGTGGGTCACGACGCCGGTGCCGTCGACGTGGCCCTGGACGAGGTGGCCGCCGAGGCGTCCGCCCAGCGCCATCGGGCGTTCGAGGTTGACGCGCGCCCCCGGGCGCAGCGCGCCGAGCCCGGTGCGGTGCAGCGTCTCGGCCATGACGTCGGCGGTGAACTCGCCGTCGCCGTGGTCGACCACGGTCAGGCAGACGCCGTTGACGGCGATCGAGTCGCCGTGTCCCGCGTCCGCGGTCACGAGGGGCCCGCGCAGCCGGAAGCGGCGGGAGTCGCCGTGCTCCTCGACGGCGACGACCTCACCCAGTTCTTCGACGATTCCGGTGAACACGTGTCAGGACCCTTCGGTGGTGGGGGTGCCCGCGGCGCGGGGCACGGCGGTGACCCGCAGGTCGGGGCCGACGCGGGCGATGTCGGTGATCTCCAGTCGCAGCGCGGCGGAGACGGTGGTGACGCCCGCGTCGTGGAGCAGGGGGGCGCCGGCGCCGAGCAGGGCGGGGGCGAGGTAGCCGACGACCCGGTCGACCGTCCCGGCGGCGAGCCACGCGCCGGCGAGGGTGGGGCCGCCCTCCAGCAGCACGGACCGGACGTCCCTGCGGTGGAGCGCGGCCAGCAGGGCGGCGGGGTCCAGCCCCCGGCCGTCGGCCGCTCGGGGCAGCCGGACGA
>NZ_JAAVJC010000118.1 GCF_012033785.1 Streptomyces bohaiensis
CTGCCGGGCACCAGGAACCGGTGGCCCGGTCCGGCGACCATCCGCAGCAGGTGCGGGACCGCGGCCGACCGGCTGGAGCCGCTCGACGGCCCCGCCCCCGAGCCGGCGCTGCCGGCCGAGGTGACGTCGGCCGACGGCGAGGAGGTCACCGTCGCCGCCGCGGACCGTGTCGTCCCGCTCTCGGGCTCACTGGCCGAGATCGTCTGGACCCTCGGCCTCGGCGACCGCGTCGTCGCGCGCGACGTCACCGCGACCTTCGAGGAGGCGGCCGAACTCCCCGTCGTCACCCGCGGCCACGAGGTCTCCGCGGAGAGCGTGCTCTCGCTCCGCCCCGACGTCGTGCTGGTCGAGGACAGCACCGGCCCCGTCGAGGCGATCGATCAGATCCGCGCCGCCGGTGTCCCGCTGGTCGTCTTCGAGACGCCCCGCGAACTCGACGCCGTCACCGGCCGGATCGAGGCGGTCGCCGCCGCGCTCGGGGTGACCGAAGCGGGCGAACGCCTCGTCGACCGCACCGAGCAGCGACTCGACACCGCCCGCGCGGCGATACCCCGGGAGGGCGAACCACCCCGCGTCGCCTTCCTGTACCTCCGCGGCACCGCCGGCGTCTACCTGCTGGGAGGGGCCGGCTCCGGCGCCACCTCGCTGATCGAGGCGGCCGGCGGCGTCGACGCCGGTGCCGAGTCGGGCCTGGACAAGGACTTCACCCCCATCACCAGCGAGGCGCTGGCCGCGGCCGCGCCCGATGTCATCCTCGTCATGACCAAGGGCCTGACCTCCGTCGGCGGCGTCGACGGCCTGCTGGAGATCCCGGGGATCGCCGAGACCCCGGCCGGGATGGACCGCCGCGTCGCCGCCGTCGACGACGGCGTGCTGCTCAACTACGGTCCCCGGACCGACGAGGTGCTGGCCTCCCTCACCGAGCAGATCCACGCCGGTGCGGCGGAGGCCCGGTGAGCCCCTCCCCCACCACGGCCGCCGCCCCGCGGACCCGCACCGCCCCCACCCCGCAGCCGGCGCCGGGCACCCCGCCGGTCCGGCACCGGACCCGGGCCGCCCGGGCCTGTGCCCTCACGGTCGGCATGCTGGCCGCCCTGGTGGTCACCGCACTGGCAGCGGCCTCCATCGGCGCGTACCAGATCCCCTTCGGTGACGTCCTCGCCTCCGTCGCCCACCGCGCCGGGCTCGGTGGGCACCCGCTCGACCGCGTCGCGGAGTCCGTGCTGTGGAACGTCCGACTCCCCCGCGTGGTGCTCGCGCTGCTGGTCGGTGCCTCCCTCGGCTGCGCCGGTGCGCTGATGCAGGGCGTCTTCGGCAACCCGCTCGCCGAACCCGGCGTCATCGGCGTCTCCGCCGGTGCGGCGGTGGGCGCCGTCGCCGCCATCGCCTTCGGCCTCAGCCTCTTCGGCACCTGGACCGTCACCGTCTGCGCGTTCGTCTCGGGGCTGGCCACCGTGCTGCTGGTGTACGCGCTCTCCCGCTCCGGGGGCCGGACCGAGGTCATCACCCTCATCCTCACCGGCGTCGCCGTCAACGCCTTCGCCGGCGCCCTCATCGGCCTGTCGATCTTCTTCGCCGACAACGCCCAGCTCACCGAGATCACCTTCTGGCAGCTGGGGTCGCTCGCCCAGGCAACCTGGACCAAGGTCCTCGCCGTGCTGCCGTGCGCCGTCCTCGGTCTGATCGCGGCGCCCTGGTACGCACGCCGACTGGACCTGCTCGCCCTCGGCGAGAAGCCCGCCCGGCACCTCGGGGTGGACGTCGAGCGGCTCCGCATCGCGCTGGTGCTGGTCGTCGCGCTGCTCACCGCCGCCGCGGTCGCCGTCGCCGGCATCATCACCTTCGTCGGCCTGCTCGTCCCGCACCTGCTGCGGATGGTCGCCGGACCGGGCCACCGGTTCCTGGTGCCCGGCAGCGCGCTGCTCGGCGCGCTGGTCCTGCTGGCGGCCGACCTGGCCGCCCGCACCCTCGCCGCCCCCGCCGAACTGCCGCTCGGCGTGCTCACCGCGCTGATCGGCAGCCCGTTCTTCTTCTGGCTGCTGCGCCGGACCCGTCGCCGCCAGGGAGGCTGGGCATGACGATCGACCAGGTGATCACCCGGCTGCTCGGCAACCGCGGCGCCGGGCCGCCCGCGCCGCACCGCACCGGCGACGTCCTCGCGGAGGCACGCCAGGTCACGCTCCGGCTCGGTGACCGCCCCGTCCTCGACGGGGTCTCGCTCACCGTCCGCGCGGGCGAGGTACTGGCGCTGGTCGGCCCCAACGGCGCCGGCAAGTCGACCCTGCTGGCCGCCCTCGCCGCCGACACCCCCGTCCAGGGCGGCACCGTCCTCATCGACGGTGAACCGGCCGACTTCTGGAGCGCCCGCGACCTCTCGCTGCGGCGCGCGGTGCTGCCGCAGGCGGCCGCCCTCTCCTTCCCGTTCCTGGTGGAGGAGGTGGTCCGCATGGGCCGCGCCCCCTGGGCGGGCACCGCCGCGGAGCACGAGGACGACGAGGTGGTGGCCGCCGCGATGGCCGCCACCGAGGTGACCGCGTTCGCCCCCCGGCCGTTCTCCGCCCTGTCCGGCGGCGAGAAGGCACGCGTCGCCCTCTCCCGGGTCCTCGCCCAGCGCACCGCCGTCCTGCTGCTGGACGAGCCCACCGCCGCGCTCGACCTGCGCCACCAGGAACTCGTCCTCGCCGTCTGCCGGGAACGGGCGCGCGGCGGGGACGCGGTGGTCGTCGTGGTGCACGACCTCGGGCTGGCCGCCGCCCACGCCGACCGCGTCGCGGTGCTGGCCGACGGGCGGATCGCCGGGGAGGGGCCCCCGGCCGCCACCCTCACGCCCGAACTGCTGAGCGAGGTCTACCAGCACCCGGTGGAGGTGCTCGGCCACCCCGACACCGGGGTGCCGATCGTCCTCCCGCGGCGCCCCGCACGCTGACCGCCGCGGCTCCGTCCGGTTCGCCCCGCGCCGCGCCCCGGCGGGAGGGCGAACCGGCCAACACCGGTCGGCCTGCACGCAAAGTTTCCACCAACGGAACCCGAACCTCCACCGAATCCCCTACTCTCGTCTCGGTGTCCGGGCGCCCCGCCATGGGGAGATGACTGCGGTGCCCCGACCCGTGGTTCCACGACGACGTGCGGTGACTCGACGGAGACTTCGGTCTGGGGGGCTCATGCGGAACGCGGGAACGTCCAGGTACGCCCCGGAGGGCGAGCCGTCGCTGGCCGCCCCGCGGCCCCGGCCCGCCGGCAGGGCCAAACCCGCCTGGTACGCGCCGACCACCGTCGGCGTCGACCTGGCGGGAGTGCTCTTACCCCTGGCGACGGTCCACTGGGCCATCGGCCGCCCGAACCCCCTGCTGACCGCCGCGGTCGCCACGGCCGGGTGGCTCGCCCTCCGCGGCGCCCACCGCCGGTACGCCCACCGCGGCCTGGCCGAGTCCCGCGGCCTGCTCGCCGCCCTCCACGACTGGGCGCTGCTGGTCGGCCTCCTCGCCGTCCTGCGCGTCCTGTTCGACGAGGGCTCCCCGCCACTGACCTCCCTCCTGGCGCTGCTCCCCGCGCTGCTGCTCACCGCCGCGACCGGCGCCCTCCTCCACCGCCACCTCACCGCCGAGCGGCGGCGCGCCCACGCGTTGCGCCGGGTGCTGCTCGTCGGGGAACCCCCCGGCGCCGACGAGGTGGCCGCCCGGCTCGCCGCGGGCACCGACCACCCGTACGTCGTGGTGGGCGTCGTCCCGGTGGGCGACGGCTCCCCCGCGTTCGGCGTCCCGGTGTGCGGCCGGCTCCCCGCCACGGACGCCGACGCCGAACACCCCGACGGGGCCGTGGTGCTGGAGGCAGCGACCCGGCTCCGCGCCGACCTGGTGCTCGCCGTGCCCGGTGCCCACCTCTGCGGGGAGCGGCTGCGCCGCGTCGGCTGGGCGCTCCAGGACGCCGGGCTGCCGCTGACCGTCTCCTGTGGACTCACCGACGTGGCGCCCCGCCGCCTCGCGGTGGGTGCCGCCGCCGGCCTGGGCCTGCTGCACCTCGACCCGCCGACCCGCGGAGGCGGGGCTCTCGTGGCGAAAGCCGCCCTCGACCGGGTGGGCGCCGCTCTCGGACTCCTGCTGCTCTCCCCGTTGTTCGCCCTCGTCGCCGTCGCGGTACGGCTCGACTCGCGCGGACCGGCGCTCTACCGGCAGCACCGGGTCGGACGGCACGGGGTCCCGTTCACCATGTGGAAGTTCCGGACCATGGTCCCGGGCGCCGAGCGGCTCCGCCCAGAGCTGGACGAGGCCAACGAGGCGCACGGCGGCCCGCTGTTCAAGCTGCGCCGCGACCCCCGGGTGACCCGGGTGGGGCGGCTGCTGCGCCGCAGCTCGCTGGACGAACTGCCGCAGTTGGTGAACGTGTTGACCGGGAACATGTCCCTGGTCGGGCCGCGGCCGCCGCTGCCGGACGAGGTGGCGCAGTACACGCCGGCCGAGGCCCGGCGGCTGCGGATGCGGCCCGGGATGACCGGGCTCTGGCAGGTCGGCGGCCGCTCCGACCTCTCCTGGGACGAGGGCATCGCCCTGGACCTCTCCTACACCGACAACTGGTCGCTCACCCAGGACCTCGACATCCTCGCCCGCACCGCCCGCGCCGTGACCGGCGGCCGCGGCGCCTACTGACCGTTCCGCACCGGTCGGCCGCCGGGCGGTGACGCGCCGCTCGCCCCACCCGACCGGCGCCCGCCGCCGGCCCGCACCGGGAACACCGGACGGGCCGGGCGGCGGACCGCGCCTCAGGAGTCCTTGTGCCCCACCCACCACCGATAGGTGTCGCGGACGCCGTCGGCCAGCGCCACCGCCGGCTCGAACCCCAGCGCGCGCAGCCGTGTGACGTCGAGCAGTTTGCGCGGGGTGCCGTCAGGCCGCGAGGTGTCCCACACGACCCGGCCCGAGAAGCCGGTCACCTCGGCGACCAGCGCCGCCAGTTCGGCGATCGCGATGTCCTCGCCGCACCCGACGTTCACGGGCTCCGGCCCGTCGTGGGCGCGCAGCAGCGCCACGCACGCGCGTGCCATGTCGTCACTGTGCAGGAACTCCCGGCGCGGGGTCCCGCTGCCCCACAGGACCACCTCCTCGCTGCCCGCGGCGACGGCGTCGTGGAACCGGCGCAGCAGCCCGGGCAGCACGTGGGAGGTCTCCGGGTCGAAGTTGTCGCCCGGCCCGTAGAGGTTGGTGGGCATCGCGCTGATCCAGCGGCGGCCGTACTGCCGCCGGTAGGACCGTACCTGGCTGATGCCGGCGATCTTGGCCAGCGCGTAGGGCTCGTTGGTGGGCTCCAGCGGGCCCGTGAGCAGCGCCTCCTCCCGGATGGGCTGCTGGGCGTGCTTGGGGTAGATGCAGGAGGACCCCAGGAACAGCAACCGGTCCACGTCCGCGGCGTGGGCACCGGCCAGCACGCTGAGCTGGATCCGGAGGTTGTCCTCCAGGAAGTCCACCGGACGCGTGGAGTTGGCCATGATGCCGCCGACGCGGGCAGCGGCCAGCACCAGCACGTCCGGCCGCGCCGTCTGCAGGAACGCGGCGGTCGCCTCCGGATCGCGCAGGTCGAGTTCGGCGCGGGTACGGGTGATCACCTCGTGCCCCTCGGCCGTGAGGTGCCGGGCGAGCGCCGAACCCACCAGACCCCGGTGCCCGGCCACGAAGACGCGGGCCGAGGGCGGCAGCAGTGCGGGAGCAGTTGTCATGCCGCGGATTCTGCCAGCCGTCCGCGGGCCGCGACCGCACCCGCCGACGGCGGTCCCGATTTCGCCGTTCCACCCGCAACAACCGTGCCGCTGGGGCAGAATGCCCGCCGGCGCTCCACCTTCCACCACCGCCCGCCGATGCGGGCGCTGACCCCCGGGGGCCACCGATGAGTCCTGAGTCCACCAGCTGCGCGGGCCGCACCGCACTGATCACCGGGGTCACCGGGCAGGACGGGTCCTACCTCGCGGAACTCCTGCTCGCCAAGGGCTACACCGTGCACGGCCTGGTCCGCCGCTCCTCGTCCTTCAACACCGAGCGGATCGACCACATCTACCAGGGCCCGCAGGAGCCGGGCCGCACGCTGGTACTGCACCACGCCGACCTCTCCGACGGCGTCGCCCTGGTCAACCTGCTGCGGGAGATCCAGCCGGACGAGGTCTACAACCTGGGCGCGCAGTCGCATGTGCGGGTCTCCTTCGACGCCCCGCTGTACACCGGGGACGTCACCGGCCTGGGGTCGCTGCGGCTGCTGGAGGCGATCCGCGCCTCGGGGGTGGCGACCCGCATCTACCAGGCGTCCTCGTCCGAGATGTTCGGGGCGGCGCCGCCGCCGCAGAACGAGCGGACGCCGTTCCACCCCCGCAGCCCCTACGGCTGCGCCAAGGTGTTCAGCTACTGGTCGACGGTCAACTACCGCGAGGCGTATGACCTGTTCGCCTGCAACGGCATCCTGTTCAACCACGAGTCGCCGCGCCGCGGCGAGACCTTCGTGACGCGCAAGATCACCCGCGCCGTCGCCCGGATACGCGCCGGGCTCCAGGACCGGCTCTACCTGGGCAACCTCGACGCCGTGCGGGACTGGGGCTACGCGCCCGAGTACGTGGAGGCGATGTGGCGGATGCTCCAGCAGGACGAACCCGACGACTACGTGGTGGCGACCGGAGAGGCCGTCTCGGTGCGGGAGTTCCTCGACGCCGCCTTCGAGGCCGGCGGCCTGGACCAGGCGCGGTACGTGCGCTACGACCCGAAGTACGAGCGGCCCAGCGAGGTGGACGCGCTCATCGGTGACGCCTCCAAGGCGCGGGAGAAGCTCGGTTGGCGGCCCACCGTCGGCTGGCGGGAGCTGGCCGCCCTCATGGTGCGCGCGGACATCGAGGCGCTGGACGCCGAACTCGCCGGGGCCCGGGTACGCGTGGACCGCTGACCGCCCCACCACTCCCGACGGGGCACAGCCCCCTCCCGCCGCCCTCCCGAGGGGCGGCCCCCGCTCCAGCCGGTCACCGTCCACCCCCCACCCATCCAGAACAGAGGGACAGCATGAGACCGATCCGAGGCGGGCTGTGGCGCCGCGCCGTCGTGTACTGCGGCGTTCTCGCGCTCTTCGCCGCGTTGCCGGGCACGGCCGCGGCGCAGTCCGAGGCGCAGGCGGCGGACGTCGCGCCGGCGCTGACGCCGCCGGTGGGCATCACCGCGGACGAGCTGCCGACCTGGCAGACCAACGGCATCGTCTGGGCGTTGGCGGAGGCCGGCGGCACGGTGTTCGTCGGCGGAACCTTCTCCACCGTCCGGCCGCCGGGCGCCGCCGCGGGCACCCAGGAGGAGCAGGTCGCCAACTTCGTCGCGCTGGACGCCGCCTCCGGTGAGCCGGTGGCCGGCTGCGACCTGCGGTTCACCGCCGGGTCCGTGGCCGCGGCGGTGCGGTCGCTGGCCGTCTCCCCGGACGGCGCCACGCTGTACGTCGGTGGCACGTTCGGCTCGGTGAACGGGGTGGGCGCCTCCAACGTGGCGGCGTTCGACACGACCACCTGCGAGCGCCGCAGCTTCCCCGTCGCGGTGCCCGCCACGGTGCGCGCGCTGGCCGCCACCGACGAACGCGTCTACCTGGGCGGCGACTTCACCACCGTCGCCGGCCAGCAGCGGCAGCGGTTCGCCGCCGTGACGACCGCCGGCGCGCTGGAGGCCTGGCGCGCGGACGCCGACGAGCCGGGCCGGGCGATCGAGGTGACGCCCGACGGCGGCGACGTGATCCTGGGCGGTGACTTCTTCCGGCTCAACGGCCGCGACTCGCACGCGCTGGCCGTGGTGGACGCGGTGACGGGCGCCGCCACCCGGGACTACCCGCTGGGCTTCATCGAGCAGCGGTCGGTGGTGAAGGGGCTGACCGTGGACGACACCGGCTTCTACACCGCCAACGAGGGCACCGGCGGCGGCGCGTTCGACGGCCGCATCGCGCTGGAGCTCGCCACCTTCGACCAGCGCTGGCGCGACACCTGCCTGGGCGCCACCCAGGACGTCACCGTCCACCAGGGGGTGCTGTACAGCGGCCACCACGCGCACGACTGCTCCACCATGGGCTCGTTCCCCGACGGCCCCCGCTTCCACCTGTTCGCCCAGTCGGTCGACGACCCCACGCTGCTCGGCTGGTTCCCCGACACCAACGACGGCCTCGGCGAGGCCATCGGTCCGCGCGTCATCCTGACGGCGGAGGACCTGCCCCAGGACGACCGGGACTTCATCTGGGTCGGCGGCGGCTTCACCACCGTCAACGGCAGCCCGCAGTGGGGGCTGACCCGGTTCGCCTCCGGCCCGGACACCGGGGCGCCGGAGCGGCCGGAGGTCTCGGCGCACAGCCTGGCCGCCGGGGAGGCGACCGTGGCCTGGCGCTCCAGTCTGGACCTGGACGACAGCCTGCTGACGTACCGGGTCTACCGGGACTCCGGCACCACCCCGGTCCACACCGTCCAGGGCTCCTCCTACCCCTGGGAGCGGCCGCAGCTGTCCTTCACCGACTCCGGGCTCACCCCCGGCCAGACGTACAGCTACCGGGTGACGGCCTCGGACGCCGCCGGCAACACCAGCGCACAGTCGCTGCCGGCCACGGTGACCGCCGCGGCGGGTTCGCAGCCGTACGCGGACGCGGTCCTCGCCGACGACCCGGTGCTGTACTGGCGCCACGACGAGACGGCCGGCTTCTACGCCTCCGACGTCTCCGGCAACGACAACAGCGGGGTGCACCGGGGCAACCCCTCGCGCGGGGTGACCCCCGCCGCGGTGCCGTACCCCGGGGCGCGGGGCGTCGGCTACACCGGCGGGATCACCACCTACACCTACAGCGACACGGCGTTCGACTCCCCGGCCCGCTTCTCGGTGGAGACCTGGTTCCGCACCGAGAGCACCCAGGGCGGCCGGATCATCGGCTTCAGCCGGAACATCTGGCGCACCAGCACCGACTACGACAAGCACGTCTACATGCGGAACAACGGCCAGCTGGTCTTCGGCACCCAGGGCAGCGGCCGGCAGTTCGTCACCAGTCCGCGCTCCTACAACGACGGCCGCTGGCACCACCTGGTCGCCACCCAGGGCACCAACGGCCTCCGGCTCTACGTGGACGGGCAGTTGGTCGTCTCCAACGCCAACATCACCACCAACCGGAACTACCGCGGCTACTGGCGCACCGGCGCCGACAACCTCTCGGGCTGGAACAACCGCCCGTCGAGCGACGGCTTCCAGGGGCAGCTCGACGAGACGGCCGTCTACCACCACACGCTGTCCGCCGCCCGGGTCACCGCGCACCACAACGCGGCCGCCGCACCGGTCGACACCGTCACCGTGCTCCAGCCGACCGCGGACACCTACGTCAACCAGGGGGCGCCCTCCGCGACCCACGGCAGCAGCACCTCACTGGCGGTCCGCGGCACCTCCGGGTACGAGACCTACCTCCGGTACGAGCTGCCGCAGGCGCCGCCCGGCACCGTGCTGAAGGCCGCTGCGCTGCGGGTGCGGACCACCAGCCAGGACTACGCGGGCTCGGAGGACGCGCACACCGTCGTCCCCGTGACCGGCAGCTGGTCGGAGGCGGCCACCAGTTGGAGCACGCGACCGACGCTGGGCACGACGGTGCTGGGGACCATCGCCGCCGGGACGGTGCCGAACGGCCACTACTCGGCACCGCTCACCGCCGCGGCGGTGCGGCCCTCGCTCGGCGGGACGCTCGACCTCGCCGTCACCAGCACCGGAACCGACAACCTGTGGTTCTGGTCGCGGGAGGTGGCGGCCGCCGACAACCGGCCCCAACTGCACCTCACCTTCGGGGCGCCGTGAGCGGGCGGCGCGGCGGGGCGCTCCTCGCGACGGTGCTCACGGCGACGCTGCTCGCGGGCTGCGGGTCCGGTCGGGACGACGGGGAGAGCCCCGCCGCGCCCGCCGGCAGCGCCGCGGACCGGGCCCCCTCCGACGCGCCGGGTGCCGACCCGGCCGATGAGGGCGCCGACGGCAGCGCCGACGACACCGGGGAACGGGACGGCGACGGCTCGGACGGCTCGGCTCCGGGCAGCGGCCCGGACGGCGAGGGCGCGATCGACGAGGAGGGCGCGCGCGACGGCGAGCGGGTACCCGAGGTGCCGGTGGAGTTCACCGAGGACCAGCGGGAGTTCCTCGACGCCCGCGAGGCACCGCGGGGGGCCGACCCCGGGGCGCTGCTGCTGCTCGGCGAGGAGGCGTGCGAGCGGCTGGGGTATCTCTCGCGCCACGCACCCGAGGCGGTCCCGGAGGCGGTGGAGAACGGCGAGATCCCCGGCGCCGAGGAAGCCGTCGCCCATCTCTGCCCGGAGCACGCGCCTGCCGGATGACCGGCGGGCCGTCGCTCAGGAGTGGAGGGCGAGCACCTCCGCGTACACCTCGCGGAGCTGGTCCGCGACCGCCCCGATCGTGAACCGCTCGGCCACCAGCCGGTGGGCCGCGACCGACGCGGTCTCGTTCGCGGCGGGCTCCAGCAGTTCCAGCACAGCGGCGGCGATCAGCGCGCCGTTGCCCTCGGTGGCGCTGTCCCCGGGGCGGGTCCGTGCCCCGGGGGTGGCGGACGCGCCCGGGTGCCCGGTGAACACGGCGTCGCCGGCCACCGCCGCCACGACCCGGCCCGCGCCGGAGCGCAGCACGTCGGGGGCGAGCCCGTTGGTGGCGGTGACCACGGCGGGCAGCCCGACCGACAGCGCCTCCAGGACGCTGACGGGGAACGGGTCGACCGTCGAGGGCAGCACGTACACGTCGGCGGAACGCATCAGCGACAGCACGCCGGCGTGGTCCTGCGGGCCGGTGAACTCCAGGGCGTCGGCGACACCGAGTTCCGCGGCGTACGCCCTCAGTCGGGCGACCAGGCCGCCGGTCTCCGCGCCGGCCACGACGAACCGCGCGTCGGGGTGCACCGCCCGGACGGCGGCGACGGCCGCGACGAGGTCGGCGGGGCGCTTGCGGTCCTCCAGCCGCGCCAGGAACAGCACGACGGGCGGGCCGCCGCGCTCGGCGCGCGCCGGGCGGCGGTGCTCCTGCGGAGCGACCCCGTTGACGAGCCGCCGCGAGCGGGCCGGGGGGCGGGGCGCCGTCACCGAGGCGACGCCGAGACGGTCGGCGTCGGTGAGGTGGAGCAGCATGTCGGCGCCGCGCAGCACCCGCCGCACACCGAGGGAGTCCGCGAGTCGCGCGGCGGGGACGGTGGTGGGGTCGATCATGCCGTGGGTCTGGAGGACCAGCGGGTGGCCGCCGAGCAGCGCGCGGAGCGCGACGGGAAAGGTCACCAGGTCGCGGGCGAGGTGGACGTGGACCACGTCGGCGGAGCGGACGAACCCGCCGGCGCGCGCCAGCAGCGACGGCGAGGTGACCCCGGCGAAGCCGAACCCGGGTATCAGCCGCCGCGCGGGGAACATCCGCACCGGGACGCCGTCCACCTCGCGGGGCAGCTCGCCCGGGAACCCCTCCCCCACGGTGAGGAGGGTCGCCTCGTCACCGGCGGCCCCGAGCGCCCGGCAGAGGTTCAGGGCGACCCGCGTCGGACCGCCGAAGACGTGGTCCGGCGAGTGGTGGGTGACGACGTGCAGCACGCGCATGGTGCGGTTCCCCTTCCGGCCCGGCAGCGGGCCCGTTCTGTCCGCCCCGCGCGGGACGCGGGCGGTGGAGGTGCGTTCGTCCGCGTCTCAGGCCGGCGCGCCGGGGGCGGCGGCCCCGTCGGCGGGCGCCGCGGGCTCGGCCCGCTCCGCGGCCCCCTGGGACGCGTCCGGACGGTCCGGCTCCGAGGCGTCGCGGAAGAGCACGAAGTCCGCCTGGAGCATCTGGCCGGTGCGAGGGTCCACGTACCCGGGGATGACCGCCATCGGGGTCATCCCCAGGCGCCCGACGACCAGGTCCAGGGTGTCGGAGAGCAGCATCGACCCCTCGTAGAGCGGCACGAACGAGGTCTCGACCTGGAGGCCGGCGCACTCGGCGGCCCGGTCGCCGGCGCCGCGCAGCACCTGCTCCTCGTACCCCTGCACGTCCAGCTTGAGGAAGACCCGCTCGCCGGGCCGGACGATCTCCGGCCAGAGTTCGTCCAGTCGCCGCAGCCGTGCCTCCTCGGTGCCGATGTAGCGGGCGTGCGGGGCGGCCTCGGAGTGGCGGTCCAGCATCGGCAGCAGGGAGCTGCTCGCGCCGCGGTTGCCGGAGACGTTGACGGTCGTGGTGCCGGAGGTGTCGCCGAGGGCGTACGGCAGTGCGGTCCAGCTCGGGTCGGCGTCGGCGCGGCGGGCGAGTGCCCGGCCGGGAGCGGCCAGCGGCTCGAACGAGACGATCCGGCCCGCGTAGCCCGCGCGGCGCAGCATCGCGCCGTACTCGCCCTCGTTGGCGCCGACGTCGAGGACCACGTCCACCCGGTGGGCGCACAGCAGTTGGGCCAGCTGCGGCCCGGACCAGCCGGCCGGGTAGCGGGTGATGTCGACGCCGAAGCGGCGCGCGGCGTTGCGGAGTCGGTGGAGGACACTCATCGGTGCGGGCACTCCTCGGTTCGGGGCCGGTGCGTCCGGCGGGACGGGTCGGCCGGGCGGATCGGCCGGGCGGGCCGGTGGCACCGGGCGGGCGGCGGCGGTGTCACCGCAGCCGCCGGTCCGGGCGGTCCCGGAAGCTGGTGACGAGCGCCAGGCAGAGGGCGGCGATGACGATGCGGCCGGTGGCCTGGAGCAGCGACCCGCGCAGCAGAATGAAGCTGTACCCCGCGACGAGCGGCACAACCACGGCGAACACGTTGCCGGGGGCGGGGTCGTGGAGCGTGCGGTCGACATAGCGGCGGTCGGCGCGACCGGCGCCGTAGCCCACGGCGAGCAGCCCGGCCGTCATCCCCAACGGGCCGAAGTCGATCCAGAGTTCGGCCCACAGCGGGGAGGAGAGGTTGGTGTTGTTGGTCCCCATCCACTCGCCGACGAGGACCCCGCTGTCCATCGGCTTCTCCTCCCACAGGGTCCGCGGCACGAAGAACAGCACGGACCCCAGCAGTTGGCGACCGAAGGTGTGCTGCCCGTCCTCGACGTAGGAGATGTGGTTGGCGAACATGCCGACCTGGTCGTAGTCCTTGACCGTCAGCGGCTCCAGCAGCGATTCGGCGGCGGCGGGCCGGGCGTCGTCGTCCGCGTAGCGGTAGCGGTCGGCGAACGGGAAGACCAGCAGCGCGACCACGACGCCCAGTGCCAGCGACGCCCGGTACATCACGGGGCTGCGCGGGAAGATCGTGAAGAGCAGCGAGAAGAGCACCGTCAGGAACCAGTAGCGGGGGTTCGAGACGGGGTTGTTGACGATCACGTTGACGGACAGCACCACCGCCCACGCCGCCAGGACCCCTGGGCGTCGCCGCGCGGTGCGGGAGGTGACCAGCCAGCGGGTCAGCAGCAGCAGGGAGAGCAGCACGGGCACCGTGCCGAACCCGCGCAGCAGCGCGTTGCCGGCCTCGCCCGTCTCCTGGTCCGCCTCACCGGCGGTGGCCTCGGCCAGCCCGGCGATGATCTCCTCCCGGCTGGTGAAGAAGACCGAGGGGCCGCCGAGTTGCACGATGAGCAGCGCGCTGGCGAGCAGCGAGAACCCGACCAGCAGCCACAGCCGGGGCCGGTCGACGCGCGCGGGACGGCGGGCCCGGCGCCGCAGGGTGGGGCGGTTGCGGGCCAGCAGGGCGCCGACGTCGAAGGCGACCATGCCGAGCAGCACCAGCGCGGTGGCCAGCACCGTGTCGGAGCGCGGGCCGACGACGGGGGTAGGGTCCCGGCCGAGCACCGACTGCGCCAGCGGCGCGATGCCCATCGCGAGGTAGCAGAACAGCCAGAACGCGCCCTGGATGAGTCGGCGCCGGCCGGCGAGCACCATGGCGCACAGCCGCGCCCCGGCGTAGCAGGCGACGACGAACTGGAGCGCGAAGGCGGTGTCCCGGACGCCCTCGCCGGGTTGGGCCGCGACGGCGAACGGCAGGGCGGCGACGACGCCGAAGATCAGCGGGAAGGCGGTGGCCCGGGACAGCCCGGCACGCCCGGCGGCCCGGCGCGGCTCCGGGCGGGGAAGCGGCCCCCGGGCGCCCGCCGGCC
>NZ_JAAVJC010000119.1 GCF_012033785.1 Streptomyces bohaiensis
CGGTGCCGCAGGGCCGTACGGCGACGCCGGTGCCGCACCGTGGCCCGAGGTCGCGCCGGGGCCTGCCCCGGGGGGCCAGGGGCCCGGCGCTCCGGGTGCGGAGGGGAAGCCGGGCGGGAACGGCCCGCTCGGGGCCGGCGCGCCGCTCTGCGGGCCGGGAGCGTAGGGCGAGACGGCGACGGGGGAGGCGGGCGGAACCTCGGGACGCGGCTCACCGACCGGCCCCGCGGGCAGGGCGGGGGAGTCCGCCCTGGGGGACTCGTCCGTCCTGCCCGGCTGCGTGACCGGTGGCTCGGAGCGCGGCGGCTCCGCCATTGCGGCCGGCCCGGGCAGCCCGTAGTCCTCGTCGTCGTCGTCGCGTCGCGCGTCGCTGTCGCTGGTCGCGGCGGTCAGGGCACCGCCGACGGGGCGACCGCCGATGTCATCGGCTTCGGGCGCGGCGGGCTCGGACGGTCGTGAGGGGGGCGGGGCGGCAGCCGGCAGGTCGTACGCGTCCACCTCGGGTTCCGTGCCGCGCTCCGTCGTCCCGGCGCCCGACCCGTCGGGGCGGCTGCTGGTGCCCGGAGGGTCCGACTCCTCCACCGCCTCGGTCAGGGAGTCGGGCAGCATGAAGCCCGGGGGCGTCGGCGGGGCCGCCGGGCTGCCGCCGGAGTGCGGCGCACCGGTCCGGGGAGCGCCGAGCGGCGGTTGCAGCTGGAAGTCCGGCGGCAGGGGCGGCAGTCCGCCGGGCGCCGGGCTCTCCGGTGCGGGGGGACCCGGATCCACCGGGCGCTCGTGCAGCGCGCGGCGCAAGGCGGCCTTGCTGAACTGCATCGTTGCGGGACTGTCGACCGTGCCTCGGTCGTCCTGCCCCGCACTGTCCGCTCCGCTTCCACGGCCCGCGGCGGACGGCGGCTGCCGACGGGGAGCGGGCAGGTGCGGCGGGGGAGTTGACATCTCGTCAGCCGCGCCCGCCGAGGCTTCCCGGCCCGCGCCACGCGCCACGTTCGCGTCGGGCGCGGACTGCGCGGTACTGCCGGGGCCGTACCAGGACGGCGGTTCGAAGTCGACGGTGAACTGACCGGTCTCCTCGGGCTCGTCGCCCGGCGGGTCGACCTCGGGGCGATCGTCCCCGGCCTCCCACGCGGTGCGCATACCGTCCCGATCGCTGTTCACGACGCCTCCCGCTGCTGATCTCCCTGGTCCGCGCCCCGCGGTCCAGGCCCGGCACCGCGGTGTGCCACCCCCGCGGGCGTGGACTCAGAACTTGCTGACGGCGCGGTGCACCGCGCTTGCACTCAACACTAAGGGAGCGGCGCCGAGGCCGGTCCCGACGCCCGGTGCTCAGCCCGCCCGCCCCGGGCGGCAGCGCCCGACGGCGGCCGACCGGGGCGGAGGGGTCAGGTCGAGTGGCACGGGGCGGCGCCCGCGCCACTCAGGATGGGATCAGCCCGGCTGCACCAGGTTGAAGAACTCCTCGGTGGACATCACCTTTGCCTCGTCCGGCATGCGGATGTCCACGGGGTCACCGAAGGAGTCGTACACGGTCGTTCCGCCCCCGTCCGCGAACTCCGACTCCAACCGCAGCAGATGGTGGGGGGCTTCGGCCGCCGCGAGGAAGGTCTCCGTGACACCTCCCCCGGAGGTGACCAGCGCGGTCGCTTCCGCGCCCGCCACGACTGTGTCCAGCTCCGGTGCGAACCGTGCCCCGGGCGGAACCTCGAAGAGCGCTCCGCAGTCGTCCCCCACCTGCACGCTCACGAAGCCGTCGAGTACCTGTGGCGGCACGTCGACCGGGTCGCCCGACTGCGCCATCCGCGCGGCGAACAGCGGGACCGAGGTGTAGACGACACCGTCCTGGCAGAACATCTCGCCGTCGCTGGTCTCCGAGGTGAGCGCCACGCGGACACCGACCTCCGGGTCGGACCACATCACCTGCTGCGCGTCGGGAAAGGCAGGCGAGGGGCCTGCGGCGCGGAAGGTGGTGGTCGCCATCGACTCGTTGACCGCGCGACGCAGTTCCGCGGCCGGCCCTTCCTCGACCGGCGACTCCGGCCCCGCGGCGAGCGGGTCGTCGACCGTGCCGTCGGGCCCCGCCTCCGGGCCGGTCGTACCCCCGCACCCCGTCAGCAGAGCGGCGCCGCCGATCACGGCCGCCGCGAGGAGGCGTGCGCCCCGCAATGCCATCCTGGTCCTCTCGTGACGCCGGGTACCGCCCGGCACGGTGAGCCGGCGCCGCCGGAGGGCGGGGCCGGCGCCACGGGGCGCTCCGGCCCCGCGACCGCTGTCAGGCGATGTCGAACTCGCCGTCCCGGGCGCCCAGAACGAACGCCTCCCACTCCGCGGCGGTGAACCGCAGCACCGTCCCGGGGTCGGCGCTGTTCCGCATCGCGACCGCGCCGCCCTCCAGGTAGGCGATCTCCACCTTCTCGTCCTGCGGGCCGTCAGGAGCGCTGAGCCACTCGGCGCCGGAGATGTCCATGGCGTAGAGCTCGTTCTTCTCCCGCTCCTTGCGAGCGGCGATCTCCGCCGGGGTCTCACTCACTGGTAGCCACTCCCTGTTCGTCTCGCAGCCGGATGCCGGGCCGCGACCGGCCCGGTACGCACTGGATCGTAACGGAGAACGCACACGTGGTCATGGGCCCCGGCGACCGCCGGGCCGGGGCCGATGCCCCGCGCGGTCGCCGCACGCCGGCCGTCGCTCCCGGGGGTGCACGGCTCCGGGCGCGACGCATGCGGGCCACTGCCGGGCCGATGCCCGGCCATGTGCGCTCCGGGGCGCGGAGGGCGGCGCGGGAGAGTCAGGGCGCGCCCCCGTCGCCGTGGGCGCCCCATGGGGGCTCGCCGGGCTGGCGCCCCGTGGGCCGACCCGGCCGTCCGGGCGAGGGCACAGCGGCCGCCCGAGCCCTTCCCGGGCGTCAGAGGCTGCGGAGCCACCAGTCGGCGGCCAGGACCAGTACGAACCCGGCGACGAGTACCGCCATGCCGAGCCGGGTACGACCACGTCGGCTCATCTCGATCACGGCCCCGCTGAGCGCGAACGCGGCGCCGTACAGCCCGACCGACAGCAGGGACGAACCGTCGCCGAGCCGGATCACCAGCACGACGGCCATGGCCGCCATCGCCAAGCCCCCGATGCCCATCCGGAGCCGCCGGGCCTGCTTGGGGGTGAGCTTGTCTCCGGTCGTAAACACGCGAGCAGCATAGACGTTCACCCGATCGTGGCAGCTGGCGATACCGGCGATACCGGCGCGCGGGGCGGTGGCCCGCGCGCGAGCGCCGTCACCCCCGCCGGTACGGCCGCCGCCGTACGGCTGCTAGGGTTGGCTGGCTCCGGAAGTGACATCCCGGCCCCTGTGAAGAAGACCAGGGGCGGCTCCCGGGCACACGAAACCACGAGGAGAAGCCGTGTCGTCACTCGATGCCGCCACCAAGCAGAAGATCATCGCCGAGTTCGCCACCAAGGAAGGTGACACCGGCTCCCCCGAGGTCCAGGTCGCGCTGCTCAGCCGTCGGATCACCGACCTGACCGAGCACCTGAAGACCCACAAGCACGACCACCACTCCCGCCGTGGTCTGCTGCTGCTCGTCGGCCAGCGTCGCCGCCTGCTGCAGTACCTGGCCCGGAAGGACATCACCCGCTTCCGTGCCCTGGTGGAGCGCCTCGGCATCCGCCGCGGCGCCGCCGGCGGCGCGCGCTGAGCCACTGGTGACGGGAGCGGTCCCCGCAGGTCGGGGGCCGCTCCCTTCGCCGTATCCGACCCGGCTCATCCGACGATGACGGGCGGAACCGGTCCGGCTGTTTGTACGCTGGACCCGACAAGGACATGATGAGGCGGGGCGCTCCTACCGCCGCCGGTCCTCGGTAGTGGCCTCCGGGCGAGATCTCCCGGGTGCTTCGATCGATGGCCGGCCCGTACACGGGGCGCTCCGCCGCCACGTCCCCGCCACACGGGCGGGGACACAGCAGAGGAGTAAACCAACGGTGGAGAACGAGACCCACTACGCCGAGGCCGTCATCGACAACGGTTCCTTCGGCACCCGCACCATCCGCTTCGAGACGGGCCGCCTCGCCCGCCAGGCCGCCGGCTCCGCCGTCGCGTACCTGGACGACGACACCATGGTGCTGTCGGCGACCACTGCCTCGAAGAACCCCAAGGACCAGCTCGACTTCTTCCCGCTCACGGTGGACGTCGAGGAGCGGATGTACGCGGCCGGGAAGATCCCCGGCTCGTTCTTCCGCCGCGAGGGCCGGCCCTCCGAGGACGCGATCCTCACCTGCCGCCTCATCGACCGCCCGCTGCGCCCCTCCTTCAAGAAGGGCCTGCGCAACGAGATCCAGATCGTCGAGACGATCATGGCCCTCAACCCCGACCACCTCTACGACGTGGTCGCCATCAACGCCGCCTCCTGTTCCACGCAGCTGGCCGGTCTGCCGTTCTCCGGCCCGATCGGCGGCACCCGCGTCGCACTGATCAACGGCCAGTGGGTCGCGTTCCCGACCCACACCGAGCTCGAGGACGCCGTCTTCGACATGGTCGTCGCCGGCCGCGTGCTGCCCGACGGTGACGTCGCGATCATGATGGTCGAGGCCGAGGCGACCGAGAAGACCGTCGAGGTCGTCAAGGGCGGTGGCCAGGCCCCCACCGAGGAGGTCGTCGCCGCCGGCCTGGAGGCCGCGAAGCCGTTCATCAAGGCCCTGTGCCAGGCGCAGTCGGAGCTTGCGGCCAAGGCCGCGAAGCCGACCGGTGACTTCCCCGTCTTCCTCGACTTCCAGGACGACGTGCTGGAGGCCCTGACCGCCGCGGTCCGCACCGAGCTCGCCCAGGCGCTCACCATCGCCGGCAAGCAGGACCGCGAGGCCGAGCTGGACCGGATCAAGGGCCTCGCCGCCGAGAAGCTGCTGCCGCAGTTCGAGGGCCGCGAGAAGGAGATCTCCGCCGCGTACCGCTCCCTCACCAAGGAGCTCATCCGCGAGCGGGTCATCACCGACCAGGTCCGCATCGACGGTCGCGGCCCGACGGACATCCGCACCCTGGCCGCCGAGGTCGAGGCCATCCCGCGCGTCCACGGCTCCGCTCTCTTCGAGCGCGGCGAGACGCAGATCCTCGGCGTCACCACGCTGAACATGCTGCGCATGGAGCAGATGCTGGACACCCTCTCCCCGGTGACCCGCAAGCGCTACATGCACAACTACAACTTCCCGCCCTACTCCACCGGCGAGACCGGCCGGGTGGGCTCGCCCAAGCGCCGCGAGATCGGCCACGGGGCGTTGGCGGAGCGGGCGCTGGTCCCCGTCCTGCCGACGCGCGAGGAGTTCCCCTACGCCATCCGTCAGGTCTCCGAGGCGCTGGGCTCCAACGGCTCGACCTCGATGGGCTCGGTCTGCGCCTCCACCATGTCGCTGCTGAACGCCGGTGTGCCGCTCAAGGCCCCCGTCGCCGGCATCGCCATGGGCCTGATCTCGCAGGAGATCGAGGGCAAGACCCACTACGTCACCCTCACCGACATCCTCGGTGCGGAGGACGCCTTCGGCGACATGGACTTCAAGGTCGCCGGCACCCGCGAGTTCGTCACCGCGCTGCAGCTCGACACCAAGCTCGACGGCATCCCCGCGTCGGTGCTGGCCGCGGCGCTGAAGCAGGCCCGGGACGCCCGGCTCCACATCCTCGACGTGATGATGGAGGCCATCGACACCCCGGACGAGATGTCCCCCAACGCCCCGCGGATCATCACCGTCAAGATCCCGGTGGACAAGATCGGTGAGGTCATCGGCCCGAAGGGCAAGATGATCAACCAGATCCAGGAGGACACCGGCGCCGACATCACCATCGAGGACGACGGCACCATCTACATCGGTGCCGCCGACGGCCCGGCCGCCGAGGCCGCCCGCGCCACGATCAACGGCATCGCCAACCCGACGATGCCCGAGGTCGGTGAGCGGTACCTGGGCACGGTCGTCAAGACCACCACCTTCGGCGCCTTCGTCTCGCTGCTCCCCGGCAAGGACGGTCTGCTGCACATCTCGCAGATCCGCAAGCTCGCCGGCGGCAAGCGCGTCGAGAACGTCGAGGACGTTCTGGGCGTCGGCCAGAAGGTCCAGGTCGAGATCGCCGAGATCGACCAGCGGGGCAAGCTGTCCCTCATCCCCGTCATCGAGGGTGAGGACGGCGATTCCGCCGAGGACGCGAAGGACAACGCCGCACAGTGACGCGCACCGTCCGCCGCCCGGCCCGCCCCTCCCACTCGGAGGGGCGGGCCGCGGCCCGTCCGCGCGCCCTCACCCGGACTCTGCTCCCGGGGGAGAACGGCGCCGGCACCGTCCGCAAGACCGTCCTTCCGGGCGGGCTGAGGGTCGTCACCGAGACCGTGCCGTCGGTGCGCTCCGTCAGCTTCGGGATCTGGGCGCACGTCGGGTCCCGCGACGAGACCCCCGCGCTCAACGGCGCCACCCACTACCTGGAGCACCTGCTCTTCAAGGGCACCTCGCGGCGCAGCGCGCTGGACATCTCCGCAGCGCTGGACGAGGTCGGCGGTGAGCTGAACGCCTTCACTGCGAAGGAGTTCACCTGCTACTACGCGCGGGTCCTCGACAGCGACCTGCCCCTGGCGATCGACGTCCTCTGCGACATGCTCACCGACTCGCTGCTGCTCCCCGAGGAGGTCGACGCCGAACGCGGCGTCATCCTCGAGGAGATCGCGATGACCGACGACGACCCCGGCGACGGGGTCCACGACCTGTTCGCCCAGACCATGCTCGGCGACAGCCCGCTCGGTCGACCCGTGCTCGGCACCGTCGAGACCGTCGAGGGACTCACCCGCGATCGCATCGCCCGCTTCTACCGCAAGCACTACGACCCGACCCGGCTGGTGGTGACGGCGGCGGGCAACCTCGACCACGCGTCGGTGGTGCGCCGGGTCCGTGCGGCGTTCGACCGCGCCGGAGCGCTGGAACGGACGGACGTCGAACCGTGTGCGCCGCGCGGCGGCTCCCGCACCCTGCGCGCCGCCGGCCGGGTGGGGGTGCTCAACCGCCGCACGGAGCAGGCGCACGTCGTCCTCGGCCTTCCCGGCGTCTCACGGGGCGACGATCGCCGCTGGGCGCTCGGCGTGCTCTCCACCGCGCTCGGTGGGGGCATGAGCTCACGCCTCTTCCAGGAGGTCCGGGAGAAGCGCGGCCTGGCCTACTCCGTCTACTCCTACACCTCCGGATACGCGGACTGCGGCCTGTTCGGCGTCTACGCAGGATGTCGCCCCGCACAGGTCCACGACGTCCTGTCGATCTGCCGGGAGCAGCTGGCGCTCATCGCGGAGGAGGGACTGAGCGAGGAGGAGTTGCGCCGCGCCACCGGTCAGCTGGCCGGGTCGACGGTGCTGGGACTGGAGGACCCGGGGGCGCTGATGCACCGGCTGGGCAAGAGCGAGATCTGCTGGGGAAGCCAGCTCAGCCTGGATGAGATGCTGTCCCGGATGACGTCGGTGACGGTGGAGGACGTTCGGAAGGTCGCGGGGGAGATCCTCGACCACCGGCCCTCGCTCGCCGCCATCGGTCCCTTCACCGAGTGTCAGACCTCCCGCCTGGAGAACGCCCTCGCCTAGGCCGCCCGCCCGGTGGGGCCGCTCGTCGCGGCGGACCCACCCACCCGAGAAACGGAACGAACCCATGAGCAAGCTGCGCGTCGCGGTCATCGGTGCACGGGGCCGCATGGGCTCCGAGGCCGTCCGGGCGGTGGAAGCCGCGGAGGACCTGGAACTCGTCGCCGCGCTCGGCCGCGACGACCCGCTGGAGACGCTCACCGAGCGGGGCGCACAGGTCGCCGTCGAGCTGACCCACCCGGATTCCGTGGTCGCCAACGTCGGCTTCTGCGTCCGCAACGGTGTCCACGCCGTCGTCGGCACCACCGGCTGGACGGAGGAGCGGCTCGGGGCGCTGCGGGAAGAGCTCGCCGCCGTGCCCGGCACCGGTGTGCTCATCGCTCCCAACTTCGGGATCGGCGCCGTGCTCACCATGCACTTCGCGCGGCAGGCCGCACGGTTCTTCGAGTCGGCGGAAGTGGTCGAGCTGCACCACCCCGGCAAGGCGGACGCGCCCAGCGGTACGGCGACGCGCACGGCGCAGGTCATCGCGGAGGCGCGACGCGCGGCGGGGCTGCCGCCGCAGCCCGACGCCACCACCTCCGCCCTGGAGGGCGCCCGCGGTGCCGATGTCGAGGGCGTTCCGGTGCACGCCGTCAGGCTGCGCGGTCTCGTCGCCCACCAGGAGGTGCTCTTCGGCGACGAGGGCGAGATCCTCACCATCCGCCACGACTCCATGAACCGCGGGTCCTTCATGCCCGGCGTGCTGCTCGGGGTGCGCCGGGTGGTCGGGACCCCCGGCCTGACCGTCGGCCTGGAGCACTTCCTGGACCTGGACGGCTGAGATGGGCGCACGCATCGGCTACGCCGTCGTCTCCGCGGTCCTCGTCGTCTACTTCGGCTTCGTGGCGCACCGCGGTGTGGTGCTCATCCGCCACGGCAGCTGGGTCTCCGTGGCGCTCGGCGCCGCGGCCCTGGTCCTGCCGCTGATCGGCGCCTGGTTCCTCTGGCACAGCACCCGGTTCGCGCAGCGGGCGGGCCGGCTCGCCCGTGAACTCGACGCCGAGGGCGGGCTACCGGTCGACGACCTTCCCCGGGCCCCCAGCGGACGCGTCGACCGCGACGCGGCGGACGCCGTGTTCGCGGAGCGCCGCAGGGAGGTGGAGGCGTCGCCGGAGGACTGGCGCGCCTGGTTCCGGCTGGCGGTCGCCTACCACGACGCCCGGGACACCGCGCGGGGCCGCCATGCCATGCGCCGCGCCATCGACCTGCATGCCGGGAAGGCGCCCGAGAGCCTGCCGCGCTCCTGACCGCCGGTCCGCACGCCGCGGACCCGGGGAGCCACCGGATCGGACGGGGCCCGGCGACGGGCGTCGAGGATGGCCGGTACTGACCGCTGCGAGCCGCGCCCGGCGCCCGTTCGGCGCTTCCCCGTGGGCGCATTGCACCAGGGCCCGGCCCGCCACGTCCACGACGTGGCGGGCCGGGCCCTGGTGCAATGCAGCCGCTGACGGTGCGGTGCACCGGACGGTCAGCGGTGTTCGTCCGCCCAGGCCTCGACGAGGTCGGCGGCCCGGTCGAAGGCGTCGGGGCGCCGCAGGAAGTCCGAGTTGCGGTCGGTCAGCAGCGTGCGCAGGGGCTCGCCGCGTCGCCGCTCGATCAACAGCGCCTGACCCTGCACGGTGCGGGGCAGGCCGAGCCACTTCACCGGCTGCTGCACGGTGCTGACCCGGGAGACGTCGCGCCACCGCACCGTGCGGGTGGTGAGCAGGTTGACCTGGCGGAGCCCGTGCGGACTCACCCATATGCCGATCCTGAGCATCCGCAGGGCGAAGGAGATGGTGACCACCGCAAGGCCGAGGGTGACCCCCGCCGCCCCCGGTCCGCCCGCCAGGGCGATGATGACCGCCGACATCAGGATGTAGCTGGCGAGCAGCAGCAGGACTGCGGCGATGCCCACGCGCAGACCGCCGAGCCGGTACGGCCTGCGCCAGTGGTCCAGCGAGGCGTGGGGGAGCGTGTCCTCCCGCACGGTCTCTGGTGCGCGGTCGGCCGTCAGGAAGGGCAGGGGCACGGCAGGTCCTCGATCGTTTCCGGTGGACGCGCGGGCGCGGTGCGCCGCGGTCGCGTGGGCGGGCACGGGGCCGGTCCGCTGAGGGGCCCGGTGACCGGTGAGATTACCGCGCCACGGTGCGCGGTTCAGCCCGGGAGAGGGCCGGTCGGCCGTCCGGAATGCGACACCCGTCCGGCGGGGGAGGTGGACCACCCCACCCCCGGCCCCCCGCCAGCGCCTCTCATAGGGTGTGGCGAGCGTCCGCCCGGCGGGTCGGCGCGTGCCGCGATCTGTCACACCCGGGAGGGCCTCCGGTGTCCGATACACCTCGTTTCCGCAGCGACATGACCGTGGAGCTGGTCAAGCACAGCGCCTCCGACTCCGACGTCCTCTGGGCGGCGAGGGTCTCCACTGCGGGGGAGCAGTCCCTGGAGGAGGTCAGCAAGGACCCCGAGCGGTCCAAGGGCCTGATCAACTACCTCATGCGCGACCGCCACGGCAGCCCGTTCGAGCACAACTCGATGACCTTCTTCATCAGCGCGCCGCTCTTCGTGTTCCGGGAGTTCCACCGTCACCGGGTCGGCTGGAGCTACAACGAGGAGAGCGGTCGCTACCGTCGCCTGGATCCCGTCTTCTACGTGCCCGCCGAGGAGCGGAAGCTGGTGCAGCAGGGCCGGCCCGGCAAGTACGAGTTCGTGGCCGGCACGCCGGAGCAGTACAAGCTCGTCAGTGAGGCGATGGCGGACTCCTACCGTCAGTCGTACGCGGCGTACCAGGAGATGCTGGAGGCGGGTGTCGCCCGCGAGGTCGCCCGTGCGACGCTGCCGGTCGGGCTCTACTCGTCGATGTACGCCACGTGCAACGCCCGTTCCCTCATGCACTTCCTGGGGCTCCGTACCCAGCACGAGCAGGCGAAGGTCCCGTCCTTCCCGCAGCGGGAGATCGAGATGGTCGGCGAGCTCATGGAGCAGCGCTGGGCCTCCCTCATGCCGCTCACCCACGCTGCTTTCAACGCGAACGGGCGTATCGCGCCCTGAGCCCGCCTGGCCGCGGGCCGACCGAGGCGCGCGGCCCCGCGCCGGCTCCGTCGCCGTGTGGCACGGGGCCGGGTCCGCCACGGGTTCCGGGCGGGGCCGGCTGCGGTGGGTGTGAGCCGAACACGAGAGCGATGGTGTCCGCATTGCGGTGCTTTGTCGGATTCGTCTAGGCTGGAGGCGCGGGTCCGGTACTGCCTGAACCCCCGAGCAGGCAGTACCGGACTCCGTGTCTTTCCCGCCCCGATGCCGCACACCGCGGTGCGCTGCGAGTAGCGTGGTACGCATGGCTCCGACCTCGACATCACGAACCCCCTTCGGGCGGGTGATCACCGCCATGGTGACGCCGTTCACCGCTGACGGCTCCCTCGACCTCGACGGCGCGCAGCGTCTTGCCACCCACCTGGTGGACTCCGGCAACGACGGCCTGGTCGTCAACGGAACCACCGGTGAGTCGCCGACCACCACCGACGCCGAGAAAGCCGACCTGGTCCGAGCTGTCGTCGAGGCAGTCGGTGACCGGGCCCATGTCGTGGCAGGGGTCGGTACCAATGACACCCGGCACAGCGTCCACCTCGCGCGGGAGGCGGCCTCGGCCGGTGCCCACGGTCTCCTCGTGGTGACGCCGTACTACAACAAGCCTCCGCAGGAGGGGCTGTACCAGCACTTCACCACTGTGGCGGACGCCACTGAACTCCCCGTGATGATCTACGATATTCCGGGGCGCAGCGGTGTGCCGATCAACACCGGAACCATGATGCGGCTGGCCGAGCACCCCCGGATCGTGGCCAACAAGGACGCCAAGGGCGACCTCGGTCGCGCCAGCTGGGCCGTGGCCACCACGGGTCTCGCGTGGTACAGCGGCGACGACATGCTGAACCTGCCGCTGCTCTCCGTCGGTGCCGTCGGCTTCGTCTCCGTGGTGGGCCACGTGGTGGCCCCGGAGCTGCGCAGCCTCATCGACTCGTTCGTGAGCGGTGACGTGGTCAAGGCGACGGAGATCCACCAGAAGCTGCTGCCGGTCTTCACCGGGATGCACCGCACGCAGGGCGTCCTGACGGTCAAGGCGGCCATGGCCGCCCAGGGCCTGCCGGGTGGCCCCGTCCGGCTCCCGCTGGTCGGTGTCACCGAGGAGGAGACCGAGCAGCTCCGCCGCGACCTGGTCGCCGGCGGCGTGCAGCTCTGAGCCGTTCGCCGCGGCCGGGTCGACCGCGCAGCAGCGCGACACCCGGCCGCGGCGGTGCGTGCCGCCGTGACGCCCCTCGGAGCGTGCGTGACGGCGCACCAAGCCTGCGCACCCCGGCGTGCGCCCCAGGACTTCACAACTGAAGAGCGAACCCATCAACGCGAGATCACTCTCGCCACACCAGTCATCCGCGCCACGTGACCGACGCAGGTCAGGTGGCGCGGGTCGTGAGGAGCGTCTTTTGAGTCACCCACACCCCGAACTCGGCGCGCCGCCGCGCGTGCCCGACGGCGGCCTGCGGGTCACCCCCCTCGGCGGCCTGGGCGAGATCGGCCGCAACATGACCGTGTTCGAGTACGACGGCCGGCTGCTGATCGTGGACTGCGGCGTGCTCTTCCCCGAGGAGGAGCAGCCCGGGATCGACCTGATCCTGCCCGACTTCAGCTCGATCAGGGATCGCCTGGACGACATCGAGGCGATCGTGCTCACCCACGGGCACGAGGACCACATCGGCGGTGTCCCCTACCTGCTGCGGGAGAAGAAGGACATTCCGCTGGTGGGGTCCAAGCTGACCCTCGCGCTGATCGAGGCCAAGCTCCAGGAGCACCGGATCCGTCCGTACACCTTGGAGGTCCGGGAGGGCGGGCGGGAGCAGTTCGGTCCGTTCGACTGCGAGTTCGTCTCGGTCAACCACTCCATCCCGGACGCGCTCGCGGTCGCGATCCGCACCGATGCCGGGATGGCCGTCCACACCGGCGACTTCAAGATGGACCAGCTGCCGCTGGACGGCCGGCTGACCGACCTCCGCGCCTTCGCCCGGCTGGGAGAGGAGGGCATCGACCTGTTGCTCTCGGACTCCACCAATGCGGAGGTGCCGGGGTTCGTGGCACCGGAGCGCGAGATCTCCGGCGTGCTGCGCCAGGTGTTCGCCGCGGCGGACAAGCGGATCATCGTCGCCAGTTTCGCGAGCCACGTGCACCGCATCCAGCAGATCGTGGACGCCGCGTACGAGAACGGCCGCAGGATCGCCTTCGTCGGCCGCTCGATGGTGCGGAACATGGGCATCGCCCGCGAGCTCGGCTACCTCAAGGTGCCGCCGGGGCTGGTGGTGGACGTGAAGGCGCTCGCCGACCTGCCGGACGAGCAGGTGGTGCTCGTCTGCACCGGGTCCCAGGGCGAACCGATGGCCGCGCTCTCGCGCATGGCCAACCGCGATCACCAGATCCGGATCACCCCCGGTGACACCGTCATCCTGGCCTCCTCCCTCATCCCCGGCAACGAGAACGCGGTCTACCGCGTGATCAACGGGCTGACGCGGTGGGGCGCCCACGTGGTCCACAAGGGCAACGCCAAGGTGCACGTCTCCGGGCACGCCTCCGCCGGCGAGCTGCTGTACTTCTACAACATCTGCAAGCCGAAGAACCTCATGCCGGTGCACGGCGAGTGGCGGCACCTGCGCGCCAACGCCGAGCTCGGCGCGAAGACCGGCGTGCCCCCCGAGAACATCGTCATCGCCGAGGACGGCGTCACGGTGGACCTGGTCGACGGGCGTGCCCGCATCTCCGGCAAGGTCCGGGCCGGCTACGTGTACGTGGACGGGCTCTCCGTCGGTGACGTCACCGAGGCCAACCTGAAGGACCGCCGCATCCTCGGCGACGAGGGCATCGTCTCGGTCTTCGTCGTCGTGGACTCCAGCACGGGCAAGGTCGTCAACGGCCCCACCGTGCACAGCCGCGGCTCCGGCATCGACGAGGCGGACTTCGCCGCGGTGGTGCCCAAGATCGAGGAGGCGTTCGCCCGTTCCGCGCAGGACGGCGTCGTCGAACCGCACCAGCTCCAGCAGTTGGTGCGGCGGACGGTGGGCAAGTGGGTGTCGGACACCTACCGCCGACGCCCGATGATCATGCCCGTCGTGGTGGACGTCTGACCGTCACCTCCCCCCGAGGCGCCCGGATTTGCATCCGGGCCCCTCGACCCAGTACGTTTACGTCACCGCCGCAACGGGAAGCAGGACCAGCTCCAAGGGTCCTGGGAACCGGAGCGCCAGTACTCAGCTCCAACAGCCGGAAACGGCAAGGGAATTGACTCTGGTAGAGTGGGAAACACGAAGGGAAAAGCCCGGAGGGTCTGCTGGAAGGCAGTCCGAAGGAAGCGTCCGTTCCTTGAGAACTCAACAGCGTGCCAAAAGTCAACGCCAAATATGTTGATACCCCGTCCGGTCGGCAG
>NZ_JAAVJC010000011.1 GCF_012033785.1 Streptomyces bohaiensis
GACCCGCAGCGTGTCGCCGCGCTCCGAGACCGGTTGACACCGCCGCAGTTCGCCGAGGCCGCAGCGGCGCTGATGCTGAACCTGCTGCCCGGGGTGGAGCGCCCGGTCGCCACCCGCCACGCACCGCACCCGGCCCGCGTCGCCCGAGGGCGTCGCGGAACCGGGTGCGGTTCCGTTCACGGTCCGGTCAGGGCGGGTCGGCCCTCACCGTGTCGTGCGTGTCAGGCCTTGGCCTTCTTGCGGAAGAAGAAGACCGCTGCACCGCCGGCCACCAGCAGGGCGATGGCGACACCGGCGATCATGCCGACGTTGTTGCTGCTGCCGGTCTCGGCGAGGTTGGGCTCCTCGCTGTCACCGTCGGGGGTCGGCTCGTTCGTGCCGGGCTCCTCCTCGTCGGTGACCTCTTCCGGGCCCTCGCCCTCGGAGTCGCTCTGGCAGTCCAGGACGCCCTCGAAGCGCTCGATCTCGGTGGTGCCGTCCTCGTCGAAGACCACGATCTCGTAGGCCTGCTTGTTCTCGACCGGGACGGTGATGGTGCCGGACTCACCCGGGGCGACGACCAGCTCCTGGCCGTCGAGCTCGAAGCTGTAGTCCTGGCCGCCGTTGTTGGTGACGGTCACGGCGACGCCGCCGGCGACGCAGTCCTCCGAGGCGGTGACGCTCGGGAGGGGCTCCTCGGTCTCGGCCTCGGCCCAGTTGGCGGAGGCGTCAGCGGTCACCGAGGACTCGGTGGAGCCCGCCAGGATCATGGTCTGGGTCTTGGTGTTGATGCCGGTGAAGACGCGACCGACGGACACCGGGGTGCTGACGCTGGCGGTCAGGGAGGCCGAACCGGGGGCGGCGTCGGCCGGGATGTCGAAGAAGAGCTCGGTGCCGTCGGCGACGGCGGTGCCGTCGACGATGTTGCCCGCGCCGTCGACGACGCTCACGCCCTGCGAGGCGGCGTCGGGAGCAGTCGTCACCGTGGCACCGGAGGCGCTGGTGCGGACGGTGACCGGGCCGGCCTTCTGGCCTGCCGGCGCGCCGACCTGGTTGGGCTCCAGCGAGAGGGAGGGAACCTCGGGCTCACCGACGACCTCGGCCGCGTCGCGCAGCCAGTCGGCCAGCTTCCGGGCGTCCTCGTTGGTGGGGGTCGCCTTGACGTCGTCGGAGAAGTGCCAGATCGCGGCCTGGGTGCCGGCGGCGGCCTGCTCGGCGGTCAGCGAGTTCGCGCCGGCCTTCTGGGCGAGCCCGGCCAGGTCGTCGACCTGGGGGTACGAGTTCTGCAGGATCCAGTGGATCTTGCCGGCCTGCTCGGGCTTACCGGCGAGCGAGGAGTTGCCCCAGCCGGTCTCCTGGTACTTGTGGTTCGTCTTCGCGCTGGTGCCGAAGTCGATGCAGTACGTCTTGATCGTGCCGCCACCGTGGACATCCATGGTGAACAGGCCGGCCTTGTAGTGACCTTCCTGGTCGACCTTGACGGTGTCGTACGTCTCCAGCTCCTTGAGGGTGGCGGTGGCACCGCCGGACCTCGGGGCATTGTCCTCGTCCGCCGCGGCGGTACCGGCGGTGGCGAGAGCGCCACCGGCGAACAGCGCCGTGGCGACCGCTGTCGCCGCGAGGCGGGCAACCAGCCGCCTGCGTACAGAAATCATGTATGTCCCCTCCACGACAGGGCACGGAGTCACGGCCGCAACTCTTTGGGCAGGCCGGTCAGTACACCCGTGCGTACGCCGGGATCGTAGAGAGCCGATCTTTTGATGTCCCCCCGGTGCCGGGTGATCACGCGCACCGAGGTCCAATCGTTACCTACGCCCGGTCAGATAAGCGCATATATCTGGCTCCTGCGTACGCAGGCCACTCCTGTCAGCGCTGCCACGCGCCGGCCGCGGGCGGCGGGCCCTGCCGGCCCGACGGAAGACGGCGATCCCGTGGGCGAGGTTGTGCCCCACAGCAACCGCTTCGAGGTGTGCGCACGTTGCCCGTGCCGCCACCGCGCCGGAGTTCCTGTCCGTACCTCTACCCGCTGCGGCGACGCACAGTCCCGGCGGCAACCGCAGCCGACCGTGAACCACCAGCGGCTCCCCGCACACCACGGACTCCAGCACGTTGACCGCCAGCTCGCGGCGCGCCCAGACGGTGTAGCCGCTGACCCAACGGTCGCGCCAGGCGCCGAGTTCCGTGTCGAACCGGCGTTCCGCCACGTCCAACCGGAAGCACACCACCCGGGCGCCGCGTGGTGTCGTCCGCCGCTCCACCGCCGAGGCGGCATGCCCTGTGAGGGTCGTCCACGTCTCGTTCATGACCGCACCGTGCCGCAGGACGCGAATCCCCGCTCCGCCCTGTGGACAACTCCGCCCCTGTGGACAACTTCCTCACCCTCGCGAGTGACGGGCCGGTGCCGCCCTTCCGCCGACGCCGCCGAGCCCCTAGCGTCGTGACCGCACGGCGGAAGGACCGCCGCACGGCCACCCCGAGACCGACCCGGGGGTGCCGCAGAACCGCTCCCCGTGACGGCGGGCAGCGCAGGGGCCCGACGGGGCCCGCCCGGGAAGACCCGGGCCGTCAGGAGCATGAGCCCCGCCGCCACGGCCGGGGCCGGTCAGCGGGGTTCGCCGCCCGCGGCCGCGACGAACTGCTCCCTCACCTCGCGGTACCGCAGCAACTCGGCCGCGACGGGCTCCAGGACGAGTGACCGGCCGCAGCCGGCAGCGACCCTCCGCAGCCGCTCCTCCTCCCGCTGCCCCCACGCCCGTGCCGGTCCGCGCGATGCCACCCGGCAGGCCCAGGCCAGCAGCGGCGCACCGAGTGACCCGCCGATCAGCAGACCGGCGGGGAGCCACCCCGCGGCCACGGGGTAGCCGAAGGCTGCCGTCAGCAACCAGCACATGCCGAGCAGCTGAGCGGTCATCAACAGCGCCTGGCCCACGATGGCCACGGTCCACCAGGCCGGGCGGGCCGGGCCGGGGCGGACCGCCGCCTCCGGACCGAACCCCGGCCGCGCGGCGAGGGCTGTCTCCAGCGCGCCCGGCAACCGTTCGGCGCCCTTCCAGGCGGCGTCCCGTACCGCCTTGGCCCAGGGGGGCGGCAGTTCGGTGGCCGCGGTGGCGGCGACGGTGCGCACGGCTTCCGCGATCACCGGGCGGGAGACGACCGGGGGCTCCCCGAGGCGGCCGGCGCGGGCGCTGAGCGCGGGCGGCTCGCCCCGCCGGCTGGCCCTGCGGTCCGCGATCCGCTTGGTCAGCTGCGCCCAGGGTGTTCCGCAGGCCCGCTCGGAGCGTCGCAGCCAGCCGCGCTCGGCGGCTCGGCCGGCGGCGGGCGCCCCGACCGCGTGGGCCAGCCGCTCCTCGAACTCCTCCCGCGCCTGCGGCGTCAGCCCGGTGGGCGCCTGCACGCTGTCGGCGACGCAGACCGGGCGCAGCCGGCGCGTGACTCCGTCGAGGTCGGCTCCGAGGCGGCGTGCCGCGGCGGTGCGTGTCCGGACGAGGTCTCCGATGGTCTGGCGGAGGTCCCCCACTCCCTCTCCGGTGAGCGCGGAGACGGCGAGTACCGCGGCGCCGGGCTCGCCGTGCTCGCCGAGGGCGATCCCGCGGTCGTCGAGGAGGCCGCGGAGGTCGTCCATGATCGCCTCGCTCGCGTCGGCGGGCAGCCGGTCGATCTGGTTGAGCACCATGACCGTGACCTCGGCGTGCCCGGCGAAGGCACGAAGGTAGCGCTCGTGCAGCACCGCGTCGGCGTACTTCTCGGGGTCGACCACCCAGATCACCGCGTCGACCAGCGCGAGCAACCGGTCGACCTGCTCGCGGTGCTCCGCGGCGACCGAGTCGTAGTCGGGCAGGTCCAGCAGGACGAGTCCGTGGAGGCCCGGATCGACCAGGTGGGCCCGGCGGCGGGAGCGCGCGGGTACTCCGAGCCGGTCGAGCAGCCCCTCCGCCCTGCTGGAACGGCCGGCTTCCCAGGTGCAGGACACGGCGGCGGCGGTGGTCGGGCGCCGCACCCCGGCCTCCGAGAGCTGGGCCCCGGCAAGCGCGTTGAAGAGGGTGGACTTGCCGCTGCCCGTGGCTCCGGCGACGGCGACGGTGGTGCACGCCCGAGGCAGGCGGGTGCGGCTCTCCGCCTCGTCGAGCAGCCGGCCGGCCTCGGCCAGGGCGGATGCCTCCAGCCGGGTCCGGGAGAGGCCGACGAGTTCCTTGAGCGCAGCGAGGCGCGCGGCGAGTTCGTGGTCGGCCGGGGTGGGCGGGGTGTCCTCGGTCGGAACGGGGCCGGGGCGGGTGGGGGCGGGGACCGAGATGACGGGCTCGGGCTCGGGGACGAACTCCTCGCCGTACGCGTCCACGCGTGAGGACGTCCGCTGCTCGGGGGGCGGGGGTGCCTCCACGACGCGCGCCCTCCTGGCGATCACTCCGTCGTCCCAGTTGGCGGTCGGCCGCGGGGCGGGAGCCTCGGGGGTGTCCTCGTGCACGGTGTCCTCCTCGTGCTGCCGGTGGTCGTCGGGCATGTGGTGGGCCGGCCGGCCTGCGCGGGTGACGGTGCGGGCCGGTGGTGTCGGAGTGAGGGGCCGGGGCCGGGGCGGAGCCGCGATGCCGCCGGGCCGTGCCGGGTGTCGCCTGTCGTGGTGTCGCCGGGCTGCGTGCTTGTCGGGGTGCGTCGTCGTGATGGGTCGTCGAGAGGTCTCGTCGCTGCGTGGTGCTGAGCG
Source organism: Streptomyces bohaiensis (assembly GCF_012033785.1). GTDB lineage: Bacteria > Actinomycetota > Actinomycetes > Streptomycetales > Streptomycetaceae > Streptomyces > Streptomyces bohaiensis. The sequence goes on from NZ_JAAVJC010000011.1 coordinate 4,676, forward strand.
CGGGGCGGCGGCTCCCCGGGGGTGCACCCTGGGGCCGCTGCGCAGCCCGGTGCGTGTGCTGCCTCCCGTCCCCGCCGGTGGCAGGCGCCGACGCGTCGCGGCCGTACCGGGGCGGGTGGAGGCGGGTTGCTCGGGCTGGCCGGGTGGTGCTCCCCTGGGACGGGCCGGTCCGCCGGGGCCGAGCCGGTCTCAGCCGGGTCGGGTCGAGGGGCGGGGTGGTCGGTGCGGCGCGGTCGACTCGTCGTGGGTCCGGCGCTGCGTGCTGCTCGCCGGTCTCGCGCGGGCGGGCCGCTATGCCGGGGTGTGCCGTTTCAGGACCGACAGGGCCGCGATCAGCTGGACCTGGTGGTCGACGCTCACCTCCAGCCGGTGCAGCGGGGCTCCCCTGCGGTCGCGTTCGGAGGTGATGACGCGTTGCACGAAGTCGGCGATCATTCCCTCGGCCTTGCTGCGGAGGCGGCCGGAGGCCGACGAGCCGAGCAGGGCGCTCAGGGCCTCGGTCGCGGGGGTCGCGTCCCTGGCACCGAGGAGTCCCGCCAGCAGGAGGGCGGAGGTCTCGCCGCCGTCCCCGGGCGGTGCCGGCCGGTCCTTCCGGGCGTCCGCCTCTCCCGAGCGGGACGGGCCGGCGTCCAGTGCGATGCGGACCTCCTCCTCGGCGAGCTCCTCGAGGCAGCGCCGCAACCGGCGGACGAGGATCCCGGCCCGCTCCCGGGCGCCTTCGAGGTCGTCGCCGTCCGGTGTCGGCGCCCCGGGTTGGGTGAGCCAGTGGTCGGTGGTCTCCTCGTCGGCCGCCATGACGGCCTCGGCGAGCATGCTGGTCATGCCGTCGGTGAAGGCGTCGAGCAGTTCGTCGCTGCTGGAGTCGTCGGGGAAGGCCAGCCACTGGGTGCGTGCCTGTCCGGTCAGCAGCCCTCCGTCGGTCAGCGTGTCCTGGACCCGCCGCCCCGCTGTCTCGTACGCGGTCCTCAGGTGCTGGTCCAGGCGGGAGGCGGCGGCCGTCTGCGCTGCGGCGGCGTTGGCCAGCGCGGTGACCCTGGCCCGCAGCTCCCCGAGAGCCCCGATGGCGGTGCGGGAGGCGGCGACCGCCCGGACGGCGGGGTCCTGCGCGTGCTGGGAGAACCACTTGCGCAAACCGGCGACAGCGGTGGAGGGGAGGACCCCGGTGCCGCCCCGGACGGACTCCGGCAGCTCGGGCACGGTGAAGCAGGGCACGTCGCCGAGGCCCGCACGGTCGAGCAGGGTCTCGTAGTGGTGGGACACCTCGGTGGCGACCTGGTGCGGCACGCGGTCCAGCACCGTGACGAGGGTGACCTGGCGGTCGCGGGCGCTGCGCAGCAGGTTCCAGGGCATGGCGTCGGCGTAGCGCGCCGCGGTGGTGACCAGGACCCAGATGTCGGCCGAGCAGATCAGGTCGGCCGCGAGGTCGCGGTTGTGGGCGATGAGCGAGTCGATGTCGGGTGCGTCGAGGAGCGCGATGCCGCAGGGGACGGAGCGTGAGGTCTCGACGAGGAGGGTGGGTTGACCGTCCGCGCTTTCGTGCGGGGGTGCGGCGGGGGCGAGTTCGTCGTCGTCCTGGCGCGGCATCCAGACGCGGTCGAGTTGTGGCAGTACCCGGCGGCCGGCGAACCAGTGGTGGTCGTCGGGGTGGCAGACGAGGACGGGTGTCCGGGTGGTGGGCCGCAGCACACCGGCTTCGGACACCCGTCTGCCGACAAGTGAGTTGATCAGCGTGGACTTGCCCGCGCCGGTCGAGCCGCCGATGACGGCGAGCAGGGGAGCGTCGGGTTCGCGCACACGCGGAATGAGGTAGCCGTCGAGCTGCGCGAGCAGTTCGGCGCGGGACCGGCGTGCGCGTTCCGCTCCGGGCAGCGCCAGTGGAAAGCGCGCGGCGGCGACACGCTCCCGCAGTGCGGTGAGCGTGTCCAGCAGTTCGGACTGAGCCTCCAAGATCGCCACATGCGAAGAATGCCCAATTTCTGCGGTTTTCTGAAGCATTTCCCGCCGAACGCGCCGATCGCGTGCGGCGGCCCGCTCTCGCAGCCATAACGACTGCGCAACACCACCCGCGTGAGCCGCCCAAATCGCTGCGCCGATCCGAACCGCCTGCGATTATCGGGGCTGCTTCACCGGATCTCCACACCTGGGAGCCCCGGCGAAGCGCCCGGCGCGATCTCCCCGACGCCCTATCCTGTGCCCTGGCACGGCGCGGCAACGGGGCTGACGTCCCATGCCCCCGTAGCTCAGCGGATAGAGCAGGTGCCTTCTAAGCACTTGGTCGCAGGTTCGAGTCCTGCCGGGGGCGCCATCACTCCGCCGTCACTGGCCCCGTCCGCGCAGGTCGGTGCGGATCATTCGGACGCCGACCCGGAACCGCCACCGGCGCGCAGCCGCGGCCGACCACGTTCGGGCGATCGGCACGGGGGCCGGCCCGCGCGCCGCCTCCGGAGAACACCCGAACGGCCACCCGACACGGCCGGGGCCCGGCGGGCCGAGCAGCGCGGCGACCCCCCTGGAACGAGGCCGGTCGCGCGCCCCCGGCGCGCGCGAGGTCGACGCGACAGCGTCACCCGTTCGGCTGTTACTCCAGACGCGCCGACGACCGCGCGCACCGGACCACCCGACCCCGCCCAGCGGCCCGCCGGACCGCGCGGTCACCCTCGCACCACCTGGCGGAGCCGCGGCCCGGACGGAAGCCCGGGGCGGGCGGCGACGACGGGACGTACCCCTGGCCGTCGTCGCGGCGCCGGCCGACCTCTCCGCGCGTCACCCCTGACCCCCTGCCCCCACGAGCCCACGAGCCCGCGCGCACGCACGGCGGCCGGTGGCCCCGGCACGTCGCGACCCGGCGGGTGACCCGCCCCGGCGCCCCCGTCGAGCCCACTGACCCCGCCGGCCGACGCCCCACGACGCTCCCCCGCCCCGGAGTTCTTTTCCGGCAACCCTGCATAGGTGGGCTATCCCCGGGCATGCGATACGACGAACGGGTGATACGCGAACTAGGCCGGAAAGATGATGAATCCTTCCCCTGTCGCTTCGTCACCGCAATGTCCCGATCCTGGAGGCACAGATGAGCGCCGAAGGCAGCACCGACAGCGTCAAGGGCAAGGTCAAGGAGGCCGTGGGCAAGGTCACCGGCAACGACCGGCTGAAGGCCTCCGGCAAGACCGACCAGGCCAAGGGCACCGCCAAGGACGCCATCTCGGGCGACAAGTAGCCCCCGAGGGCCGGATCGACGGCCCTCGCTCCGGCAGCACCGCAGCGGAACGCCGGAGCAGCACATCCCCGACAGCGGGCGCTCCACGTCGAGTGGAGCGCCCGCTGTCGTGCGCCCGGTCCGCTGCCGGCCGTCCCGCCACCGCCGCGTCGACCCGTGCGACCGGCGGCACGTGGTGGACAGGTGCGCGTGGAGAGCTCCGGGCACCGGCCGGTCTCGGGCGTGCAACCGCGCAACCGCGCAACCCGCCGCATCTCCCGACCGCCTCCGTGGGGCGCCCCCCGGGCCCCGCCACGCTGTGGCCGGTGCCCCCGTCAACGATCCGGACGGGCCCGACCGTACGGGCGGCGGCGCCTCCCGGACGTCCGACCCGGGCAGGCTGTGTGCCTCACCCACCGCCACTCCCCCCTGCTGCGCACGGCGGTCGACCGCAGCGCGCCGGGCGGTCGACCCGGGCGGCGCAACGCACGCGTCACGGCTCGCCCCCGCGCCACCCCCGTGGGGTGCGCCGCCGCCCCGTCACACAGGGCCGGGGCGTCCGACAGCCGTGCGGCCTGCCGACGAAAGAAACCCCCGGCCGTGTGGGTCACCACCTCGGGAAGGAGGTGGTGCCCCACACGGCCGGGGGCGGTGCGGCGCGGGCGAGCCCCGCGGACCGGTCGGCTGTCGAACGGTCCAGGAGCAGTGACGCAGCCGGCGGAACGGCGGGGCTTCCGGCGACGCGGCGAGTCGGTGTCCACCGCGGGCGCCACCCGGACGGACGCCGCCGGACGACACCGGTGCGCCTGGGGGTCGCCCCTACCGCGGTTGGTCCGCGGCGGTTTCCCCGCCACGGGCGAACAACGGCCGGGCCATGGGCGGCACGTCGGGCGGGACGGACGGTCAGAAACGACCGCGGGTGATGCGGGTGAGCGGCCCGTGGCGCTGGATGACCGTCGCGCGTCCGACGGCGAACGCCCCTCCGACCAGCCCGGCCAGCCCGGCGGCCGCGCCGGCGGCGACGGTCTTGCGGTGCTTGAGCAGGGTCCAGCCGGTCGCGGCCTGCGACGCGATGTCCCCGACGGTCTCCTTCGCGGCGGCGGGTGCGGCCGCTGCCTTGCCGGCGACACCCGACACGGCGTCCTTGGCTGCGGCGGGCGCGGCGCTCGCCTTGTCCGCCAGGCCGGAGGCCTTGTCGGTCACGGCGGACGTCTTGGAGGCGGCGCTGCCGGTCGTCTTCTTCGCGGTGGACGAGGCCTTGGTGTTGGCGCGGCGCGTGGTGCTCGACGCAGTCTTCTTGGCGTTCTGCGCCTTGCTGCGGCCACCGTTCTTGCTGGCGTCGTCGCTCTTCTCCTGAGCCATCATTCCTCCTGCTCCTATTGCTACTTGCCTACAGGTTCTGCTTTCCGGCGATGTCGAGCGCAAACAATTCCGCTATTGGTCGCGGCGCGGCAGCAGGGTGCCGAACGGCCCGAGATCGAGATTCAGGTCGTCCATCGTGAGGCCGTGGCGCTCCGAGAGTTCCTCGATGCGTTCTTCGAGCAGCATGAGTGTGATTCCGACGCGTTCTTCCTGGTCCTCGCTGAGGTCCCCGTGGTCGACGCGGCGCAGCGCGGATCGCTCCATCAGCTGTCGCAGCAGTTCGACGACGGTGAGGACGAGTTTGATGAGGTCGCGGTCGACCGTGTCCGGTCCGGTCTCCCAGCGGGTCGCCTCGGCGCCGGGTGCACGGTGGTGGTCGGCCGGGGTGACCGGAGCGAGCGAGAGGGCGCGCACCGACTCGCGCAGCACCTCGTCGACCGGGTCCCGACTCCCGACCGGGTGCTGGCTCCCGACCGGGTCCGGGCGCCCGACCGGGTCCGGGCCGCCGTCCGGGGTCACCACGGCGCGGGGTGGTCGGGTTCGATGGAACGGATCACCGCGCGCAGGTCGATGTGGACGAGGTCGACGTCGGCGATGGAGAGGACCAGGTCGCCGGTGAGGACGGCACCGTCGGCCAGCAGCCGGTCGAGCAGGTCGATGAGGGCGACCTGGCGGGGTGCGACGTCGTCCGGCAGGAGCTCATCCGGCATCGGCGGTCACCGGTCGCACGAAGGAGTAGGGGGCCCAGGGGCCGGTGACCTCGACGTGGCGGCCGGCGGCGGGGTCCGCGAGGACGGTGACGGCCGCGTGGAGTTCGAGGAGCGCGGCGCGGGGCACCAGCCAGGCGTCGTTGGCGATGTTCTCGCCGGGGCCCGCGGCGAGTTCACCGGTCTGGAGCCGGTGGGCCCGCTGGTCGACGGCGTGGGGGGCCGCGGCCTCACGGACGCTCCGGACGAGGGCGGCGGCGTCCCGGTCGGCGTCCGCGCGGGCCCGGCGGCGGGCGCGGCGGGCCTCCAGGTAGGCGCGGCCCGGGCTGTCGGGGCGGGGTGCGGCAGCGGGCGGGTTCCCGGACGGTTCGGCGTCCGTACCGGCGGCCGCGGCCGGCGCGGTCCGGTAGGCCTTGACGCCCACCTCGACGAGTCCGTCGAGACGCGCCAGTTCCGCGTGGATCGCGTCCGCTGATTCCCGCAGGAATGCGCGGACACTCTCCTCCGCGGGGTGGACGGTGGCGATTCTCATGGGAAGTACGGTTGTTTCACGGAATGCCGACTCGACCACGGCATTGTGCGTGCGTGCGACATGTTCGAGCCAGGCGAGTTCGGCTTCCTGGGGGCGCTGTCCGACCATTTCGAGATGGCGCGGGTCGACGGGGCTGACCAGTGCCGCGATGCGGTCCGACGCGACGACGCGGACCGCGGCGTCGGCGACACCGGCGAGCGGCTCGCCGGTCTCGTCGCGGGGTGCGCGGGCCGGGGCGCGGGTGACGGCGTAGAGGTACACCGGTCCGCCGGTGTCCGGCGTGTCGAGGTCGTCGTCGGGGAGGGGTGCTGTGGTCATGGAGCCTGGTCGTCCTTCGGGGTCTTCGCGCCGGAGGGGCTCTGGTCGAGCTCCCTCGCGCGCAGCTCACCGCGCAGCTGCCGGAGCTCCTCGCGCAGTTGCTGGTTCTCCGCCTCCAGGGCGGGGGTGGCGGCGCCGTCCACGGCGTCAGCCTGCGGTCGGGCCCGTGAGGACAGCGAGGGGTCGTGCTCCCACCAGTCGATGCCCATCTCCTTGGCCTTGTCGACCGAGGCGACGAGCAGGCGCAGCTTGATGGTGAGCAGCTCGATGTCGAGCAGGTTGATCTGGATGTCCCCGGCGATGACGACGCCCTTGTCCAGGACGCGTTCGAGGATGTCGGCCAGGTTGGCCGAGGATCCCTGCCCGGAGGCGGCCGGGCCGGGTCCGTCACCGAAGAGCGACACGGTCGGTCACCTCCTCGGCGGTGCGGGGGCGGGTGGGGCGGTCGTTCTCAGGCATCGGTGGTGGTCTTCCGGTCGCGCGGTGCGGGCTCGTCCTCGGGTTCGTCATCGAGGAGTTCGGCCTCCTCGTCCCATTCCTCGTCCCACTCCTCCTCGGGCTCGGGGGCGTTGCGGCGTGCGGTGAGGGAGTCGGAGAACCGCTCGACGCGCTGGGCCACGGCCTGGCGTGCGACGTCGCGGACGGCCGGGAGCAGTTCGTCCCGCACCTGACCGCCGAGGTCGGCGAGGGCCGGGGGCAGGGCGATGCCGCCCTGGCCGCCGTTGGCGGCGCGTCGCCCGACGAGGTAGAGCCCCACCCCGAGCGCCACCTTCGCCTTCTTGGTCCGTCCCAGCAGGTAGCCGCAGGCCACTGCCGCGCCGATACCGGCGGAGTTGTTCACGGCCGTCTCCTCATCGTCCGGTCGGGGCGCCCCTGGCGCCCGTCAGCCCCGTCTGCGTGCACGTCGGATCTCCTCCAGCTGCTCGAGGCGGTCGAGCAGCAGGTCCTCCTGCTCCTCGAACTCCTCCTCGGTCATGCGGCCGGCCACCAGCTCCGCTTCCAGGCGCCGCAGTTCGGCGCGCACCGGTGCCGGGTCGTAGTACTCGTCCTCCGCGACGCGGACGACCTGGTCCAGCACCCAGACCGATCCCCGGAGCGGGGCGAGGGGGAGCAGGAGCACTTCCGACAGCAGTCCCATGTCGCCTCCCGTCGTTGGTGGCCGGCGGGCGGCCGCCCGCCCGGGGGCTGCTCGCCCCCGGGCTGCACGGCTGCGGTCGTCGGCGTCGGACGCGTCGGCGTCAGACGAAGCTGTAGGGCGGCAGCGGCCCGAAGAGCCGCACCTCCCAGCCTTCGCCGAGCCGGTTCTGCTCGGTGGTGACCAGTCGTCCGAACTCCTCGGCGCCGGAGGCCGGCACCAGGTAGGAGGCGGCGAGGCTCTCCTCGGCGGCCGGGTCGGCCGAGCGGCTGTCGCCGGCGGCGGGTGCCAGTCGCTTGTGGAGGTCGGCGCCGTCGGCGGCCCTCCGGTCGGCGACGGCCCGGGAGACCGCTTCGCCGAGGGCGACCTGGTCCTCGTGGGAGGCGCCGGGGCGCTGGGCTCGCTGTCGCAGCTGCCGGATCTCGTCGGAGTTCTCGGCGACCTCGCGGATGAGGTCGGCCTCCGCTCGGGTGGCCTTCACGTGGAACTCGACGCAGTCGCCGACGCGCTGCAGCTGCTCCACGAAGTCGGCGGAGCGCTCGCCGAGCACCTCACGGATCTGCGACTCGTCGGGGGCGATGTGGCCGAACTGCATCGGCAGCACGGGCCCGTCGGCGAGGAGCGCGTTCAGTACCTCCTGGTGGGCGAGGAGGTGGCGGCGACGCGCCTTGAGGTCCTCCGGGACGTCGCTGATGTATGCCTTGACCTCCCCGCCCTGCACCACGCGCAGTTCGGCGGGCGGGTCGCCCACCCCGACCAGCGAGTCGGTCTGCGCCGGGTGGTCGGCGGCGGTGATGGCGTACAGGTAGCACGGCACGGTGTTCACTGCTCCTTCTGCCTGGCCGGGCGTCGGCCGGAGGACTTGCGGGCGGTGCGCTTCTCCTCCTGCTTGTCGTCCTCGGAGTCGTCCCCGCCGCCGAGGGTGTCGCTGATCGCTTCGACCGCGCCGCCGAGGACGCCCTTGGACTTGCCGCGGGCTCCGCTCTCGGTGGCTTCGCCGACGATGTCGGTGAGCTGGCTGGGGGCCTTTCGGCCCGACTCCAGGTCGAGGCGGTTGCACGCCTCGGCGAAGCGCAGGTAGGTGTCCACGCTGGCGACGACGATCCGGACGTCGACCTTGAGGATCTCGATGCCGACCAGGGAGACGCGGACGAACGCGTCGATCACCAGGCCTCGGTCGAGGATCAGTTCGAGGACGTCGTAGAGGTTGCCGGAGCCGCCACCGCCGGTGGGGCTCTGCTGCTGTGCCACGGTCACGTCGTACTCCTTCGTTCGTCGGGCTGCCTCGCGGGCGGCCGCGGCGCCGTCAGCGGCGCCGTTCGACCTCGCCGCGGCTGTAGCGGCGCACCATCTCGTACTCCAGGAGCAGGCCCTGGTGGTCGAGGTCGACCCGGTAGGTGGCCATGACACTGGTGGTGGGCGGTACGCGTTCCAGCTCCAGGACCTCCACCTGGGCGGTCCAGCCGTCGTCGGTCCGCCGGACCGAGGAGACCGACTGGGCCTCGCGGTCCAGGAGCATCGCGAGTTCACTCGCCGCCTGCTGCACGATCTGCGACACCGGGAGGCGTCCGCCGCTCTTCTCGCTCTCGGTCATAGCCCCGTCCACTCGGGCGGCCACTCGGGTCACGTGCTCTTCACGCTCACGGCCGCATCTCCCGGGTGCCCGTGGCCGGTGCGGACAGTGCACTGCTTCCGGCCACAGGTCGGTGCGGAGCGAATCCCGGCCACGACCCATCCGGCCTGCTTGGGCCGGGGCGGGACGTGTTGGGGATGCCGGTGCCGCTGCGACCTGCGGGACTCCTGGTTCGCGCTGCGGGCAGGCCGTGGGAACGGAGGGTCGTCAGACGCCGACGCGGCGCGACGGGTACCGCGTTGACGTGTGATGACGCACAGCGGTACCCATTACGGACCACCTGGCCGGATATCGGGGTTCTTGACCGGCACGGGGCCGAGATTCGCCGGTACGTTCCCCGGTTTCCAGCCGTGTGAGGCGATGCTCGCTGACTTGTTCTGTTCTGACGGGGACAGGTGGGCGCATAACGGCGCAAGCGGACCGGGTCCCGGCCGGAGAGGCTGCGACCGACCCGCGGGCGGCCCGGACTGGGAGGATGGCGGGATGCCGGACCACCGCCCCCGTTCCGACGACACCGACGCACCGCGGCCCCCGCGCCGGGAGCGACGGGAGCTGCCGCTGTGCGCGCCTGGCTCCGACGGGGTCGACTTTGTGATTCGGGGCTACGGGGAGCAGTTGACCCGGGACACCGTCTGGGGCGAGCACTCGCACGCCTGGGGCGAACTCCTGTGGAACGAGCGCGGCGCGTCCTCGGCGGTGGTGGGTGCGCGGGTCTGGACCATCACCCCGACGATGGGGCTGTGGATGCCGGCCGGGACGGTGCACGCCGGGTCGGCTTCGGCCGGCACCCGGATGCGCGCCGCCTTCTTCGGCTACCGCACCACCCCGTCGATCTCGCAGCGACCGGTGACGGTGGAGATCACCCCCCTGCTGCGGCTGCTGCTCGACCGGCTCGACGAGCCGGGCCTGGCGAACCGCTCACGCGAGGTGACCGAGGCGATGGTGCTGGACGTGATGACCCCCGCCGCCCACGGGCTGTCCGTGCACCTGCCGACGGGACCGCTGCTGCGGCGCATAGCGGAGGCAGTGCGGGAGGACCCCGCCGACCGGCGCGGCCCCGCGGAGTGGGCGCGGGAGCTGGGGGTCAGTACGCGCACGCTGGCCCGTGCCTTCAGCGCCGAGACGGGGACGAGTTTCGGTCGCTGGGTGACGGGCGTGCGGGCGCAGCACGCCATCGGGCTGCTGACGGCCGGCTGGGACGTGGAGCGGGTGGCGGCGGAGGTCGGCTACCGGTCGGCCAGCGCCTTCGGGGTCGCCTTCCGCCGCGCCACCGGCCTGACGCCCGGCCGGTTCCGGGCGGAGTGAGGTCCGCACCACACCCGTACTCGGCGGCGCCGCCACGACCGGACGGGCGATCGCGCCCCGCCTCAGCGGGCGGTGGTGCGAGCGGTCCGCGCCACCGCCGCACGCGGGAGCGGCCGACGGCAGCCCCCGTTCACCGTGGACCTCTCCCAACTGCTGGCCGAAGCAGTCCAGTCGAGCAGTCCGAATCCGGAGCGGCGACCCGGCGCCGCGGCGTCCCCGCGGCGGCACCTTCCCCCCGCACCGGCCGACCGCGCCCCGCAGGGCGCCGGCGCGAGCCGTCCCGGGCACCCGACCCGCTGTCCGTTTCCCTACAGCGCCTGTCCATCCTGCTCGGTTGCGTCATCGAACACCCTGCCCATAGATTACCAAGGACAGCCTTACCTAACTTGTTGGGCGGCTCGCGCACGGCTTTCACCACGGCACCCCCGGAACGGAACCAGCGCGGAGCAGCGCGCCCGACCGGCACACCTGTGGAGCGTGTTCCCGTGCGAGCAACTCGCGTTCTGGTCACCGCGGCGACCCTGATGGGCCTCACCGCCGTCACCGCCTGCGGCAGCGACGACTCCGGGGACGACTCCGGCGGCGGCTCGGCGAACGCCGCCGCCGAGGAGTCGGGACAGTTCCCCGTCACCATCGAGCACGCGCTGGGCACCACCGTCGTGGAGTCGGCCCCGGAGCGGGTGGCCACGGTCAACTGGGCCAACGACGAGGTCCCGCTGGCACTGGGGGTCGTGCCGGTCGGCATGGCCAAGGCCAACTTCGGTGACGACGACGGCGACGGCATCCTCCCCTGGACCAAGGAGCGGCTGGACGAGCTCGACGCCGAGACCCCCGTCCTCTTCGACGAGACGGACGGCATCGACTTCGAGGCCGTCGCCGACACCTCCCCCGACGTGATCCTCGCCGCCTACTCCGGGCTGACCGAGGACGACTACGCGACGCTGAGCGAGATCGCCCCCGTCGTCGCCTACCCGGAGACCGCGTGGGGCACCGCCTGGCGCGACACCATCACCCTCAACAGCACCGCCATGGGCATGGCCGAGGAAGGCGAGCAGCTGATCGCCGACCTGGAGCGGCAGATCGAGGAGACCGTCGCGGACTACCCCGAACTGGAGGGCAGGTCGGCGATGTTCATGACGCACGTCGACCCGGGTGACGTCAGCGAGATCGGCTTCTACACGGCGCACGACACCCGCAGCCAGTTCTTCGAGGACCTCGGGCTGACCGTGCCCGGCTCCATCGCGGAACTGTCGGCCGGGACGGACCAGTTCGCGCTCCGGCAGAGCGCGGAGCGCATCGATGTCTTCGACGACGTCGACATCATCACCGGCTACGGCGACGAGGAGGGCGAGCTGCTGCAGACCCTGATGGACGACCCGCTGGTCTCCAAGATCCCCGCGATCGGCCGCGGTTCCGCGTACCTGCTGCCCGGCAGCACCCCGCTGGCCACCGCCGCCAACCCCACCCCGCTCTCGCTCTCCTGGGTGCTGGAGGACTACGTCAAGGCACTCGCCGAGGCGGCGGGCAAGGTCGAGTGACCACCACGACCCACGACGGGCCGGACGCCGCCACCCGGCGTCCGGCCCGCGTACGACTGCTGTGGCTGCTGGCCGTCGTGGCGCTTCTCGCCTTCCTGATGATCGCCTCCGTCGCGCTGGGCTCCCGGTCCGTCGCCTGGTCGGACGTCTGGGCGGCGCTGGGCGGCGCCGACGGCTCCATGGAGGAAGCCGCCGTCACCAAGCGGATCCCCCGCACCGTGCTGGCGGTGATCGTGGGCGCCGCCCTCGGCATCTCCGGCGCCGTGATGCAGGGCGTCACCCGCAACCCGCTGGCGGACCCCGGGATCCTCGGGGTCAACATGGGTGCCTCCCTCGCCATCGTCGTCGGCGTCGCCTTCTTCGGGCTCTCGACCGCGACCGGCTACGTGTGGGTCGCCATGGCGGGCGCCGGAGTGGCCGCCGTGTTCGTCTACACGGTCGGCTCCCTCGGGCGGGGCGGCGCGACGCCGTTGAAACTGGCGCTCGCCGGGGCGGCGACGTCGGCGGCGCTGGCGTCGCTGGTCACCGCCGTCATGCTCCCCCGCAACGACATCGCGGGCGGCATCCGGCTGTGGCAGATCGGCGGTGTCGGCGGTGCCTCGTTCGAACGCATCGGCCATCTGCTGCCGTTCCTCGCCGCGGGCTTCGCCCTCTGCCTGCTCTCCGCACGCGCCCTCAACTCGCTGGCGCTGGGCGACGAGTTGGCGGCCGGGCTGGGTGAACGTGTGGCCCGGGCCCGGGCGCTGGCCGCGCTGGGCGCCGTCGTCCTCTGCGGCACCTGCACGGCGGCGGCCGGGCCGATCGGCTTCGTCGGCCTGGTCGTCCCGCACATGTGCCGCCTGCTCGTGGGGCCGGACCACCGCTGGCTGCTGCCGTTTTCCGCGCTGACCGGCGCCTCGCTGCTGACCGCCGCGGACGTGGTCGGCCGCATCGTGGCGCGCCCCGCCGAGGTGGACGTCGGGATCATCACCGCGCTGATCGGCGCCCCGTTCTTCCTCTACATCGTCCGCCGGCAGAAGGTGCGTGAGCTGTGAGCGCCGACCTCCTCCTCCGTCCCACCACCGGGAGCCCCGTCACCAGCGCGGCCGACGTGGCGCGCGGCCGGACCCGCCGCGCCCGGCGCCGCCGCACGGTGACGCTGGTGCTGCTCGTGCTGGTGGTCGCCGGCTTCGCGGTGTCGCTCATGTTCGGCCGCACCTTCTACCCGGCCTCCGACGTGCTGCGCGTCGTGCTGGGCGAGCAGGTGCCCGGTGCCTCGTTCACGGTGGGCCGGCTCCGGCTGCCACGCGCGGTGCTGGCCGTCTTCGCGGGGTTCGCGTTCGGCCTGGCGGGCGTCACCTTCCAGACGATGCTGCGCAACCCGCTGGCCAGCCCCGACGTCATCGGCATCAGTTCCGGCGCGAGCGCCGCCGCGGCCGTGGGCATCATCGTCCTCGGGCTCAACGGCACCGCCGTCTCCGTCCTCGCGATCGTCGCCGCGCTCGGTGTGGCGCTGCTCGTCTACGTCCTGGCGTTCCGTGACGGGGTCGTCGGGACGCGGCTGATCCTCATGGGCATCGGCGTCGCCGCGATGCTCGACAGCGTGACCGCGTACGCGCTGTCCCGGGCGGCGGAGTGGGACCTCCAGGAGGCGATGCGGTGGCTGACCGGCAGCCTCAACGGCGCCGGGTGGAACCAGGTCGTCCCCACCGTGGTGGCGGTGCTGGTGCTCGCCCCGGTCCTGCTGTGGCAGTCACGCAACCTGTCCGCCCTGCAGTTGGGCGAGGACACCGCCGCCGCGCTCGGCGTCCGGGTGGAACGCACCCGCATCGTCCTCATCGTGGCGGCCGTCGGCCTCATCGCCTTCGCCACCGCCGCCGCCGGGCCCATCGCGTTCGTCGCGTTCCTCTCCGGCCCGATCGCCGCGCGGATCGTCGGCCCGGGCGGCTCGCTGCTGGTGCCCTCCGCCCTGGTGGGCGCCCTCCTCGTGCTGGTCGCCGACTTCGTCGGCCAGTACGCGCTGGGCACCCGCTACCCCGTCGGTGTCGTCACCGGCGTGCTGGGCGCGCCCTACCTCGTCTATCTGATCGTCCGGACCCACCGGGCGGGGAGCTCACTGTGACCACCACCCCCTCTCTCACCGCCGAGGAACTGTGCCTCGGCTACGGGGACCGCACCGTCGTCTCCGACCTGGACCTCGCCGTGGCCCCGGGCGCGATCACCGTCATCGTGGGAGCCAACGCGTGCGGCAAGTCCACGCTGCTGCGCGCGATGTCCCGGCTGCTGACACCGCGCGCCGGCCGGGTCGTGCTCGACGGCCGGCAGGTACACCGGATGCCGGCCAAGGAACTCGCCCGCACCCTGGGTCTGCTGCCGCAGTCGCCCATCGCGCCGGAGGGCATCACCGTGGCCGACCTGGTGGGTCGGGGCCGCCACCCGCACCAGGGGGTGTTCTCGCGCTGGAACGAGCGGGACGACGCGGCCGTGGCCGAGGCGCTGGACGCCACGCAGACCGCCGAGTTGGCCGACCGCGCCGTCGACGAGCTCTCCGGCGGCCAGCGGCAGCGCGTGTGGATCGCGATGGCGCTGGCGCAGCAGACGGACGTGCTGCTGCTGGACGAGCCGACGACGTTCCTCGACCCCAGCCACCAGGTCGAGGTGCTCGACCTGCTCACCGACCTGAACCAGGCGCGCGGCACGACGATCGTGATGGTGCTGCACGACCTCAACCTGGCCGCGCGGTACGCCGACCGGCTGGTCGCCATGGCGGGCGGGCGGGTGCACGCCCAGGGGGAACCGGCCGAGGTGCTGACCGAGGAGACCGTCCGGGCGGTCTTCGGGCTGGAGAGCAGGGTCATCACCGACCCCACCTCCGGCCGCCCGCTGATGCTGCCGATCGGGCGGCACCGGGTCTTCGAACCTGCTGCGGACTGACGGCCGGACGCCACGGCCGGCGAGCGGCGAGCGACGGGCGACGGGCGACGGGCGACGGGCGACGGGCGACGGACACCGTGCGGCGGCCTGCGCCTCCGGGGCGCGGCGCCCGTGGTCGCGGGCGTCACGGTGCGCGGGCGCGTCACGGTGCGCGGGCGACGGCCGGATGCGGCACGCCCGCCCCGCACCCGGCCCGCCCGTCCGCCTGTCCGTCCGTCCGTCACGGGCGTTCCGCGCGAAGTCCGGGACGGCACCGCACCCGGGTCTCATCGCCTGCCGACCCGCCGACCGAGCCAGACGGGTCGGCGGTCGGCGGGGCGGGCCCGCTGGACCGGGTCAGCGGGTCAGTTGTCCACCCAGCCGTGGGAGGCGGCGAGGGAGGCGACCTGGTCGCGGATCCGGCGGATCTGCTGCGCGGTGAGGTCGCCGTCGGCGGCGATCAGCGCCTCGGTCAGCTCGGTGCGGAACTCGGTGCGGGTCAGGATGTCGCAGACCTCGCCGTCCACCAGTTGGTCGCCGGCGTTGTCGGCCCCGCGCGGCGCGGTGGCGCCGCGCTGCGGGAGCGCCGGTTCGGCGGAGCCCGGCTCCACCAGGCGGATGCGGGACGCCTTGGGCCCCTTGTCGCCCATCTCCAGCTCGAACTCGACCTCGCGGCCTGCCTGGTAGAGGTACTTCTCGCCCATGAGGTCGTTGGCGTGCATGAACACGTCCTCGTGCCCCTCTTCCGGCACGATGAAGCCATAGCCGCGAACCTCGTCGAACCGCAGGATCTTGCCGATCATCCGCACTGCCGCCTCCTCAACAAACCTGCAACCACCGCACGCACGCGTGCCCCGGGCACCCTGCCCGGACATGGTCAGAACCTAACGCGCGACCGACCCCCGCGCGCCAGGGGCGTCACCGTTCGTCCAGCATCCGTTCGCCTGGCGTTCATCTCGCCGCGGGCCGTCCCGGGGCGCGGCGCGCCCGTGACCCGACGTCCACCGGAACGCGACCGGGAATTTACGTACCGGCCGTTGTCATGGACTCTTCTACGCGCGTAGCTTAGGGTGACCCCCGCTTCTCGCTGTGCCACCGGGCGCGGCGCCGGGTACCTGAGGAGAAGCCACCGTGCCGCACGACAGCCGCCGTCGCCGCAGAGCCGCCCTGGTGGCGGCCGGCGCCGCCATCTCGCTGGTCCTGACCCCGCTGCCGCGGGCGTCGGCCGAGCCCGCTCCCCCGGCCGACGCGCCGGCCGTGACGGCGGGCGCCGTGATCAGCGAGGTGTACGGCGGTGGGGGCAACTCCGGTGCCACGCTGATCCGTGACTTCGTGGAGCTGGGCAACCCCGGTGCCGACCCGTACGCGTTGACGGGCCACAGCGTGCAGTACCTCCCGGGCGCGCCGGGGCCCAACAGCCGCTGGCAGGCGACCGAGCTGACCGGTGCCGTGGAGCCGGGCGGGCTGTACCTGGTCGCCCAGGCCGCGGGCAACGGCGGCAGTGTGCAGCTGCCGACGCCGGACGCCACGGGCTCGATCTCGATGAGCGCGACGACCGGGACCGTGGCGCTGGTGGACGGCACGACCCCGCTGGACTGCCGGACGGCCGCGGAGTGCGCGGCGGACGCACGCGTCGTCGATCTGGTGGGCTACGGCTCGGCGGTCGTGCGGGAGGGGTCCGGCCCGGCCGCGGGTGCGGGCAACACCACCTCGGTCTTCCGTGACGCGGCGCTCACCGACACCGACGACAACGCCGCGGACTTCACCTCCGGCGCCCCGACCCCCGTCAACTCCGCCGGTGACGGCGTCGACGAGGGCGGCGATGACGGGGGCGACGACGGTGAGGAGCCCGGCGGCCCGCCCGAGGCCGGCGATGTGCGCATCCACGACATCCAGGGGACCACTCGGTGGTCGCCGCTGGCGGGCCGGCAGGTCACCGGTGTGCCGGGCGTCGTGACCGGTGTCCGCCCGTCGGGGTCGCGCGGTTTCTGGATGCAGGACGC
Source organism: Streptomyces bohaiensis (assembly GCF_012033785.1). Lineage (GTDB taxonomy): Bacteria > Actinomycetota > Actinomycetes > Streptomycetales > Streptomycetaceae > Streptomyces > Streptomyces bohaiensis. The sequence continues at coordinate 21,294 of NZ_JAAVJC010000011.1, forward strand.
CACCGGCGACGGCGACCCCCGGACCAGCGAGGGCGTGTTCGTCTACACCGGCTCCGCCGTCCCGACGGTCGCGGTCGGCGACGAGGTGCTGGTCTCCGGCCAGGTGTCCGAGTACTACCCGGCGACCGGCGCGCAGTCGATCACCCAGATCACGGCGCCGCGCATCACCACCCTCTCGCGCGACAACGCGCTGCCGGCGCCGGTGGTGCTGGACGCCGACTCCGTGCCGGACCTCTGGGCGCCCGACGCGGGTGGTTCCCTCAACGACCTTCCGCTGGAGCCGGACACGTTCGCGCTGGACCTGCTGGAGTCGCTGGAGGGCCAGCGGGTCGAGATCAACGACACCCGCATCGTGAGCCGCACCACCGACTACGACGAGCTCTGGGTGACGGTCAAGCCGCAGGAGAACCCCTCGGCGCGGGGCGGCGTGGTCTACGGCTCGTACGACGAACCGAACACCGGGCGGCTGAAGGTCATGTCCCTGGCCCCGGAGCCGCTGCCCGCCGCCAACGCGGGTGATCTGCTGGCCGGTTCCACGGTCGGCCCACTGGACTACGCGCAGTTCGGCGGCTACACGCTGCAGGCGACCGAGCTCGGCTCCCACGTCGACAACGGGCTGACCCGCCCTGCGACGCGCGCCCAGGCGGAGGACGAACTCGCGCTGGCCACCTACAACGTGGAGAACCTCGCCGCGACCGACCCCGACGCGAAGTTCGCCGCCCTGGCGGAGGGTGTCGCCGTCAACCTGGCCTCGCCCGACGTGGTCGCGCTGGAGGAGATCCAGGACGACAACGGCCCCGTGAACGACGGTACGGTCACCGCCGAGCGGACGCTGGAGAAGTTCACCGACGCCATCGTCACGGCCGGCGGCCCTCGGTACACGTGGCGCTCGATCGACCCGGAGAACAACCGCGACGGCGGCCAGCCGGGCGGGAACATCCGCAACGTGTTCCTCTACAACCCGGAGCGGGTGGACTTCACCGACCGCGAGGGTGGCGACGCGACCACCGCGGCGCAGGTGGTCGCGGGTGCGGACGGCCCCGAGCTGTCCGTCTCCCCCGGTCGCATCAACCCCGGCTCCGACGCCTGGGCGAGCAGCCGGAAGCCGCTGGTCGGCGAGTTCGTCTTCAACGGTGAGACCTACTTCCTCATCACCAACCACTTCAACTCCAAGGGTGGCGACCAGTCGCTCCACGGCCGGTTCCAGCCGCCGAACCGGAGCTCGGAGGTGCAGCGCCACCGCCAGGCCGAGGAGGTCGCCGCCTTCGTCCGCGAACTGCACGCCGCCGACCCGCGGGCGAAGGTGGTCAACCTCGGCGACTTCAACGACTTCGAGTTCTCCCGGACGCTGGAGATCCTCGCCGACGACGGCGCCATGACCAACCTGCTGCTGACGCTGCCGCCCGAGAAGCGCTACACGTACATCTTCGACGGCAACTCGCAGTCGCTGGACAACATCCTGATGAGCTCCACCATCGAGGAGTTCGAGTACGAGGTGCTGCACATCAACACCGAGTTCGCCGACCAGGCGAGCGACCACGACCCGCAGCTGGTCCGGATCGCCACCGGCGGTGGCGACAACGGCGGCGACGACGGCGACGGCGACGGCGACGGCGGCAGTGCGAAGGACCGTCTGAAGGAGCGGCTGAAGGAGCTGGTGCGCGACCTGCACGACTGGCTGCGCAGGCTGCTCGGCCGATGACCCGGCCGGACTGACGGGGTCGACGGACCCCGCCGCCAGGCGCCGGTGCCGGAGGGACGTCGTCCCTCCGGCACCGGCGCCTCGTCATGGCGGGCCGCACCGAGGCTGCCCGTCGATGTGCCGCCCGTCATGGGCATGGGCGGATCGGCCGGACCGGCCTACGCTGCGGGGATGACCACCCATGCGCCCCCGCCGGTCCGTGCCACCGCCCCGCCGGCCCGGACCCGGTCGGAGCCCTGGGAGTTCACCGGCGCGCGGGGGCACCGGCTGTCGGGCCGGTTGGAGCTCCCGGTGGACGCCGAACCGACCGCTGTCGCCCTGTTCGCGCACTGCTTCACCTGCGGCAAGGACGGACTCGCGGCGGCCCGCACGTCACGGTTCCTCGCCCGGCGGTCGCTCGCCGTGCTGCGCTTCGACTTCACCGGAGTGGGCGGCTCGGGGGGCGAGTTCGCCGACACCGACTTCTCGGGGAACGTGGCGGACGTCGTCCTCGCGGCGGAAGCGCTGCGCACCCGCCTGCGGCCGCCGACCCTGCTGGTCGGGCACTCGCTGGGCGGCGCCGCCGTCCTGGCCGCGGCACACCGGGTGCCGGGCGTCCGGGCCGTGGCGACCATCGGCGCCCCCGCCCACCCCGGCCACGTACGGGCGCAGTTCACCGCCGCCGACCGCGAGCGCATCACCCGCGACGGGGCGGCGGAGGTGATGCTGGCGGGCCGGCCGTTCCGGGTGGGCGCAGGGCTGTTGCGGGACGTGGCGGAGCAGCCGCAGCAGCAGCGGATCGCCGCGCTGCCCGCCCCGCTGCTGGTGCTCCACTCCCCCGACGACACCCTGGTCCCGCCGTCGCAGGCCCGGGAGATCCAGCACACCGCCGGGGACGGCGCGTCCCTGGTGTGGTTGCACGGCACCGACCACCTGCTGACGGGGCGGGCCGGGGCGGAGCGGGCCGCGGCGCTGATCAGCGCCTGGGCGGCACCCCTGCTGGCCGGCGGGGAGTGACCGTTCCCCGCCGACCGCGCGCCGGTGCGGGCCGGGACGGCTGACCGGCGGCGGTCGAGCCGGACGGGTGGGGCCGGTCCGTCGCCCGACCGCACCCACCGGGTCCCGCGATGGCGGGCCGCCGCCCCGTCCTCACCCTCGCGGCCTCACCCGGCCGCGACCTGCTGCCGCCAGCCGGGCAGCAACTCGTCGAGCAGCGCCTCGGTCTCGGCCGGCAACGGCCGGTCCGCGCCGAAGAGCTGACCGTGGTGGGCGGCCAGCCACTGGGCCGCGCCGGTGAGCCACTCCGCGCGACCGGTGGCGTGGGCGGCCCGCAGCAGCTCGTTCCACAGCCGCTCGTCGGCGGGAGCGGCGCCCAGCGCCGTCCGCACTGCCAGGTAGGCGGGCTCCCCCTCCCCCGCCTCGCGGTGGGCGCCGGAGAGGGCCAGCGCCACCTCGGCCACCAGCAGCGGGTACTGGGCGTCGACGACCTCGTGCCGCAGCCAGTCGAACCGGCCGGACTCCCGCTGGCCGTCGAGGAGCGGGCCCCGCGCGAGGCTCAGCGCGTCGGTGAGCCGCCGCCGACGGTCCGCGGGGTGCAGCCCGGGCCCGGGCGCGGCGACCGCGCCGTGGTGCAGGGTGCGCAGCACGTCCCAGTCGGAGACGACCCGCTCGGAGAGGACCAGGCGGCCGTCCGGCGCCGTCGTCAACCGGGGGCGACCGGTGGCGGTCTCGGTGCCGAGCCACTCCCCGAGCCGGGCGACGAAGGCGTCACGCACGTCGTCGGTCACGCCGCGCGGCCACAGCGCCGCCGCCAGCACGCGGCGATGGACGCCGGAGCGCCGCAGCAGCAGCACGGCCAGGGCCTCCCGCAGCTGCGCGGCACGCTCGGGGTCGGGGTCGGCGAGCCCGGTGAGGGTGTAGCCGCCCATGATCTCCGCGTAGACCTCCGGCTTGCCCCCCGCCCCGAGGTCGACGAGGAACGCCGGCGCGGTGGCAGGAGAGTCCCCGGCGGTGGTGCCCGGTTCGCCGAGGGAGGCGAACATCGTCACCACGGTGGCGCGTTCGGCGGCCGGAAGCAGCTGGGCTGCCAGCTGGAGACCCATGTCGGGCTCGGTGAGCCGCCCGTCGGCCGCGATGCGGAACTCCCATGCCAGCCCGGGGAGGTCGGGGCGGTCGGAGGCCACGAGGTAGCCGATGCCGAGGGGGGCCGAGACGGAGGCGAGGGCACCGAGCCGCTCGGCCTCCTCCTCGGTCGGGGCGACACCCACCACCACCAGGTGGGGAGCCCACTGGTGGCCTCGGGCAGGGCCGGTGCGACCCCGCAGCACCGAGTCCTGGCCGGTGTGGCGGAGGTTGCCGTGCCGCAGTCGGGTCTCGGTCTCCATGACCTCCAGCAACCCCGTGATGTCCTCCAGGTGCCGGACGCGGGTGGGCGCGAGCGCGGTGAGGTCGGCGGCGAAGCCGACGATGCTGACGGTCATCCGGTCCGCCCAGCCGCTCGTGGCCAGTTCGGCCGCGATGGAGGAGAGCACCGCCTCCCGGTCCGCCGGGGCGCCGAGGACCGACACCAGGCCGGGTACGGCTTCCAGGTTGAGCAGCAGACGGATGTCGTCCCGAGTGCCGAGGCTGACCAGCCCGGGGTAGGGCGCCTCGGCGTCGGCGGGGACGTCGCGCACCGCGTCCAGCCGGTACCGCTCCAGGGTCCAGTACGCGTCGCTCTGCCCCAACTGCCATGGCGCAGGGGGCACATCGGCGGGTTCGGCCAGTTGGAGGTGGAGGTCGTCGTCGCTGAGCCACGCGGCGTAGACGACGGGAAGCGACCTGCCCGCCGCGTCGAGATCCGCGGAGAGGCGCCGCAGCGCCCTGTCGAGGAAGGCCACGGCGGATGGGTCGGCGCCCGCCAGCAGCGCGTCCTGGGCGTCACGGCCCGTGACGTCGCGGGGTTCGAGGTCGTCCCCGGCGCCACGTCGCAGGGCACCTGCGGCGGTCTGCCAGAGGGCGTTGCGGCGCGTCCGGCCGAGGGCACCGAGCAGCCCCGCGGCAAGCAGCGGTGCGGCCATCAGGGCGTCGGGCAGGCCGGGGCCGTCGTCCTCACCCGAGGGTGCCGGGGCGGCCGGAGCGGCGGGCGGCAGCGACGCGGGCTCCGCCGACTCCCCGTCGGTGACGGCGGGGGCGGTGGCCGGCGCGTCCCCGGCGGGGTCGGCGGCGGCTGCGTTCCGTGCGGAGTCGCTGCTGCGCGCGGGGGCGGGGGTGACCTCCATCCCGCCATGGTCGGGGCCGGAGCCGGCGATACCGGCGCCCTCCCCGGGGCCCGGCTGCGGGCCCCGCGCGGGGCCGTCCGGGGTGACGTCCATCCCGCCGTGGTCCGGGGCGTTCGGGGTGCTTCCGTGCTCCGCGTCGGCGCCGGGGCTGCGCCGTTCGTTCCCGAGGTCCGGGGTGTCGGGCAGCGCGCCGGCCTCGCCGTCCGGTGTCGCGCCGGGCCCCCCGGCGGTGTCGGGGGCGACCTCCATCCCTCCGTGGTCGGGGGCAGCGTCGCGCCCCGGGCCGGTGGGGTCGTTGCCGTAGTCGGTGAACTCCTCGACCTCGTCCGGTGACAGCTCCGCCGCGTCGTGCGGCAGTTCGACCAGGTCGCCGCCCTCCGCGTCGGCCGGCATCTCCAGGATCCATCCCGGTCGGATGAGGGAGGCCTCGGTGAGGCGGGAGCCGTCGGGCTGCACCCGGTCCTTGTTGAGCTCGTAGATCTCCTTGTACCGCAGCCCGTCGCCGAGATGCCGTTCGGAGATGCCCCACAGGGTGTCGTGGTGCCGGCCGTCGGGGGGCTGGATGCGGTAGTACTTCGTGGCGTCGGCGTCCTCCCGCTGCTCGGTCCCCGCGCTCTCCTCCGGCAGCGCCACGGCCGGGGCCGCCTGGGTGAGCGCGGCCGGCCCCGCGGTGCTCTGGCCGGGGGCGTACTCGGCCTCGGCGACGACGCCGTGGTGCGACGGGGAGTCGAAACCGCTGCCGACGGCGCTGAGACCGGGGGTGAAGCCCGCCGCGGTGGTGCCCAGCAGCAGCAGCGCACCGACGAGTTGCCGCGCGAGGGCCTGGCTGGCACCGGCCGCGGGGACGCGGGCGGGCATGCCGACGCCGGAGACGGCAGCCTTGACCTCCACCAGCACACAGGCGGTGAACTGCGCCCAGGCCACCCACACCAGCACGGTGAGGATCTTCAGGAAGACCGTGGTGGAGATCGGCCGGCGGAGCATCTCCAGGTCGGGGGCGCTGCTGGGCAGCGGCCAGCCGACGAACCAGGCGAGCGCCAGCGGCACGCCGACGACGAGGCAGGCGAGGGCGAGGAAGGCGGCGAACGCCTTGAGCACGTCGCCGAGGGAACGCCCGACCTTCACCGGTACGGGCGAGCGGTTGCCGCTGCCGGAGTGAGTGGTGCGCGCCATGGCGTCTGCTCCTGTTCGGATGGTCGTGACGGCGGTGGTCGTGGTGGGGCCCGCGTAGCCGGTAGGCCGGGCGGTGCTCTCAGCCGGCCTCGGCGACGGCCGTGGCCTCGCCGGTGACCCGCACGCTGGAGGTGAAGACGGAGGAGAACAGCGGCCGGTAGTCGACCAGGACCTGCACGACGACCTGGGTCTCGCTGGTGCGGGCACGGACGCAGTGGGCGCCGGAGACCTCGGCGCTGGTGAGGTCGTAGTGGCGGACGAACTCCCGGACCCGGGCGTCGCAGTTGGCGGTGTTGATCGGGGCTCCGCCGGCGCCGGCGCGGATCGCGTCCTCGTCGAGGTCCTGCGCGGCGTACCGGGCGGCCTGCTCCGCGATGTCGGCGGCGCGTTCCCGGTTGGAGATCGCAAGACCGCCGTCGACGACGAACGCGGCGAGAGCAATGACGGTCAGCGCGAAGACCACGACCAGGATGGCCGCCGAGCCGCGGTCGCCGCCGCCTCCGCGGTCGTGCCGGCCGCGCGCACGGGCGCCGGGGGACGCCCCCCGGTCTCCGGCCGGCGCGGCGGCGGGGGCAGGAGCCGTGGCGAGAGGAGACGTGGTGGCGAGAGGAGACGCGGTGGCGCGGGGCGGCGCGGGGCGCGCGGGGGCGGTCATCCGACCCGCCGATAGGGGTCGATGGGTGCGACGGAGGTGCCACTGACGCGGTTGACGGTCGGCAGGCCCACGAGGTGCATGCCCTGCACCTCGCACTCCACGCGGACGACGAACAGGCCGCCCTCGCTGAAGTCCGTTCCGCCGAGGAACGGCCCGCTCCACGAGGAGCAGACGTCCTTGAGCTGGTCCGCCAGCACCGCGGCGGCCTGCGCCCGGCCCGTGGCCTGGTCGCGGGCGAGCGAGCCGGCGCGTGCGGCGTCACGGGCGGCGCCGTCGACGGCGGCGCGCGCGGAGACCTGGTTGCCGAGGACGAACAGCACCAGGATGAACAGGATCATGAGCGGTGCGAGCAGCACGACCTCGACCGCGCTGATGCCCCGGTCGCGGTCCTGCCGCTGCCAAAGGCGCGTCGGGCGCACCGCTGCTCCTGTGTCACGCACGGTGTGTCACCCCCCGTCCGGTACGAACCGTTCGACCGGCCCCTCGGAGACCGCGGTGACCCGCAGCGACATCCCCGGCAGGATCGCCGGCGCGTCCCCGGTGACGGTGACGCTGACCATGTCGCCGTTGCGGCCGACCGGTACCGAGACGTTGGAGAGCAGCCCGGGGCCCGCCAACTGGCGCACGTAGTCGCGGGCCTTGCCGCGGGCGCTGTCCTGCCAGCCCGCGGAGACGTCCGCCTCGCGGCGGGCCTCGCGGGCGCCGGCCTGGGCCGCCGCCTTGGCGACATCGGCCGCGAACGAGTACAGCGCGAACTGCACCGCGCCGAAGATCAGGAAGAACATGATCGGCGTCAGCATCACGAACTCGACGGCGGAGGCCCCGGAGTCGTCGCGCAGCGCGGCACGGAACCGTGCCGCCCGGCCGTCGCGGTCCGATGCCGGACGGTCGGCCGCCCCCGGGCGCACCGGTCCGCGGGGCCGGGCGCGGTGCTCGCCGGTCCCGGGCGGACGGTGGGCCGAGCCGCGGGCGCGGCGCGGGGCGGTGACCGGTGACGGCACTAGCAGTTGCCGCTCTGGTTGCTGGCGCCGGCGATGCAGTCCTGCACGTCGTTGGCCTTGGAGGTGAGGGCGTTGGAGATCACGAAGCCGACGGCGAGCACGATGCCGACGACCACGGCGGCGATGACGACCCATTCGATGGCCGACGCCCCGCGGTCCTCGGCCGCCCGTGCGCGCTGGAGCCGGGTGCGCAGTGCCGCCTGTAGATAGCCGATCGCGGGGTGCGAGAACCCCATGGAGTGACGCATGTCGTTTCCTTTCCCGTTCCGGGCCGGCGTCAGAAGCCGCCGAAGACCCGCATGCCTGCCGGATAGATGAGGAACACCAGGAATCCCGCGCAGAGCAGGAGCTGGGCGATGAGCATGGACTGGGACTTCTCCCCCGCGCCGCCCTCGATCTCCGCCATCTCCCTGCCGCGCATGGTCTCGGCACGTGCTCCGAGGCTGTCGCGGACCTTGGCGCCGTCGTCGGCGACCAGGGCGAGGGAGTTGGACAGGTCGCGCAGTTCCTCGACCCCCACCTCGTCCCCGAGCTTACCGAGGGCCTGCCACTGGGTGATGCCGGTGATCCGGGCGTCCGCCAGGGCGGTGCGGATCCGCATCAGCGCCCAGCCGTCGCTGACCTCGGACGCGGCCTTCAGCGCCTCGGGGAGCCCCCGGCCGCCCGCCAGGCTCATGGCGACCAGGTCGAGGTAGGCGGCGACCACCCGCCGGAAGTCGCGGCGCTTGGCGGCGGCGTCGCGGCGCACCTCCAGGTCGGGGAGGAAGAAGAACAGCGCCGCGAAGGCGAGCGAGAGCCAGACGGGGACGAAGGGGCTGCTGCCGACGCCGAGGAGGTGGATGCCGGTGAAGACGGCGGGGCCGAAGATCAGACCCGCGGCGGCGAGCCCGAGCTTGGTCGCGAGGAAGTTCTCCCAGCTGCGGTCCAGCAACGCCAGGTCGGCGCGGAGCGACCGCTGCACCCAGCCGCGCCGCAGGTACGCCTCGGCCAGCCACTCGCCCGACCGGTCGCGCAGCGCGTCGAGCCGGGAGCGCCGCTGCTCGCCGGCGGCGGAGCGGGCCGCGGGAACGGCGAAGGCGTGGCCGCCGCGGGCGCGGACCGCGTCCACCCGGTGGATGGTGAGTACGGCGCCGCGGCGGGTGGGCACCAGCGCCCTGACCAGGGCGTAGACACCGAGGCCGAGCACGGCGCCGACGATGACGGCGGAGGTGACCGTGGAGTTCATCGCCGCACCACCGGGCCCTGCTCACGTGCGGGTGCCGCGTCCGCACCGGACCGCTGGGCGTCGCGCGCCTGGGTCGCCGGGGCCGGGCGGACCATGAACCGGTCGGGGACCTCGATGCGGGAGAGGCTGCGCATCCACCAGAAGCCGAGGCCGAACAGGACGCAGACCAGGCCGAGTACGAGCTGGCCGAGGGCGTCGCCGTAGGGCTCGACGTAGGCGGAGTTGAAGAGCGAGAGCCCCACGGGGAACGCGAGGCTGACCGCGACGACGATCTGGACGCTGCGCCGGGTGGAGGCGCGTTGCGCTGAGACCCGCTGCCGCATCTCGACCTCCTCGCGCGCCGACTTGGCCAGCGCGCCCAGCACCTCGCGCAGGCCGGGGCCGCGCAGCCGCGCGTTGAGGATGAGCGAGGCGATGATGATGTCGGCGGAGGAGTCGTCGAGTTCCTCGGCGAACTCCTGGAGGGCGTCGGGGAGGGTGGTCCGCGAACGCAGCCGGTCCACCAGGTTGTTGAGCGGCTCGCGGAGCGCGGGGGCCGCGGCGCGGGCCGAGGCCGGGATGGCCTGCTCCAGTCCGACGGCGCCGGCGATGGTGTCGCGCAGCGACTCGGTCCAGGAGGCGAGCGCCTCGACACGCGCCATCGAGGCCCGTTCCTCGGCGGCGCCGCCGAAGAGCCTGTCCCAGACGAAGGTCAGCAGCGCCGCGGCCAGTGCCGCCACCGGCCAGCCGGTGAGGACGAGGACGACCACCGCGAGGAGCACAGCGATCATGGAGCGCTGGCCGAGGAACCGGGCGATCTCCGCGCGACGGCGTTCGTCGCGGGCGATCTCGTCGGCGGTCCGGGGCGGCAGCCCGCGGAGGGCGACGACCAGCAGGGCGACGCCCCCGCCGGCGGCGAGGCCGCAGGCCAGCGCAAGCAGGGTCTGCGGCGCGAGGATCCCGGTGGTGGGCACGGTCGTCTCACCCCCACCCTGGCTGGTAGCCGAAGGCAGCGAGTTCGTCGGCGCAGGAGATGGCGGCGTGCGCCCGCGGCACGCCGTCGGGGCCCTCGGCGAAGATCTCGCTGGACAGCACGCGGCCGTCGACGCCGTTGACCTCGCGTACGGAGGTCACCAACCGCTGCAACCGGCCGCCGGTGGCGTAGTTGTTGCGGCGGTGGATGAAGACCACGAAGTTCACGGCACCGGCGATCAGCATCTGACTCGCCTCGATCGGCAGCCGCTCGCTGGCCTGGAGGGCGTAGGTGGAGATGCGGTTGAACACCTCGGCCGAGCTGTTGGCGTGGATGGTGGAGAGCGAGCCGTCGTTCCCCTGCGACATGGCGTTGAGCATGGTGACGATCTCGTCGCCGAGGACCTCGCCGACGATGACGCGGGAGGGGTTCATGCGCAGGGAGCGGCGGACGAGTTCCGCCATGGAGATGTAGCCCTGGCCCTCGGAGTTGGGGAGCCGTTCCTCGAACGCCACCACGTTGGGGTGGAGTTCGGGGAACTGGTCCAGTCCGAGCTCCAGAGCCCGTTCCACCGTGATGAGGCGCTCGTCGGAGGGGATCTCGTTGGCCAGGGCGCGCAGCAGCGTGGTCTTGCCCGCGTTGGTGGAGCCGGCGATCATGATGTTCTTGCGGGCGCGGACCGCCGCGACCAGGAAGCGGCCCATCTCCGGGGTGACGGTGCCGTTGCCGACGAGGTCGGCGAGGAAGACCTTGCCGAGGCGGGCGCGGCGGATGGACAGCGCCGGCCTGCGGGTGACGTCCATGACGGCGGAGAGTCGGGAGCCGTCGGGCAGCCGCAGGTCGAGCTGGGGGTTGGCGGCGTCGAAGGGCCGCGAGGAGAGGCCGGAGTAGGCGCCGAGCACCTGGATGAGTTCGACGAGTTCCTCGTCGGTCTCGGCGACGGGCTCACCGCGCTCCTCCCGGCCGTCGGCGTAGCCCACGAAGACCTGGTCGCACCCGTTGATGTCGATGTTCTCGATGTCGGGGTTGTCCAGGAGCGGTTGCAGCCGGCCGACGCCGAAGAGCGCCGCGTGCACCGCGGCGGCGTAGTCCTCCTCGGACTGCGCGTCCAGTGGCGCCCTGCCCTGCGAGATCTCCTCGCGGACGTACTCCTCCAGGACCTGCGCGATGACGGCGCGCGCGTAGTGGCGCTCGTCCTCGGGGGTCATGGCGCGGATGCCGCCGGCCTGGTCGATGCGCCGCTGCTCGGCGATGCGGTCGCCGGCGTCCTGCCGGAACCGCTTGACCAGTTGGTGGTTGACGTCGGTCACCGGTGGCCTCCGTGCGGGCCGTGGCCGGGAGCCGGGTAGCCGTACCCGTTGCCCGGTGCCGGGTAGCCGTACCCGCCGCTCGCCGGCGGTGCGGTGGGCGGGGGCCACGGCCCTCCGGGCGGCACGGGCGCGGGGGTGCGGGGACCCTGCGCGCCGTACTGCGGCGGCACCGGGGCGCGGCCGTGGGACGGCGGCGCGGCGCCGGCGGGCGGTTGCGGCGGCAGCGTCCCGACCGCGCCGGTGACGGCGGGGGCGAGCTCGCGGTAGGTCTGGTGGAGGTCGGAGACCACCTTGCGGACGGAGCGCACCAGCAGGGACTTGTCGACGCGGCCGCGGCGGCGGCCGGCCAACTGGTCGGCGCCCGCGGCGTCCTCGGCCAGCAGTCCGGCGACGCGGGCGCCGCTGCCGGCGGCGGTCAGCATCTCGTTGACCTGGCTCGCGATCCGGCCGCCCTGGGAGGGCTCGGTGACCAGGAGCAGCCCGATCGGCGGGCGGCCGTGCTGGGCCGCGCCCCGGTGCTGCCCGTGGAGCTTGGCGCTGAGCGCGAGGGCGCGTTCGCGGGTGTGGGCGAGGTTCTCGGGCTGGGTGCGGGTGACGAGCAGCACGACGGCGGCGTGCGGCAGCAGCGCCAGCGCGGGCGAGTCCGGGCCGAGGCGGCCGCAGTCGGCGACGACGTCGGCCGCTGCCTCCTCGTGCGGGGAGCGGGCCAGCTCGGCGAACGCCTTGCCCAGGGCCCCGTACTGGCCGGAGACGCCGGTGCCCTGGTCGGAGGAGGTGAGCCCGACGATCAGGTCGAGGCCGCCGGAGACACGCTGCGAGTGGTCCCACAGCTGCTCGGCGGCGATACCGCGGCGAGCGGTGGCGGCGAGCGACAGCAGCCCGGTGCCGGGGTCGAGCGGCCGCCCGTCCTCGCGGGCCGAGCGGTAGACGAGGTCGCCGCCGGCGGGGTCCACCTCGGCGAGCAGCGCGCGGCGCGGCCACAGCGCGGCGAGAGCCACGGCGGTGGTGGTGGCTCCGGGCGATCCCTTGTCGGCCGCCACTGCGATGAGCGCCATCTCTCTGCTTCAGCCCCTCGACCGGGTGCTCGCCCGGCCCGTCGTCGGTGGTGTGGTGCGCGGTCGGTACGGGCACCGGCGGGTGTCCGCCGTCCCGTCGCTGGTCGCGTTCGGCTCGGCCGGGGGCCGGCCGTGGTTCAGTCGGCGCTGCCGGGAACGACGACGAGAGTGACGTCCCCGGTTGCAGCGGCCCGCGCGAGATCCGCCGCGTCGGAGGCGGAGACCCGCAGGGTCACGAGCCGGTCCCCGCCGCCGGCGCCGCTCTCCACCATGTGGACCTTGGCGGCGTCGACGAGGGTTCCCGACGTGCCGGTGACGGCCTCGTCCTCGCCGCTGTCCCGGCCCACCCGGTAGGCGGTCACCGTCTCGCCGGCGCTCAGCCCGGAGGGGTAGCGGCCCTGGGAGAGGCTGAGGCCGACCAGCACCTGGTCGCGGTCGAGGGTCTCCTCCGCGGTCAGCATCTCCCCCACCATGACGGTCCCCGGTACGAGGTCGACGCTGGGGATGAGGTCCTGCTGGAGGCGTGAACGGTTGCGCCACTCGAAGTAGTTGACGGCGGAGTCCTCCGCCACGAGCACGGCGGTGATCGCGCTCTCGGGTACCGGCTGCCCCGCGGGGACGCGCTCGGTGATCTTCACGGCCTCGACCCGGTCGCCGGCCTGGATCACCAGCGTGGTGGCGCCGAGGGCACCGGCGAGGATCAGCAGCACGGCGAGCGCGGCGAGCGCGGGCTTCCGCTCCCGCGGCGGCACCGGCAGCCGATCACCCATCGCCGGTCCGGCCGCGACCGACTTCTTGGCGATCGCAGACGAACGGTCCTGGGTCTTCACGCCACCACCCCCGTGGAAATCACAGCACTCGACGGTCGAGCGGGGAATCCGATCTCGCGAACCGCCGACCGCGCTGAACAGAATTACTCGCAAGTCGCCATGACGCTACCAGGCGCTGAAACGGGGGAACAACGGCCAGGGGGAGTTCGACCGCGGTGGCCGAGCACCCCTCGGACTCCCAACCGACCGCGCGTGCGCGCGGCTTCTGCACCACCCCTCCCCCGGGGGACGCTGCCATTGTAGTATTGGCGCCGCTACCCGGTGTTCAGGACCGACACCGAAGCGAGGCCGGGGGGCCAATCACGTTGACGACTTCGGGTGATCTGTGATGCCGGGCGAACCAACTCCGCCTGCGTGCGTCTCATGTGGAGAACCTCCTGGGATCCGCCCGCAGCTACGCCGGTGAAACGATGACTTCCTGACGGAGTCCGCATGCCGTCCAGGTGCGGGGCGAGCTCACCTTCTGGCAACGCACCTGCGAGACCGTGGCGGCGCCCTTCGCGCCGAGGCGGAGGCGCGGCTCCGGGAGGCGGAGAGCAGAGGCACCGCCCAATGAACGTCTGCCGTGTCCACTCTTCGCCAGAACGACGACTGTGGAGTATGCGGTGCCTTCGTACGACCTCACGAGGGCGGTTCCGCCTGTCAGAACTCCGCGTGACAGCACTTCTGGCTTCACTGAGCTAGTGCGGTTGGGCCGGCAACGTGGTGAAGCTTCCGGTAGACGGGTTCACGACCTCCCTCGCCCCGCCAGAGGCTTCACGTGCTTGTCTGCCGGCCCGGGCTGACGTGTACAGCTCTGCCCTGCACCTGCTGTCGACCGAGCTCCGCCGATGCCGGGAGGTGATCGGAACCCGCTGGCGACGCCTGAACACGGGGCGCCAGGCCCTGCTCACCCTCGCCTCCCTGCTTGTCGGTCCGATTCGCCTATTGTCCAGGCGGAAGAGACAGGGACTCCTGGGGGAGTCGCTGCGGGAGGGGATGGGCGTGTTCGGCAAGAAGAAGCACGATGAGTGGCCACTGACGGCGACTCTCGACTGGCGAGACATCAGGAAGTTCTCCGCCGCACCGTACGGCGGATCAAGTGGCATCACTCCAGAGATGCGCGATCGATGCGCCGGTCTCACACCGGTCTGGGCCACGGCCGCAGAGGGATTCGTGCAGAGATGGGGCCTGGTCGCCTACGTGGACCAGCAGGTGGAAGGAGGCACGATGGACGGCGCGTTCGGTCTGTTCACCGATCCCGAACACCTCCGCCCGATCTGTCGGCTCCTCGAGCCCGAGACGGGTGACGAGGGCAGACTCACCTACACTGCCGCCGATGAACACGGCGCCACTATCGGCACGATCACCAAAGAGCCACCCAGCCGCCGCCCCTTCAAGCACACGTGGCGTATCGGCACCCCGGGCGGCCGGATCATCCACGGCAGGAACTCGATCGCCACGAAGCAGGCACACCTTCAGGCAGCCCGCGAGACGCTGAATCCGTTCAACTTCGTTTCCACTGCGTTGGACGAAGGTGGCGGCAGCGAGATCGGCCCCAGGGGTCGTAGGCTGCTGTGGGTCGACCCCGCCGGAGAGAACAAGCCAGTCCGCCGGTCCTACCTGATGTCCTCGCGCAGCGCCGACTTCGCCGCCATCACCGAACTGGGGGCCGCAACCATCGACCGCCGACTCGCGCTGCTCGCCGCCGTCGCGGAGGCCCGCTCTCTGAACCTCAGCCCCTTCACGGCCTGAGCTGCGCGCTGACCAACCGAAGCCGTCGCCGAATCCCCCGCCACACGCTCTGCTTCGGTGGCATGACCCCGTCGACTCGGCATACGGCAAGGTCTCCGTGCCGTTGAGCGAGGTGTCGAGCGCCTCCCTCAACGGCTCGGGACTCCCTCCGTTGCCGGCCATTCCCCTCTCCGTGACAGCCTTGGGCGAGACGCCTCACTCCCGACCGAAGCGCTCTGCACGGGCGCCAGGCTGCCGTCGAGCACCATGATGCCGCTACCCACCGGCCCGGCGCCGGCGTTGGAAGGCATCCGCACGCCGGACATCTCGCCGTCAGTCGGCGCCGACGGTCGCAGCACGAGCCCGTGCGGGAACTTTCGTGCCGTGGCCACGAAGCCCCGGTACTGCGAGGAGAGCGGGTCCGTCGTACCGGCAACGAGAAGCCCGTGCCCTCCGTCCATTCCCGACCGGATCAGTGTTTCCGGAGGCTTGTCGATCCCCGTTTCGCAGACGAGTTGGGCATCGTCCGCGACCACAACGAACGGGTCGCCCGCCACAGGCGCCGGCGCCTCGGCCGGCTGACCCGCCGTTGCCTCACCCTCGATAGGGGCCGCCATTCGGCTCTCCCGTGCAGCCCCCGCAAGAGGGAACGCCTCGGGTGTGATCACCACGAGCGGTGTTCCGATCTCCCACAGACTGTCCGCCGCGCAGAGCAGCACACCGGACCGTCAGGATCTCGGTGGGCCCGCGACCACGAAGCCCGGCCCCGAGAGCGCCAGGTTCACACCCAGCGAGCGAAGAGTCTCGCCGCCGACCCCGAGCATCGCCCGGAGCGCACCGCGCTCCTCGTCACGGGTGTCGAGAGCGCGGGCCGCTACGTGGGGTCCTCGATGACAACAGTGCAGGAGCCCGCGGAACCCACTGCCGCCTGCCCCAAGGCGAGCCGTGCCACCCTGCCGCTCCCAGGGCCGCCGCTGACGCGGAGCTGGACACTAGGCTTGCCTCAGGTGGTGCACGGGGCGCAGCCGCGGCGGGAAGGACCTTCGCGTGTTCGGCAAGAAGAAGCACCAGCAGCAGGGGCCGCTGGTGGCGACGCTCGACTGGCGTGACATACGGATGTTCTCGGCAGCCCCCGGCGGCGGTGATGTCGGCATCACCACTGAGCTGCGCCGACGATGCGCCGGCCTCACGCCGGTCTGGGCCGCCCCCGCGAAAGGCATGGTCCCCCGATGGGGTTTGGCGGCCTTCGTGGATGCGCCCGTGGAGGGGCCCAAGGCCGACGGGGCGTTCGGCCTGTTCACCGACCCCGAGTACCAACGCCCGATCTGTCGGCTGCTCGAACCCGAATCTGACGGCGACAGCGGTCTTCGGTACACCGCCACCGACGAGCGAGGCGAGACCATCGGCACCATCACCAAGGTGGCGCCCACGCGACGGCCGTTCAAGCACACGTGGCGAATCACCACCCCGGACGGACTCAGTGTCCAGGGCAGAAACGCCTGGGCCACGAAGCAACGGCACGTCCGCGAAGCGCGTGGCTACCTGAATCCCCTCAACTACGTTGTCGGTGCGGCCGACGACAGCAGCTGGGCCACGGGCAACCGGGGCCGGGAGCTCTTCTGGGTCGATCCGGCCGACGACAGCAGACGTGCGAACACCACGTACCTGATGTCCTCGACCAGCGCTGACTTCGCCCGTCTCACAGACCAGGGGGCCGGGCTGCTCGACCGCCGACTCGCGCTGCTCGCCGTCATCGGCGAGGCCCGGTCCCTCGACCTCAAGCCACCGACGCCTCCGGTGTGAGCACCTCCCTGGGCGGCCACCGGTGGCGGCGCGACCCGGGGTATGTTCGCCGAGCCGATTCGCCCTCCGGTCGGAGGGCGGCGAGAGGCAGGGCTCCCCGGAGAGTCGCTGCGGGGAGGGGACGCGGTGTTCGGCAAGAAGAAGCAGGACGAGGGGCCGCTGACGGCCACTCTGGACTGGCGCGACATCCGGAGGTTCACCGCGGCCCCTTTCGGCGCCTCGTACGGCATCAGCCCGGATATGTACCATCGCTGCGCGGGCCTGAATCCGGTCTGGGCAAAGACCCCCAAGGGCCACACGCTGAAATGGGCGTTGGTGGCTTTCGTTGACCAGGAGGTGGAGGGAGAAAAGGCTGACGGGGCATTCGGGCTGTTCACCGACCCGGAGCACCTCCGGCCGATCTGCCGGCTTCTCGAGCCCGACGCCGGTAAGGACGGGAGCCTTGTCTACACCGCTACGGACGACCGGGGCAAGACGATAGGCACCCTGACCAAGGTGCCGCCCAGTAGCCGTCTCTTCAAGCACACATGGCGTATCGACACCCCGGCAGGCCAGGTCATTCACGGCAGGAACTCTCGCGCCACCAAGCAGGCGCACCATCTGGCGGCTCGCGAGATCCTGAATCCACTCAACCACCTTTTCGGCGCCTTGGACGAGGGCACTGGCAGCGACGGTGGGCCGCGAGGCCGAAGGCTGTTCTGGATCGATCCCACCGACGAGAGCAGGCGAGCCAACAGAACATTCGTCATGCAATCGTGCAGCGCGGACTTCGCCAGCGTCACGGACCAGGGTCCGGCGACGCTCGACCGGCGCCTCGCGCTGCTGGCTGTCATCGCGGAGGGGCGGTCACTGCACCTGGTCGCGAGGTGATGCGGACGCCGGGATCACCACCCGGCGGGTCCACCGCACAACACGGCCGCCGGAGGCGGAAGGGCGCCGGCGGCGCTCCTGTCCCGGCCGCCAGAGGCAGAGGCACACCACCGGAGGGGGATGAGGGTGTTCGGCAAGAAGAAGAAGCAGGACGAGGGGCCAGTGACGGCCACTCTGGACTGGCGTGACATCCGGAGGTTCTCAGCGGCTCCGTACGCGGGCTCGACGGCGATCAGCCCCGAGATGCGTCAGCGATGCGCGGGGCTCACACCGATCTGGGCAATTCTTCCGAAAGGTTATCTCCAGAAGTGGGGGCTGGTGGGTTTTGTGGACCAGCCCGTGGAAGGCGACAAGGTGGACGGCGCGTTCGGGGTCTTCACCGACCCGGAGCACCTCCGGCCGATCTGCCGGCTTCTCGAGCCCGACGCCGGTAAGGACGGCAGCCTTGTCTACACCGCCACGGACGACCAGGGCAGGACCATAGGCACCCTGACCAAGGTGCCGCCAAGTCACCGCCCCTTCAAGCACACATGGCGTATCGAGACTCCTGCGGGTCAGATCATCCATGGCAGGAACTATGCCGCCACCAAGCAGGCGCATCACATTGCGGCTCGCGAGATCTTGAACCCTCTCAACCACCTCTTCGGCGCTTTGGACGACGGCGGGGGCACCGAAGGCGGGCCACGAGGCCGAAGGCTCTTCTGGATCGATCCGGCGGACAACAGCAAGCGCGCCCGCAAGACGTTCGTCATGGAGTCGTGCAGCGCGGACTTCGCCAGCGTCACGGACCAGGGTCCGGCGACACTCGACCGGCGCCTCGCGCTGCTGGCTGTCATCGCGGAGGGACGGTCACTGCACCTGGGCTCGAGCTGACGCGGACTCCGGGATCACCACCCGGCGGGTCCATCGCACGACACGGCCGCCGGAGGCGGAAGGGCGCGGGCGCCGCTCCTGCCCCGGCCGCCAGAGGCAGAGGCACACCACCGGAGGGAGATCAGGGTGTTCGGCAAGAAGAGAAGGCCTTCGAAGGGACCGGCCCCGGCCACCCTGGACTGGCGGGAGATCAGAAAGTTCTGCGCGGCCGGGGACCGTGGCGGGTTCATGGTGGAGCCGGGGGTGTCTCGGACCTGTCCGGGGTCGACCGTGGTCTTCGCGACGACCGACCGGGGGACCCTGCCGAAGTGGGAAGTCACCGCGTTCGTCGATCAGCAGGTCGAGGGGGAGCCCGCTGAGGGCGCCTTCGGCCTGTTCACCGATCCCGACCATCTGCGTCCGATCTGCCGTGCCCTCGAACCCGAAGCGGCCGACGACGGCAGCCTGTCGTACACCGCGGTCGACGACCGCGGCAGCACCCTCGGCACCGTCACCAGGGTTCCGGCGTCGCACCGGCGCCTGAAGCACACCTGGCGCATCGACGCACCGGACGGCGCGGTCGTGGAGGGCAGGAACGTATGGGCCGCCCGCGGGCTGCTCACCCGGGGCCCGGGCGACCGCTTTCCCCTCGGGCATCTTGTCGGCGCCTCGGTCCCGGGCCAGGACAGCTGGACCAGAGGTCGCAGCCTCGACTGGACAACCGCCCCCGAGGACACCGGCAGGCGGGCCGACACCTCGCTGCTGATGTCGTCCACCGGCGCCGACCTTGCGTATCTCACGGAACGCGGGGCCGAGGTGCTCGATCGGCGGCTCGCGCTGCTCGCCGTGATCGCCGAGGGCCGGTCCCTGCGCCACCGGTAGCCGCTGGCGGGTGGTCGACGGCGGCGCCGCGCCGACGGGCGCCGGCGGTCGGTGAGAACGTCGGCCGGTGAGGCCCCGCAGCGGGGCGGCCGCGCCGAGGCCGCCCCGCGCGGCCGTCGGGCTGCGCCGAGGTCGTGGATCAGTAACGGCTCCGGAACAGCCTGGGGGCTGCCGGGGGCGAACGGTCGGTCTCGTGGCAGTCTGAATTCAGCCACGCGCCGGGGGGCGTCCCGAGGGACGACGGTGTCTCCACCGCCGGCCGTCGACCACGCAGCCAGCCGGCGAGAGGAACACCTGTGAGCCACGGACCGCAGCCACCCGCGGGGGACGGACCGCCCCACGGCCAGGGCCCGGACGCACCCGGCCCCGTCTCCGGGTCGCCCTACGGCGCCGCGGAGGCCGGCCGCTGGGACGGACCCGGCGAGCACACCGCGCAGCTGAGCGCGGCGAAGGACGGCGGCTCGACGTCGCACCGCACCAGGATGTCGCTGGCGATCGCCGCGGCGACGCTGATGGTCGCGGGGACCACCGTCGGCGGTGTCCTGCTGACCCGGGACGACGGTGGGGACCCGCCACCGCCGGTGGCCGCCGGCCCGGGGGCGGACGACGCGGACGCCGACGGGTCGGAGCCCGCCGGCGAGGACGACGGCGCGGCGGACGACGCGGACGAGGACGAGCCCGACGAGGAGCGTCCCGCCGACCCGCGCGGCCCGACGGGCGGCGGCCCCGAGCCGGTCTCCGGCGACGGCTGGCAGGTGCAGTTCCTGGCCGACCGGGACGTGGTCTACGACGTGCCCGACTCCGACGAGTGGGACGTCCCCTCCCCCGACACGATCCTGGGATGGGGCTCGAAGGAGCCCGAGGACGAGGACGGCTTCTCGACCCCGGAGTTCGTCGGACGGGGCACGGCGCTGTTCAACGACAAGGCCTGCGGGCGCTACAACAGCCGCGCGGTGACGGCCGTGACGGGCGCCCGGGGCGCCACCTCGACCGCGCAGGCGGCCGAGCACGTCGCCCACATCTACGTCAACGGTATCTTCGACCCCGACACCACCGGTGAGTACACGTTCGTCGACGCCGAGCCCTTCAGCAACGAGCAGGGCTTCGAGGGGCACATCGCCACCGGTCTCGTCACCGGCTTCGAGCCGTCCGAGGACGCCGACCCCGAGTGCGCCGCGACCAGCGGTGCCGTGGTCGCCGTGGCCTACCTCGACGGATCGGCCGACGCGCAGGTGTGGTTCGCGGTGGTGGAGCAGGAGGTGGAGGACGCGCTCGACGACGACACCCTCGCCGCCATCACCGACAGCCTCCGGCACTTCCGCACGAACTGACGACTCACGCGCCCGGTACGGCACCGGTCGCGCCATCCCCAGGGGGAGCAGGACATGACCGACGGCCCGAACCAGACACCGCCGCCGGCCGGCCAGTACGGCAGGCCGGAGCACCCCGGGCGTCCGGAGCCGGACGCGACGCTGGTGCCCGGGGGGTCCCCCGGGAAGGGCCGTGGCGGGCTGTCGCACGGCACGAGGATGGCGTTGGCCGTGGTGGCGGCGGTGGCGATGGTGGCGGGGACGACCGTCGCCGGTGTGCTGCTGACCGGTGGTGACGGCGGCGAGCCCGCCGTCGCCGCCCCCGGCGGGGACGACGAGGAGAACGGGGGTGCCGAGGGCGACGGGGAGGACGTGCTCGGCGGGGGCGAGGAACCGGAGGAGACCGACGAGGAGGACGCGGAGGACCGCGGCAGCGACCCCCGCGGCTCGACCGGGCCGCCGGCCGACCCCGTCGTCGACGACTGGCAGGTGCAGGCGCTCCCCGCCCGCGACCTCGCCTACGACGTGCCGCCCGGCGAGGAGTGGGAGGTGGTCAACGCGGAGAGCTACGTCGAGTGGCGCCCGGTGATCATCAACGATGACGGCGAGGAGGAGGAGCTGCTGTACGTCGTCCGCGGCGGCGCCGTGTTCGAGGGCGGCGTCTGCGGGGCGAACTCCTCCCGGGGCGTCATCGGGATCACCGGGTCCAGGGGTTCCAGCGGCACGGAGGAGGCCGCCCGGAGCAATGCGCTGGAGTACGCGCGCGCGGTCTACGACCCCACGTTCACAGGCGAGTTGGTGATCAGCGACCCCGAGCCGTTCACCAACGACCACGGGTTCGAGGGCCACATCTCGGTGGGCGAGCTGACCGGCTTCGATCTCAAGGAGGGTCAGGACCCGGAGTGCTACGCCACCGACGCCACGGTCGTCTCCGTCGCGTACCTCGACAGCTCGCACGACGTCCAGGTGTGGCTGGCGATCCTGGACGCGGACGTGGAGGGCGAGCTGGACGAGGAGACACTCGACACGATCACTGGCAGCCTGCGCCTGCTGAGCCGGGCCGACTGAGCCGAACAGCAGCCGCTGCCCGGGGAGGCCCCGGCGGGACGGTGAGCCCCTCGGGCCACCACCGCCGGGGCCTTCCTGTGTCGCGTCGGGCCGGAGCCCGGCCCCCCCCCCCCCCCCCCCCGACACAGGATCAGCCTGTCAGGAGGGGCGGAACGCCTGCCGGATCTCCGTCCAGCGCTGCCGCTGCTCCTCGCTCATCCGCCCACGGAGCTCGGCCAGTTTCAGCAGGTTGGCCTCGGCGCCGCGCGTGAGGGTCTGCGCCTCGGCCAGGTAGTGGTCGTCGATGGCGGACTCCACCTCCTCCTGGGTCATCACCGGCACGATGCGCTCGGCCAGGCGGTTGGTGTTGCGGTAGGAGCCCTGGAGCAGGAACGGCGGTTCGGTGCGGTGCGCGTCGTCCTGGGTCGCGGAGTGGATGTAGGCGGCGTTGACCTTGAGCGTGGTGCCCTGGATGTGGAGCAGCTTGGCGAGGACCGAGGTGATCTGCTCCAGGTCGGCGGCGCTGTAGGGGTGGGAGAGGCGGTCGGCGGTGACGGAGTCGTCGCCGCGGGCCATGCGGACCAGCAGGTCCACGTCGCCGCGTTCGCGTGCGGCCAGCGGGGCGAGGACCGGATTGGAGGTGAGCGCGTTCTCGATGTGGCTGAGCGCGAACTGCTCCTCGCGGCCCGACAGCACGTCGCCGAGGTTCCAGACGTCGGCGCGGTTGGCGAGCATGTCGGGGACACGGAACCGGGTGCCGCCGCCGGTGAAGGGGTTGCCGGCCATGCAGATGGCGAACCGCTTGCCGCGCAGGTCGAAGGTGGTGGCGGTGCCGTCGGCGCGGACGCCGTCGATGCGGCGCTGGGCGTCGCACAGCGGGATGAAGCGCTGGAGCAGCTCGGGCGAGCAGTGCTGGATGTCGTCCAGGTAGAGGAAGACGTTGTTGCCCATCTCCAGGCCGAAGTTGATCTTCTCGACCTCCCGCCGGGGGGGGGGGGGGGGGGGGGGGGGGGGGGGGGGGGGGGGGGGGCCCCCGGGTCCAGGGAGGTGGTGCCGTACCCCAGCGCAGGCCCGTCGACCTTGACGAGGACGAGCCCGAGGCGGGCGGCGACGTACTCCATGAGCGTCGTCTTGCCGTAGCCGGGCGGGGAGAGCAGCAGGAGCAGGCCCTGGCTGTCGGTGCGGCGGTCCTCGCCGGTGGTGCCGAGCTGCTTGGCGAGGTTGTCACCGATGAGCGGGAGGTAGACCTCGTCGATGAGCCGGTTGCGGACGAAGGAGGACATCACCTGGGGTCGGTAGGCCTCCAGGCGCAGCCGCCCGCGCTCCGCCTCCAGCAGCGCGTTGCGCTGGCGGGTGTAGGCGCGGTGCGCGGGGACGCGGACCGTCCGGAACGCGGTGGTCCGCGCCAGGAACTCGTCGATCCGCACGTCGAGTTCGCCGCCGAGGACGCGGGGGTGGGTACCGAGCAGCCCGGTGGTCGCGGCGCGCAAGGGCGCGTCGTGGTTCCGGTGGACGAGACTGCCGTCGCAGAGGTGCAGGGCGACGGCCTCGGCGAGGTCCTCGACGGGGCGCCCCGCGGACTCGGCGTAGGCGGCGAGCCAGGCGGCGACCAGCTGGTGGCGGGCTGTGAGGTCCTCGCCCAGCGCCTTGGTGTCGGCGGTGAACTCCTCGCTGCCGTCGCGGCCGAGGGCGCTGCGGAAGTCGCCGAGCAGTTCGCGTGCCAGGCTTCCGGCGACGAAGTCCTCTCCCCCGAGTGCGAGTTCCTCGAAGAGGTAGTCGCCGGCCGCTGCGACGGTGACCGGGGTCAGCGCGGTGGGGAGCCCTGCCTCGGTGAGGAAGTCGGCGATGTGTCGGCCGAGTTCGGCGGCCAGGTCGGTGACGGCCGCGGTGGTCCCGAACGCGGCGCGGGCCCTGGCGAGGGAGCGGGCGCGGGTGCGGTAGGCGGTGGCGCGGTGGGTGTCCGTGCCGAAGGCCCAGGTGAGTTGGGCGGCGGCCCGTGCCTCGGGGGTGTAGCGCAGCAGCCCGGCGGCCTCGCGGAGCCTGAGCACGGTCGCCAGGATGGTGGCGGCGTCGTGGTCGTGGACGCCGCGGTCGTAGCCCTCGTCGTAGGCGGCGCCGGCGAACTCCCGTACCAGGGTGATCAGCTGGTCGTCGGCCGCGGCGGTGGTGAGCCGTGCCGGGTCGGCCTCGGCGAGGACGGTCGCGGCGAGGTGCTCCGCTCGGTAGACCTCGGGTGACTCCGAGGCCAGCGGCTGGTCCCAGAACTCGGCGGTGGCGGCGAACGCGGGGTCGGTGACGCGGGCCCGGTAGTCGGTGCCGGTGACGGCGAAGGCCAGGGCGCCGTCCTGGGGGACCAGCGTCAGGTCGATCGGCTGGGTGTTGACGCCGAAGCGGTGGCGGCCGAGGCGGACGCTGCCGTCGGCGCCGTAGAGGTCGGCGCGGTCGCGCAGGGCGCGGCCCGCCTCCTGGCGGAGGGCCTTGACGCGGCCCTCCAGCTCCTCGGCGCGGACGGTCTCCCCGGTGGAGCGGAGTTCGTCGGCGGCGCCGCGCACCCGCTCGACCAGCGGGTCGGTGGCGAAGTAGGCGTTGATCTCGTCGAGGCTGCCCAGGGAGGCGGTGCGGCGTTCGACGGTGGAGAGGATGCGGTTGGCGGACTCGGTGAGGCGTTCCGCGTGGCGGGCGCGCTCGTCGAGCTGCGCCTGCTTGCGGGCGGAGAAGGTCTCGTAGATCTCCTCGCGCTGCTCGGTGAGTTGGGCGAGGTAGTCGTCGAAGGCACCGAAGCGGGATTCGAGGTTCTCCAGCTGGAGCAGCAGCCTGCCGAGCTGCTCGTCGCACTCCTCGGGGGTGGTGGCGGCGGCGAGGGCGCCGGAGACGGCCTGGCCGAGGAGGGCGTACTCGGCGGCGAACTCGGCGCGGCCCTCGGTCTCCAGCAGTTCGCGACGGCGGCGGTCGAGCACGGCGTGGGCGCGGTTGACCGCCCCCATGACCTCGCCGATGCGTTCCAGCAGTCCGGTGCGGACGGTGGCGTCGGAGATCTGCAGGCCGCCGATGACGTCGGTGACGGTCCGCAGCGAGTCGGCCTGCTCGGCGATCTCCTCGGCGACGGGCTCGGCGTCCGCGACGGTCTCCGCGGCGGCTGCGCGGTCGGCGAGCTCGGCGACGGCGGCGTGTGCGTCGTCGAAGGCGTCGGCGCGGGAGAGGAAGGCGACGGCGCGGCGGCCGGTGGCGGCGAGGGCCTCGGAGAGCTGCTCGGCGGTGGCGGTGAGCGCGTCGAGGTCGGCGTGGCGCATGTCGCGCAGCGACTCGGTGCGGCCCTGTGCGCGGCGGAGCTCGGTGAGGAGCGCCACCCACTGCGGGGCGGACTTCGGGGCCTCGCCGCGGGAGCGGCGGACGAGGGCGGTGACCTCGGCGTCGTTCGCGGTGGTGGCCTCGCGGGCCTGCCGGCGCAGTTCGAGGACGCGCTCGTACTCGTCGATGACCTGCTCGGCGGCGGTCCGCAGCGTGGCGAGCGGCTGGTCGAGACCGTGGAGGCCGTCGACGCCGAGCCAGTGGTACTGCTCGGCAAGTCGGGTGCAGGCGGCGACGACGGCCTCGAAGACGGCGGTGCCGGGGGCGAGTTCGTCGGCCATGCGGGCGACGGTCAGCGCGTCGGAGACGCCTCGGACCAGTTCCGCGTTGCCGATGCGGGCGAGCGGGCCGTCGCCCTGCGGCTGGGCGGCCGCGTGGGCGTCGGAGACGAACGGGGTGTGCCAGACCTGCATCGGGTGGACGCGGGTCGCCTCCTCACCGGCGGCGCGGAAGACCACCATGGTGCCGTCCTCGAACAGCGTGTAGCCGTGGGAGGAGATCGGGTTGGCGACCTCCTTCCGGATGAGGTTGTAGGGCAGCAGCAGGGTGCGGCCCTCGGCCCGCGCGTGGAAGACGTACAGCACGTCCTCGCCGTTGGGCGAGCGGACGGCGGACTTGTACTCCAGGTCGGTGGTGTCGGTGTCGAAGGTCCGGGCGGCGGCACCGGCGGGTGCGCCGCTGATGTAGTAGCCGCCGGGGAAGATCAGCCCCTGGTCCTCGGGCAGGCTGTGGCAGGCCTGGCCGATGCCGTCGAGTCGCACGACCTCCTTGGTGCGGGTGTTGTGCACCAGGTGACGGTGGTCGCTCTCGCCGTACGGCAGCACCTTCAGCAGGATCAGCGGGCCGCGGCGGGCGTAGGAGATCTCCGCGTCGGCGAGGGACTGCAGCGGCGCCTCGACCGGTTCGCTGTGGATCGCCTCCCCGGTGTCGGTGGAGTCCTCGACCCGGACGGTGAGGTGGCCGCCGGTCGCGTCGACGAACAGTTCGCCGTCGATGGCGACGGTGGGGTGCTGGCCGGAGGTGTGGTGCTCCCGGCCGGTGAGCGTCCACTCGAAGTCGTGCGAGGGCGGGAAGACGTGGTCGCGCTCGCCCTTGGCGTCGAGGTATGAGGGGGTGCCGTCGGCGGCGAGCTGCCAGC
This sequence comes from Streptomyces bohaiensis, assembly GCF_012033785.1. GTDB lineage: Bacteria > Actinomycetota > Actinomycetes > Streptomycetales > Streptomycetaceae > Streptomyces > Streptomyces bohaiensis. Next base: position 47,399 of record NZ_JAAVJC010000011.1, read on the forward strand.
GCAGGACCCGGATGTCGCTGACGCGGTCGCCGGTCTGGAAGACGGCGAGCAGCAGCTGGCCGACGGTCCGCAGCTGGAGCAGCTGCGCCTGCCGGTAGTACCGGAAGAGGGTCTCGAAGTCGCGGACGAACCCGGGGTCGTCGAGGAGCCCGGGGACCGCGTTCTCGGGCACGGCGGTGAAGTGCGCGCCCTCGGCCTCGGGCTGGTAGCGGTGCAGCCCGAAGACGTCGCTGACGGCGGTGGACTGCTTGAGGCCGAACCGGACGGTGTAGCCGGCGAGCAGATGACCGCGGACCTGCACGACGTCGCGGGGGACGCAGTTGTGCTCGGTGCGGATCCGGTCGGTGGTGCGGAGGGCGAGTTCGCTGCCGCCGAACGTCTCGACCCGGTCGTCGTTGAGGCTGCGGGCGCGGCCGGCGAGGTCGGCCGCCGCGGACTTCATGCGGTCCCGGAGCACCTCGTAGGTGCCCGCGTCCATCTCCTGGGTCATGGGTCTCCTGGGGCTGGGCGCACGGCCGGGTCGGCTCCGGTCGGTGCGCCGGGGGTGTCCGGGCGGCGCGGCGCCGTGC
>NZ_JAAVJC010000120.1 GCF_012033785.1 Streptomyces bohaiensis
CCCCCCCCCCCCCCCGCCGGGGGAGCGGCAGCCGGCGTCAGCCCGCGTCGGCCGCCTGGGCGCGCAGGGCGCGCTCGACGCCGGCGCGGTTCTCCGTCACCAGGCGGCGCAGCGCGGCCGACGGCCGGGCGGACGCGAGCCAGGCGTCGGTGGCGTCCAGCGTCTCCTGGGAGACGTGCAGCGTCGGGTACAGGCCGACCGCGATCTGCTGCGCCATCTCGTGGCTGCGGGCCTCCCACACCTCGCTCAGGACCGCGAAGTAGCGGTCGCGGTAGGCGAGGAGCACCTCCCGCTGGTCGGTCTGGACGAAGCCGCCGATGACCGACTCCTGCACCGCGTTGGGCAGGGTGTCGGACTCGACGACCTTGGCCCACGCCTCGGCCTTGGCCTCCTCGGTCGGCCGGGCCGCCAGTGCGGCGGCGGCGTGCCGCTCGCCGGCGGCGGTGGCGTCGCGCTTCAGCTCGGCCTCCACCGCGCCCGCGTCGGCGCGCCCGGTGGCGGCGAGCCGCTGCACGAGCGCCCACCGCAGGTCGGTGTCGACGGTCAGCCCGGGCACCGTGGCGCCGCCGTCCAGCAGCGCGCCGAGCAGGTCGAGCTGGGCGCCGGTGCGGGCGGTCGCGGCGAACGCGCGGGCCCACGCCAGCTGGTGGTCGCTGCCGGGGGCGGCGGCGTTGAGGTGCTCCAGCGCCGCGGCGGACCAGCGGGACAGGCCCTCCTCGCGCCACTCGGGCGCGGCGTAGAGGTCGAGCGCCAGCTTGACCTGGCGGTGGAGGGTCTGCACCACGCCGATGTCCGACTCGCGGCCGACGCCACGGAGCACCAGCTCCAGGTAGTCGCGGGCGCGCATCTCGCCGTCGCGGGTCATGTCCCAGGCGGAGGCCCAGCACAGGGCGCGCGGCAGCGGCTCGGTGAAGTCCGCGAGGTGCTCGGTGACGACGGCCAGCGACTCGGCGTCCAGCCGGACCTTGGCGTAGGTCAGGTCGTCGTCGTTGAGCAGCACGACCGCCGGGCGGGCACGGCCCACGAGGTCGGGGACCTCGGTGAGTTCGCCGTCCACGTCGAGCTCGACCCGCTCCACGCGCTCCAGCCGGCCGTCGGTCAGCTCGTAGAGGCCGACGGCGATGCGGTGCGGACGCAGGACGGGTTCGCCGCGGGCGCCCTCGGGGAGCGGCGGCGCGGTCTGCCGGATGGCGAAGGCGGTCATGGTGCCGTCCTCGCCGACGGTGATCTCCGGCCGCAGCACGTTGATGCCGGCGGTCTGGAGCCACTTCTTCGACCATGCGCCCAGGTCGCGGCCGCTGGTCTCCTCCAGCGCGGTGAGCAGGTCGGGCAGAGTGGTGTTGCCCCAGGCGTGGCGCTTGAAGTAGGCCTGCACGCCCCGGAAGAACTCGTCCATGCCGACGTAGGCGACCAGCTGCTTCAGGACGGAGGCGCCCTTGGCGTAGGTGATGCCGTCGAAGTTAACCAGGACGTCGTCCAGGTCGTTGATCTCCGCCATGATCGGGTGGGTCGAGGGCAGCTGGTCCTGCCGGTACGCCCAGGTCTTCATCTGGTTGGCGAAGCTGGTCCAGGCGTGGGGCCAACGGGAGCCGGGGGCGTGCGCCTGGCAGGCGACCGAGGTGTAGGTCGCGAACGACTCATTCAGCCAGAGGTCGTTCCACCACTCCATGGTGACCAGGTCGCCGAACCACATGTGGGCCAGCTCGTGGAGGATCGTCTCGGCGCGCACCTCGTAGGCGGCATCGGTGACCTTGGAGCGGAAGACGTACTGGTCGCGGATGGTGACCGCGCCCGCGTTCTCCATCGCGCCGGCGTTGAACTCCGGCACGAAGAGCTGGTCGTACTTCTCGAAGGGGTACGGGAAGTCGAACTTCTCCTCGAACCAGTCGAAGCCCTGGCGGGTGACGGCGAAGATCGCGTCGGCGTCGAGGTGTTCGGCCAGGGACGGCCGGCAGTAGATGCCGAGCGGCACGCTGCGGTCGCCGCCCTCCCAGCTGCTGTGCACCTCGTGGTACGGGCCGACGATCAGCGCGGTGATGTAGGTGGAGATCCGCGGGGTCGGGGCGAACCGCCAGACGGTGGCGCCCTCCGGCTCCGGGGTGGGGGAGTTGGAGATGACCTTCCAGCCCTCGGGCGCGGTGACGGTGAAGGCGAACGTCGCCTTCAGGTCGGGCTGCTCGAAGGAGGCGAAGACGCGCCGGGCGTCCGGTACCTCGAACTGGGTGTAGAGGTAGGCCTGCTGGTCGACCGGGTCGACGAAGCGGTGCAGCCCCTCTCCGGTGTTGGTGTAGGCGCAGTCGGCGACCACCCGCAGGACGCTGTCGCCCTCCGGGACCTCCAGCGCGATGCGGGAGTCGCTGAAGACGGCTGCCGGGTCCAGCGCGGTCCCGTTGAGCTCCACCTCGTGCACCGCGGGCGCCACCAGGTCGATGAAGGTGGCGGCGGCCTCCCGGGCCGTGAACCGCACCGTGGTCCGCGACCGGTAGGTTCCGCCTTCCTGGGCGCCGCTGAGGTCGAGGTCGATCTCGTAGGAGTCGACGGTCAGCAGCCGTGCCCGCTGCTGGGCCTCGTCGCGCGTCAGATTCGTGCCAGGCACCGTGGGGTCATCTCCTTGCTCGGGCGTTTGGGGGTCATCCTTCCACGCGGCTGCCCAGCCGCTCCTCCGAATAACGGGCGGGTCGGCGGCGTCGTGCCCGGCCAGGGGCGGGCGGGCACGACGCGCCCCGCCGAACGCGCCCCGCCCCCGCCGCTGCCGGACGGGCCGGAGCGACGGGGGCGGTCACCGCGGTGTGCGCGGCGGACGGTGCGGGTGGTGCGGGTGGTGCGGTGTCAGCCGGTGACCGACAGGATGCGGACGTTGCCGGTCCCGGTGGCGGTGCCGCGCTCGTTCAGCAGGCGGACCTCGCCGAAGAACTCACGGCCCTCCGGGGCCCCCGAGCCGACGGTGACCTCGGCCCCGACGGTGACGGTGTCACCCCCGGCGAGATCGACGACCTCGTCCTCGTCGACGGTGACGGTGCCGAGCTCCGGGCTGTAGAACACGTCCCGGTAGTCGTACTCCGTGGTGCCGGCCGGCGTCGAGTAGGCGTGGACCTCGACGGTGTACGTGCCGGGCGCCGGAGCGGCGAGCCGCACCCGCTCCTCCGACCCGCCCGTGGCGCCGGAGCCGACCAGCGTCCCGTTGCGGTAGACGTACAGGTCCAGGTCGGCGGCGGCGTCGGACGGGGCGCCGATGACGGCCTCGAACGTGGAGACGTCGGCACCGATCTCGACGGTGCTGATGGTCACCCGCTCGTTGTCCGCGATGGACGGGCGGTCCGACGTGGCGGAGCCGAGCTCACCGCCGGCGAGGGTGCCGGTGATGTCGGCGAAGCCGTTGGTGACGTCCCACTCCACGGCCACGGGCTCACCCGCGGTGGCCTCCTCGACGGTCTGCACCGCCGGGTCGAAGGAGGCGCCGAGCGCCGTGGCGGTCAGCGTGAAGGGGTTGGCGGCGGTCGGGGAGGTGCGGCGCGCGTCCACGGCCAGCTCGTAGACGCCCGGCATCGGGTCGGCGTACGAACGCAGGTCGGGACGGCAGGTGTTCCGCGGGTCGGAGAAGTTGTTGTAGCAGGAGAACACCGCCTGCTCGTCCATCGGCATGCCCCACGGGCTGATGGTCAGCCAGCGGGTCTGGCTGTTGTCCGCGAGGTCGCCGATGCGGACCTCGAAGGACTTGGCGCCCTCGGGGACCCGGACGAAGTGCGACTCGGGGTTGTTGCGGGGCACGGTGCCCTGGGCGGTGTGGGCGTAGCCGGGGGAGGAGAGCTCCTCCGGGACGACGACGGTGGCCAGCGCGCGGTGGCTGGAGCCCAGCGTGCGGAAGTCGTGCACCGAGACGATGGCGCTGTGGATGCCGGTGGCACCGGGCTTGGCCTCGACCTTGACGGTCACCGGCTTGTTCAGCGGCATCAGGACGACGCCCAGACCGCGGAGGCGGAACGTCTTGTCGACGTTCTGCTCCAGCTTCACCTGGTGCAGCACCGGGTGCTTGGGGCCGGAGGTGCGGGTGAAGGTGACGTCGTAGGTCTTGCTCTTGCCCACCGCGGGGCCGGTCTCGCGGTCGTAGATGCCGGTACCGGTGTGCGGGGTGGCGAGGAACTCCGACAGCGCGTGGCTGACGGGCGCCTTCACGTCGTACTGGTACGGCTCGGTCGGCAGGACGAGGTGGCGCCAGGCGGCGACGGTGTCCATCAGGCCGGAGCCCTGCTGGTAGGCCTGGAGGCCCTTGACCGGCTTGGCGCTGCCGAGGAGGGCGGCGCGCAGCTTGGAGGGGGTGACCTTGATGCCCCACTGCTTGCCCGCGGAGAGCAGCAGCGCGGAGGCGCCGGCGACCTGCGGGGCGGACATCGAGGTGCCGTTGAGCATGCCGTACCCGGCGGGCAGGGTCCAGCCCGCCTCGGGCACGCCGGAGCCGGCCTGCCAGGTCGGGATGGTGTTCACGGCGGCGCCGGGGCCGACGATGTCGGGCTTGAACCCGCCGTCGGAGCGCGGGCCGCGCGAGGAGAAGGGGAAGAGCGCGTAGGGGTTGTCCACCGAGGAGCCGTAGTTGGCTGCCCAGGTCTCCTTGGAGACGGCGGCGCCGACGCTGATGACCTTGTCGGCGACGGAGGGGTCGCCGACGGTGTTGGCGCCGGGGCCGCTGTTGCCGGCGGAGATGATGAGCTGGACGCCGTAGGTGTCGATGAGCTCGGCGTACAGCCGCGCGCGGGCGTTGTTGCCGTCGTTGAGCGCGGGCAGGCCGCCGATCGACATGTTGACGATGTCGACGCCGCGGTTGACGACGAGGTCGATCATGCCCTCGGTCAGCGCGGTCGCGGTGCAGCCGCCGCCGAAGACGCAGGCGCGGGAGGAGACGACCTTGGCGCCGGGGGCGGCGCCGTTCATCGCGCCGCCGAACAGGCCGTTGGCCGCGGTGATGCCGGCGACGTGGGTGCCGTGGGCGCCGGAGACGATGCCGATGTTGACGAAGTCGGCGGTCTCGCCGATCCAGTCACCGCCGTAGGGGTCCATGGGGACGTCCTCGCGGATCTCCACCACGAACGGGATGGCCTCGGCGACCGGGGTGTCGGGGTTGTCCTCACCGAACAGCCCGAAGTCGAAGTTCTCCTTGTAGGGCTTCATCACCTTGTCGTTGGTGAAGTCGCCGTCGTCGTCGAGGTCGACGGTGACGGTGCCCGCCTCCGCGTCGTACAGCAGCGCCCAGCTGCCGTCGGTCCGGCCGTCGCGGTCGAGGTCGCCGTTCATCTCGCCGCCGCGGGTGGCGGACTCCTCGAACAGCGCGACGAGGTAGTCGCCCTCGGGGGCGGTGTAGGTGCGGCCGTTGAACTGGAAGGACGGGCCGGAGACCTCGGTGACCATCGGGCGCCACGTGCGGTCGTTGTCCACGATCGGGTCGGTCGCGGTGACCGAGTCCACGATCTTGCGCTCGCCGGTGGTGGTCTCCTGGAGCGCGGGGTGCATCAGGTCGACGCCGGTGTCGATGACACCGATGGTGATCCCGCGGCCGTCGGCGCGCGGGTTCTTCTTCACGAAATCGACGGCGCCGATCTCGTGGGAGGGGTTGTACGGGTTCTTCGCCGGCGTGGAGGCGTCGGGGCCCGGATAGGTGGAGTTGGCGCGCGCGGTCTGCGAACCGGCGGTGTCGACCTTGGGGTCGGGGAGTTCGATCTCCTCGTTCAGGTCGACCGCGTGGACCGCGGAGTTCTTGGTGGCCGAGGCGATGGCGGACTCGGCCGATCCGGTGGGGAGGGTCGCCCGCACATAGCCGATGCTGTCCTCGTGGTACCCGACGGAGGCGCCCGGGACGGCCTCCAGTTCGGCCACGACTCCGGCGGTCTCACCGGGCTCCGTGGCGATCAGCACGGTGACGTGCTCCTCGCCCGCGGTCTTCGCCTCCGCCAGACGCGTGGCGTCCTCGGCTCCGAACTTGTCGTCGAGCTGCTCGAACGGCTTGTCCGGCACGGCGAGGGGGCTGGTCTCCTCGGCCGCGAAGGCAGGGCTGACGCCGCCCGCTGCGACGGCGGCGACGACGCCGACCGCCAGGGCTGCTCGGGATATGCGTCTCACGCCCGGTGGTGTAGAGGATATGAACGGGGCTGTTCGGGTCATGGCCATCCTTGTTCGCTATCCGGGTGGGGATGGCCGGTAAGCATACGGAAATGGTCCACGAGTGGGGCCGGTTGAGGGAATGTTGTAAGAATGAGATGACGACGCGCGCGCTTTTCCCGCCCTAACTCGGGCGATAAGGACGCGGTGGTCGGCAGTAATCGATCTTGGAAAGCGGGTTGCGCGACCGGCCCTCCCTGTGCATCCGGATCACGTCGGACGCCGCGCTCCCTCACCGCCCGACGCGGGGGAGGCGCCCGCCCGGCCGGCCCCGCACCCGGGCGCACCCCACCCGGCCGGATCAGCGCGGCAGCACCGTCACGTACGCGGCCGGCGGACGGGTGGTCGCCGCGAGCAGCGCGGTGCGCACCATCGACGCCCGCAGCCCCGGCTCCTCCGCCACCTGTCGCGGCGTCATCGACACCACCGCCACGCCCAACCGTTCCAGCGTCTCCCGCCTCTCCCGCGCCACCCGCTCCACCGCCGCGTCCCGCCGCGCAGTCCTGGTGTCCAGTCGCACCGCGACCGCGTGGTCCGGCCAGTAGGCGTCCACCGCGCCCAGTTGCGGGCCGCCGGGCAGCCGCAGCCGCACGTTCCACAGGGGATCGGGCAGACCGCCGTCGCGGACCAGCGCCAGCAGCCGGTCCTCCGCCACCCGGCGGCCGGCCGCCACCATCGCGCCGATCGCCGCGTCCACGTGGGGCAGGGCCCGCAGCCGGGCCCGACCCAACTCCCGTACCACCGCGGCGGCGTCGCACCGCCCGCTGGTCACCGCCTCCACCAGGACCTCCCGCACCACCGCCGGGTCGGTCGGCGGCGCGACCGCGTCGGCCACCGCCCAGGCCGTCGGCGCCAGTGCGAAGCCGTCGACCGTCACCGGCCTCGGCAGCCGTCCGCAGTGCGTCACGCCGACGCGGTCCGCCGCGGCCAGCCGCGAGTCGTGGGGCACCAGGAGGTCGGCCCGCTCCAGCAGCGCCGGCCGCGGCGCCGACCGGAACCCGTACAGTGCCAGCGCCGACATCCCCGTCAGCAGCGCCGCGTGCTCGCCGGACCCCGGCCCGCCGGTCCCGCCCTCGGCCTCGGCGTACCGCCGCGCCGCCAGCAGGAGTTCCTCACCGCGCGGCGCCGTGCCGTGCAGCAGGAACACCCCCGGCGCCGGCTGCTGCCAGTCACCGCCCGGCGCGCTGCGCCGCCGGGCCTCGGCGGCACTCACCCCGTGCGCGTGCAGTTCCCGCAGCGTCATGACCCGGTGCCAGGCGTCGGCGGGCAGCCGGTGCGGACGGTGCGAAAGCGAAGCGTCGTGAGTCATGGCTCGGTAATGCCCAATGCTGCACGGTCCGTCACCTCCGTTACACGGCTGTCGAAGAACCGGGACACAACGGGGCTCTTGTGGCGAGGGCGGAATGCCGAGGACACACCGGACAACCGCCCGGCCGCGCCGCCGCCCGCACCACCCCGCGGGGGACGCCGGGTCGGAGACCGGCGGCTCTAAAGACCGGCGGCGTCCCGCTCCTGGCCGCGCAACGCGCGCGCCAGGTCGTCCCGGGCCTCCAGCACCAGGCGCCGCAGCGCCGGCGGCGCCTCCGGGTTGCCGTCCAGCCAGTCGTCCGCGGCCCGGAGCGCCGGCCGGCCCTGCGCGTCCGGGAACAGCCCCCGCACCACCGACATGCCGGTCTCGATCGACCGCTCGGCCCACACCCGGCCGATCATCGCGAAGTACCGCTGCGCGTACGGTGCCTGCAACGCGGCCTGCCCCGGCCGCGCGAAGCCCTCGATCGTCGCCTCCAGCAGCGCGTTGGAGAGGGTGTCGTCCTCCACCGCCGCCTGCCACGCGCGGGCCTTCACCTCCGCGTCGGGCCGGGCGGTCAGCGCGCGGGTGTGGTGGCGGGCGCCCGAGGCGGTCCGGTCGCGCGCCAGCTCCTCGTCCAGCCGGTCCGCGTCGACCCGCCCCGCCGTCGCGAGCGTCACCAGGAACCGCCACCGCAGCTCCTGGTCCACCGCCAGGCCGGGGACCTCGCCGGACCCGTCGAGCAGCGAGGCCAGCAACTGGAGCTCCGCCGGGGCCGACGCCACCCGGGCGAGGAACCGCGCCCAGGCCAGCTGCTGGTCACTCCCAGGCTCCGCCCGCCGCAGCTCCGTCAGGGCCGACTGCGCCAGCTCCGCACCGGCGGACTCCCGCCGGTCGGGCGCGCTGTAGTGGTACAGCGCCGACTCCGCCCAGGCGTGCACCATCTGGAGCACCCCGATCTCCGACTCGCGCCCGGCGAACCGCCGGACCAGCGTGAGGAAGTCGGACGCCGGCATCAGCCCGTCGCGGGTGAGGTTCCACACCGCCGACCAGCACAGCGCCCGCGCGAGCGGATCCTCGATGTCGCCCAGGTGGTCCCGCAGCGTGGCCAGCGACCGCTCGTCGAACCGGGTCTTGCAGAAGGTCAGGTCCTCGTCGTTGACCAGCACCAGGTCCGGCCGGTCCGCACCCGCCAGCTGCGGTACCGCGCTGCGCACCCCGGACACGTCGGTCTCGCACTGCGCGTACCGGCGCAGCGCCCCGTCGGCCGGGTCGCGCCGGTACAGGCCGATGGCGACCCGGTGCGGACGCAGCTCCTCGCCCCGCGCGGCGGGCAGCGCACGCTCCGCCGGCACGGGCGGCTCCTGGAGCACCGACAGCTCCGTCACCCTGCCCTCCGCGTCGCACACCAGCTGCGGGGTGAGCGTGTTGACACCGGAGCTCTGGAGCCAGGACTTGGCCCAGCCCGCCATGTCGCGCCCCGAGACCTCCTCCAGCACCGACAGCAGGTCGGCGAGGGTGGTGTTGCCCCAGGCGTGCCGCTGGAAGTAGCGGCGCGCCCCCTCCAGGAAGGCGTCCCGCCCGACGTACGCCACCAACTGCTTCAGCACCGAGGCGCCCTTGGCGTAGGTGATGCCGTCGAAGTTGAGCTTGGCGTCCTCCAGGTCCCGGATGTCGGCGGTGACCGGATGCGTCGACGGCAACTGGTCCGCGCGGTACGCCCAGGCCTTGCGGCGGTTGGCGAAGGTGATCCAACCGCTGCTGAACCGGGTGGCCTCCACCAGCGAGAACGCGCCCATGAAGTCGGCGAACGACTCCTTGAGCCAGAGGTCGTCCCACCACTCCATGGTGACGAGGTCGCCGAACCACATGTGCGCCATCTCGTGGAGCACCGTGTTGGCCCGGCCCTGGTACGCCGCGTCGGTGGTCCGCCCCCGGAAGACGTACTCCTCCGTGAAGGTGACGCACCCCGGGTTCTCCATGGCGCCCAGGTTGTACTCCGGCACGAACGCCTGGTCGTACTTGCCGAACGGGTAGGGGAAGCCGAAGTGGTCGTGGAAGAAGTCCAGACCGCGCTTGGTGGTGTCGAAGATCTCCGCCGCGTCGAAGTGCGGCGCCAGCCCCTTGCGGCACAGCGCGCCCAGCGGTACCTCCAGCGTCGAACCGTCCGGCAGCGCGCGCGACCAGTGGTCCGTCTCGTGGTGGTACGGGCCGGCCAGCACCGTGGTGATGTAGGTGGAGATCGGACGTGTCGTCGCGAAGGTACGCGTGGCACCCGAACCGTCCGACAGCTCCCGCCGGTCGGTCTCCGCCCCGTTCGACAGCACCGTCCAGTGCGAGGGCGCCGTCACCGAGAAGTCGAACGGCGCCTTCAGGTCCGGCTGCTCGAAGGTGGTGAACACCCGGCGCGCGTCCGCGGGCTCGTACTGCGTGTAGAGGTACACCTCGCCGTCCTCCGGGTCGGTGAAGTGGTGCATCCCCTCCCCGGTCCGGCTGAACGCGCAGCGGGCGTCCACCACCAGCTCGTTCTCCTCCGCGAGCGACGGCAGCCGCACCCGGGTGCCGTCGAACACGCGGTCCACGTTGAGCGGTTCGCCGTTGAGCGTGACGGAGTGGACGTGCGGCGCCACCAGGTCGGCGAAGCTGTCCGCGCCCGGCTCGGCGCAGGAGAACCGGACGGTCGTCGTGGAGCGGAAGGTCCGCGGACCGGACGCGGGCGCCGGCTCCGTCGCCGACCGCAGGTCCAGCGAGACCCGGTACCCGTGGACGGTCAGCAGACGGGCACGCTCGCGCGCCTCCTCGCGGGTCAGGTTCTCTCCCGGCACGGATCGGCTCCCTCGTGTAGGCGGTGGCCGCCGCCCGGGTCCGCGCACGCCGCACGGTCACGGGGCGGGACCGGCTCGGCGGCGGCCGGATCAGGACACACGGTACGGCCCGCGACCCGCCGCGCGCGGCTCCGGGGGCGCAGGCGCGCCCCGCCGGGCGGAATGCCCGCGCCTCCCGGCACGTTGGCCCGTACGTTGTCCACCTGACGTCACCCACCGCCCGAGGAGGGCCCCGCATGTCCGAGCGCACCACCCCCGTGACCGCCGACTTCTGGTTCGACCCCATGTGCCCGTGGGCGTGGATGACCTCGCGCTGGATGCTGGAGGTGGAGAAGGTCCGCCCGGTCAAGGTCCGCTGGAACGTCATGAGCCTGTCGGTCCTCAACGAGAACCGCGAGGAGCTCCCCGAGAAGTACCGCACCCTGATGGCCGAGGGCTGGGGCCCGGTCCGGGTCGCCGTCGCCGTCGACCAGGCCCACGGCCAGGAGGCGCTCGCCCGCTACTACACCGCCATCGGCACCCGCATCCACCCGGGCGGTGAGAAGGACTTCACCGCGGCGATCACCGGTGCCCTCGCCGATGCCGAACTGCCCGCGGAGCTCGCGGCCGCCGCCGACAGCGAGGAGTACGACGAGGCGCTGCGCGCCTCCCACAGCGCCGGCATCGACCTCGTCGGCCAGGACGTCGGCACCCCCGTCATCGCCGTCCCCGGCGCAGACGGCGAGCGGATCGCGTTCTTCGGTCCCGTCGTCACCCCCGCGCCCCGCGGTGAGGCGGCCGCCCGGCTGTGGGACGGCACCCTGCTGGTCGCCGCCACCCCCGGGTTCTACGAGCTGAAGCGCACCCGCACCCAGGGCCCCGTCTTCGACTGAACGGCCCGCACCCGCCCGGCGGGCGCGCGTCCCTCGCGGCGCGCCCCGCCCGGCTGCGACGGGCGAAGGGGCCCGGTGGCGCGCCCTCACGGGCGGCCCACCGGGCCCCTTTCGTACCGCTCCACCGCGCCCGGCCCGTCCTCCCCTCACGGGGGGCGGGCCGGCGGCGGTCACGGCGCCAGCAGCAGGGTGTTGGCGCGCTGCTTGGCGGCGGTGTAACGGGCAGCGACGTCCTGCCAGTTCACCACGCGCCACATCGCCTCGACGAAGTCCACCTTCTGGTTGCGGTACTGCAGGTAGAAGGCGTGCTCCCAGGCGTCGAAGACCAGGATCGGGACGGAGCCCTGACCGACGTTGCCCTGGTGGTCGTAGACCTGCTCGACGACCAGCCGACCGCTGACCGGCTCGAACGCCAGCACGCCCCAGCCGGAGCCCTGGGTGGTGGCGGAGGCCTTGGACAGCTGGGCCTTGAAACGCGCGAACGAACCGAAGGACTCGGCGATCGCGTCGGCCAGCTCGCCGGTGCCGTCCTTCTCCAGCGGCTCGCCGCCGCCGTCACCGGTCATGTTCTGCCAGTAAATGGAGTGCAGGATATGGCCGGAGAGGTGGAACGCGAGGTTCTTCTCCAGGCCGTTGATGTTGCCCCAGCTGTCGGTGGCGCGCGCCTCCTCGAGCTGCTCCAGGGTGTCGTTGGCACCCTTCACATAAGCGGCGTGGTGCTTGTCGTGGTGCAGCTCGATGATCTCGCCGCTGATGACGGGCTCGAGAGCCACGTAGTCATAGGGGAGCTCAGGGAGAGAGTAGACAGCCATGTCGGTAACCCTTCGACGGCGTTCATGCGCAGCGTGCCTTTTATGCGTATCGCTTGCCCCGGAAGGCTAACAGTAATGATCTCCGCCGCCCGCGCGACCCCACGGCCGACCAGGGGAGTGAACACCGCGTCAGGGCAACAGCCGAAGCCGTGAATCCCGGGCCGGTCCGTTGTCGGCGCTCGTCGAAGACCACTCGTACGACTGCCTGCTTTAGTGGGTATTCCCGCCCTGCCGAGCCGGGAGACGCGTGCGAGAGCGGGTGTGAGCCTCCGCGTCGGATCGGCTCGCGGCGCCGGTTGCGGTCAGCTGCACGGCGGAGGGGCGCCCTCGTACCGGGTGGTATTCCGGCGTCTTTCGACAACGCGGCAGATGGCCGTGGCCGGCGTCGCGGGCCCGGCGCGGGGTCTCGCACCCGCTCCGCGTACCGCCGCTGTCACCGCCCGGCCGGGCGCGGTCCTCGCCGGCGACGCACTCAAGGCCGCGCTCGCCATGGGCGCCGCGCCCGCCGTGCGGAAGCTGCCCGGCCGCCGCGACGCCTGACGGAGTCGACCGGCGCCCCGCACGGCGCCGACCGGCCTACCACGACCGCCCGCCCGGGGCGGGGCCGGGCGGGCGGCCGTGTCAGACTCGTTGCCATGCGCGTCTATCTCGGCTCCGACCACGCCGGCTACGAACTCAAGAACCACCTGGCGGACTGGCTGACCCGAAACGGTCACGAGCCCGTCGACTGCGGCCCGCACATCTACGACGCACTCGACGACTACCCGCCGTTCTGCCTGCGCGCCGCCGAGCGCACCGCCGCCGACCCCGAGGCGCTCGGCGTCGTCATCGGCGGTTCCGGCAACGGCGAGGCGATCGCCGCCAACAAGGTCCGCGGCGTGCGCTGCGCCCTCGCCTGGAGCGAGGAGACCGCCCGGCTGGGACGCCAGCACAACAACGCCAACGTCGTCGCCGTCGGAGCCCGCATGCACAGCCAGGACGAGGCCACCGCCCTCGTCGAGGCGTTCCTCGCCACCCCCTACTCCGACGAGGACCGGCACACCCGCCGCATCGACATGCTGACCGCCTACGAGAACGACGGCGTGCTGCCGCCCGTTCCCGCCCACCACCCGCAGGGCTGATGCCCGAGGGACACACGATCCACCGGCTCGCCGCCGACCTGCACGCCCGGTTCACCGGCGCGGTGGTGTCGGCGTCGAGTCCGCAGGGCCGCTTCGCCGACAGCGCCGCCCTGGTGGACGGGCACCGCATGACGGGGACCGAGGCGCACGGCAAGCACCTCTTCCTCGGCTTCGACGCGGCCCCGCCCGGTTCCACCGGCGGTGGCCCCGGCGGCACCCGCTGGGTCCACATCCATCTCGGTCTCTACGGCAAGTTCACCGTCAGCGACGGTGAGGCCCCGCCGCCGCGCGGCCAGATACGGCTGCGCCTCACCGACGAGGGCCACTGTGCGGACCTGCGCGGCCCCAACACCTGCGAACTCCTCACCCGGGGCGAGAAGCAGCAGCTCCACCAGCGGCTTGGCCCCGACCCGCTGCGTGAGGACGGCGACCCCGCCGTCGCCTACGAGCGGCTCTCCCGCAGCTCGGTGGCGGTCGGCGCGCTGCTCCTCGACCAGAAGATCATCGCCGGCGTCGGCAACATCTACCGCGCGGAGGTGCTGTTCCGCCACGGCGTGGACCCCTACCTGCCGGCCAAGCTGCTGCCCCGGCGGACCTGGGACGAGATGTGGCAGGACCTCAGCGAGCTGATGGCCGCCGGGGTCGCAGCCAAGCGCATCGACACGGTCCGGCCCGAGCACACCCCCGAGGCGATGAACCGCGAGCCGCGGGTCGACGGCCACGGCGGCGAGGTCTACGTCTACCGGCGCGCGCACCGCACCTGCCTCATCTGCGGCACGCCGGTGCGCACCGCGGAGATGTTCGGGCGCAATCTGTTCTGGTGCCCCACCTGCCAGCCGGCGCACACGCCGGCCGCCGGGGCGGGCTCTGCCTCCACCACCGCGTTCGCCTCGACGGCCGTGACCGCGGGCACCTCGCGCACCGCGGCGAGCTGTTCCGCGGAGAGCGTCGCGGCGAAGCCGTTG
>NZ_JAAVJC010000121.1 GCF_012033785.1 Streptomyces bohaiensis
CGCCTCGGCGGGGTCGGTCCGGGCCCGGTTCGGCCGGTCGATGCCCGGACCGTCGCCCGAGGACCGGCCCGCCGGCCGTGGCTCGCCGGTCGGCCGTGGTCGTGCGGTCGCCGCGCGGTGGCCCGTCGGACATCCGGGGTCCCCTCGGGCTGTGGGATCGGTCACGCGGGGCCGCCCGCCGTCGGGGGCGCCGGCAGGCTCCGGGAGCCCCGGAACGCGCGGGGGTCTCCGGCGTTGCGGGGTCGCGCCGGACGCCTCATCACCGCTGCTGCCAGGGGCGACTGACGCCCGGACGGGGTGGTTCGCGTCCGTCGGGGACCGTGCGCGGCGTGGCCCGCCGAGCGCTCCGAGGCGGGTCTCGAGGGGGTTCCGGGACGACGAGGCGCGCTCCCGGCGCACCCCCAGAGATGGGATGATTGGGCCGTTCAGAGCGATACGACGGAGAGTGCATGTCCCAGTCCGAACAGGCGGCCCCCACCGACACCATGACGCCGTCCGGGGTCCCCCCGGTCATCGCACCCGAACATCCCCCCACCCTCGCGCCCGCCCCCGTCTCGCCGAAGCTGCGGGCCGGGATGGTCGTCACCCTCATCCTCGGCAGCCTCTCCGCGCTGCCGGCGCTGTCGATGGACCTGTACCTGCCGGCGCTCCCCGAGGTCGGCAACGTCCTCGGCACCTCGGCCTCCAGCGTCCAGCTGACCCTCACCACCTGCCTGCTCGGCCTGGCGCTCGGCCAGCTGATCATCGGGCCGATGAGCGACCAGCTCGGTCGGCGCCGCCCCCTCATCGTCGGCATGGTCTGCTACGTCGTCGCCTCCGCCGCGTGCGCGCTCGCGCCCGGCATCGAGGCACTCACCGCCTTCCGCCTGCTCCAAGGGCTCGCGGGTGCCGCCGGCATCGTCATCGCCCGCGCCGTCGTCCGCGACCTCTACGAGGGCGTGGCGATGGCCCGCTTCTTCTCGACGCTGCTGCTGATCTCCGGCGTCGCGCCGATCATGGCCCCCGTGCTCGGCGGGCAGATGCTGCGCGTCACCAACTGGCGCGGCCTGTTCGTCGTCCTCGCCGTCCTCGGCCTGATCCTGGTCCTCATCGTCGCCCGGTGGCTGCCGGAGACCCTCCCGCGCGAGCAGCGGCACAGCGGGGGCGTCGGTCCGGCGCTGCGCACCATGGGCGGCCTCTTCCGCGACCGGGTCTTCACCGGGTACCTGCTGGCGGGCGCGCTGACCTTCGCGACGCTGTTCGCCTACGTCGCCGCCTCGCCGTTCGTGGTGCAGGAGATCTACGGCGGCTCGCCCCAGACCTTCAGCCTGCTCTTCATGATCAACTCGATCGGCCTGGTCGCCGTCAGCCAGATCAACGGCAAGATCCTGGTCGGGCGGGTCTCCCTCAACAGGGTCATGGCCGTCGGCCTGGTGATCATCACCATCGCCGCGGTGGCGCTGCTGCTGGTCACCGCCGGAGCGTTCGGCGATGCCGGGCTGGTGCCGGTCTCGGTCGGGTTGTTCGTGCTGATGGCGGCCATGGCGCTGGTGCTCCCCAACGCCAACTCGCAGGCGCTCACCCTGACTCCGCACGCCGCCGGTTCCGCCTCGGCGCTGCTGGGCGCCTCGCAGTTCTTCATCGGCGCCGTCGCCTCGCCGCTGGTCGGCATCGCCGGCGAGCACACCGCCGTCCCCATGGCGGTCGTGCAGCTCAGCTGTGTCGTCCTCGCCGCGCTGGCGTTTGTCGTACTGTGCAGGCCATGGCAGACGGGCAGGACGCCGACGGCGGCGTGAACGACGAGGCGGCGGCTCCGGCGGGCGGCGCCTCGGGGGCGACGGGCGGCGACCCGCTCCGGGAGCTGGTCCGGTTGACCGAGGCGCTCCCACGGGACGCGGCCCCCGGCACCGCCGGTGGCCGCGCCTGGTGCGGCGGCGCGGTGCTGCTCGCCGGGCACCGGGACCGCACGCTGGTGCGCCACGCCGCCGGCTGGGCGGCGCGCTGGGCCGCGCACGACCGGGAGCTGCCGCTCGCCGACCGCGCACCGGTCACGCCCGAGACCCTCTTCGACCTGGCGTCGGTGACGAAGCTCTTCACCGCGATCGCCACCGTGCAGCAGCTCGAACGCGGCCGCATCGGCGTCGAGGACCCGGTACGCGACCACCTCCCCGAGTTCGGCGCGGCCGGCAAGGACGCGGTCACCGTCCGGCACCTCCTCACCCACACCTCCGGGCTCCGGCCCGAACTGCCCTTCCACGAGGGCGGCTGGCCCGAGCGGCTGTGGGCCGAGGCGCCGCTGGACGCCCCGGGAACCACCCGTCGCTACTCCGACCTCAATCTGCTGACCCTGCACCTGCTGCTGGAGCGGGTGACCGGCCGGCCACTGGACGCGCTGCTCCGCGAGGAGGTGACCGGGCCGCTCGCCATGGCCGACACCCGGTTCGGGCCGGTCCCCGCGGCGCGGGTGGCGGCCACGGAGGACCAGTGGCGGCCCTGGGCCAAGGCGGACCGGGGGATGCTGCGCGGCGAGGTGCACGACGAGAACGCCGCCGCGCTCGGCGGTGTCGCCGGGCACGCCGGACTCTTCGCCACCGCCGACGACCTCGCCCGGCTGTGCCGGGCGCTCCTCGCCGGCGGCGGCCCGGTGCTCCGGCCGGACTCCGTCGACCTGATGCTGACCGCGCCCGGCCTCGGGTTCGCCGTCGACCAGCCCTCCTTCATGGGCGCCCTGGCCGGCGCAGGCGCGGCAGGCCACACCGGGTTCACCGGCACCTCGCTGGTGCTGGACCGCCGGTCCGGGGGCTTCCTGGTGCTGCTGGCCACCACCGTGCACCCCGTCCGCCCCGCTCCGGCCGACAGCACCCCGCGCGCGGCGGCGGCCACGCTGCTGGCGCGGGCGCTGGACGGCTCCCCGCGCGGGCCGCACGCCGCAGGGGCCTGACCGGCGCGTCCGGAGACCGGCCGTCCTGACCGCGGCGCCTCGCCGCCGTTCCCCGGGCGGACCGGATCAGCCCGGGACCAGCCGGTCGAGCGTCCCGGCCGGGAGGGACAGCGGCGTCTCCGGCGGCAGCAGTCCGGCCGCCGCGGCGGTGTCACCGGCCCGTACCAGCTCCCGCACCCGGTGGGCGAGCGGCGTGACGTCCCTGAGGGAGACGATCCACGCGTCGGCGTACCGGGCCGCAGCCTCGCCCGCCAGTCCCAGCTGGAGCGAGCGGTACGGCAGCGGCCGCAGGGCGAGGTCCCGCTCGGGGTCCCACTGCACCCGCGCCGGGGCCTGCCGCAGCGCGCGCCGCCACGCGGGACGGTCGGCGTGCAGCGTCGAGGTGTAGTGGGAGAGGACCGCGTTGCGCAGCGCCCACTCCAGCCCGGCGCGGTCGATCTCGACGGCGAGCACGGTCTCCTGGTCCTGCTTGGTGCCCCACCCGGAGCGGTACATCATCCACAGGAACGAGGGCTTGACCCAGGTCATCCGCTCGCGCCGCCACGTGTCCGGGAACCGGCCGTCGCGCGCCGCCGGGCCGCCGATCGCGGGGGAGTACGCCTGGTAGACGGTGACGGTGGTCCCGGTGTGCAGGGCCCGGATCTCGTGGCGCGGCCGCCCGGTCCGCGCGTCGTCGGTCCGCCCCGTCGTGGCAGCAACGGCGCCCTCGGCGCCGTCCAGCGATTGCTCCGCCACCGCGTGCCCCCCTCCGGCGGGGCCTGCCCCCGCAGGGGCGCCACGGTAGCGCCGGGGTCCGGCGCACCGCCCCCGCTTTTCCGCCCGCCCCGAATCATCCGCCCCGACCCTTCGCCCGCCCCCGCCTCTGCCCGGCGTCTCCGCCCTGACCCCGGCCGCCCGCCCCGTCCCACTAGGATCTCCGGGTGACCACGACCACCGGCGACCGGCTGCGGAGCGCCCTCGACGCCCTGCTCGACGGCCTGCCCCCGCGGCAGCTGAGCGGCGCCGTCGAGCGGCTGATGACGCACTACCGGGGCCGTACGCCGACCGGCGCCCCGATCCTGCGGGACCGCGCCGACGCGGTCGCCTACGCCGCCTACCGCATGCCCGCGACCACCAGCGCGGTCTCCGCGGCCCTCGGTGAGTTTGCCGCCCGGCTGCCGGGCTGGTCGCCCGCGAGCCAGCTGGACGTCGGCGGCGGCACCGGTGCCGCGGTGTGGGCGGTCGCGGGAGTCTGGCCGGGCGAGCGCCGCGTCACCGTGCTGGACTGGGCGGGCCCCGCGCTGGAACTGGGCCGCGAGCTGGCCGACACCGGCGCCGGACCGCGGGTGGCCGGCTGGGAGAAGGAGCGCATCGGCCCGGGGCTGGAACTGCCCGGAGCGGAGCTGGTGACGATCTCCTACGTGCTCAACGAGTTGACCGAGGAGAGCCGCGACGCCGTGGTGGACGCCGCCGCCGCGACGGGTGGGGCGGTGGTGCTGGTGGAGCCCGGGACGCCCGACGGCTACCTCCGGATGCGGCGCGCCCGGGACCGGCTGACCGACGCGGGGATGCGGGTGCTCGCGCCCTGCCCGCACAGCGGCACCTGCCCGCTCGAACCGGGCGCAGACTGGTGCCACTTCGCGGCGCGGGTCTCGCGCTCCTCGCTGCACCGCCGCGTGAAGGGTGGCGAACTTCCCTACGAGGACGAGAAGTTCAGCTACGTCGCCGCCGTGCCCGCCGGTTGGGACACGCCCGGTGCGGCTCCCGGGCGCATCGTCAGACGGCCGCAGCAGCGCAAGGGCCAGGTCCTGTTGGACGTCTGCGAGCCCGCGGGCGAGGTGCGCCGGGCCACCGTCACCAAGCGGACCAAGGACGCCTACCGCGCGGCGCGGGACGCGGAGTGGGGCGACAGCTGGCCCCCGGCGAGCGACCCCGCCGCCCCTACCGCTCCCGCCGTTCCGGGCGGTCCCGCCGCCGGCGACGACGGCGTGCCGGAGTGAACCGTGCGCCCGGCGCCGCCATGCGCCGTGTCGTGCCGTGCCATGCCGTGGGTCAGCTCCGCAGCTCCCCGGTGCAGCACTTCACGCTGCCCCCGCCCTTGAGGAGTTCCCCCAACTCCACGGCCACCGGATCGTACCCGCGCTCCCGCAGCGGCCCGAAGAGCCCGCCCGCCTCGCGGGGCAGCAGGACGTGGTGCCCGTCGGAGACGGCGTTGAGGCCGAGCGCCAGCGCGTCGGGCTCCTCGGCCAGCACCGCGTCCGGGAACAGCCGGGCCAGCACGGTGCGGCTGCCCGGTGAGAACGCCTCGGGGTAGTACATGACGGCGTCGTCGCGGCTGTCGTCGAGCACGCACAGCGCCGTGTCGAGGTGGTAGAACCGCGGATCGACCAGGTCCAGTCCGATGACGGGCCGGCCGAAGAACTCCTGCGCCTCGGCGTGCGACAGCGGGGAGCTGCGGAAACCGCGCCCCGCGAGCAGGAACCCCGCCGTCACCGCGAAGTCCCCCTCGCCCTCGTTGACGTGTTCGGGCTCGCGGAAGTAGACGGGGGCAGCCGCGCCGCTGCTGCGCAGGTGCCACTCGCGGTGGAGCGCGGCCTCCGGGCGGCGTTCGGGGTGGGCGAACCGGGCGCCCAGCACGCGGCCGTCGATGACGGTGGCGCCGTTGGCGGCGTAGACGAGGTCGGGCAGGTCGGGGTGCGGGTCCAGTTCGTCGACCGTGTGGCCGAGGGCGCGGTAGCGGTCCCGCAGCGCCTGCCACTGGGTGACGGCGAGCGGCAGGTCCACGGGGGTGGCCGGGTCCATCCACGGGTTGATGGCGTAGGTGACCCGGAAGTGCTCGGGCGGGCACATCAGATAGCGGCGGGGTGAGTACAAGGAGGGCTCCTCACGACGACCGGCTGTGCGGTGTGCCCAGTGTGCACAGCGTTGGTCGTGAGGAGCCGGAGTTCCGCGGAGTTGCCGCCGGAAGGTGTCACTTCTTCTCGCGCAGCCGCCGCAGCCGCCGCAGCCGCCGCAGCCGCCGCAGCCGCCGCAGCCGCCGCAGCGGCGCACGCGCGAGCCGCTGCTGCGGATCGCCGGCCGGGGCGTTCGGCGGAGCGGCCTTCCGAAGGAGCGCCCCCTCGGAGAGGTTGCTGCGGGTGCCCCCAGGCCCGGCGTCGATCCGACGCGGTGCTTGCTCATCGCGGACTCCTTGTCTCCCGTGGGGCGGGGCCCGGCGTTCCCCAAAGGGGGCCGGCGACTCCCCGAATGGCAGTTCCAGAGCGAGGCGAGACGTAGCGTCTCGTCAAGACGTGGCGTCTCGCTAGACTGCCGTCATGAGCCAGCGCCCCGACCCCGACCAGCCTCCCGCGTCCGGAACCGGCGCCCGGCGGCCGCCGGACCCCAGCCGCCGCAACGCCCGTTCCCGGGCCGCGATCCTGGGCGCCAGCCTCCAACTGGTCGGCGAGGTGGGGTACGCACGGCTGACGATCGAGGCCATCGCGGCACGCGCCGGTGTCGGCAAGCAGACCATCTACCGCTGGTGGCCCTCCAAGGCGGCCGTGCTTCTCGACGCCTTCACCGAGAACGGGGGCGAGCCCGGGGCGGAGCCCGCGATCCCGGACACCGGCGACCTCGCCGCCGACCTGCGGGCGGTGCTCCGCGCCACCGCTGACGAGTTCTCCGACCCGGCGTTCGAGGCGCCCTACCGGGCCCTCGCGATCGCCGGCGCGCAGGACGCCGACCTCTCCCGCGAGTTCGACGCCCGGCTCGCCGGCGGCGGCATCGAGGTGTACATCACCCGCCTCCGCGCCGCGCGGGACGCCGGCCAGCTCCGGGAGGACGTCGACCTGCGGCTGGCGGCCGAGATGCTGACCGGCCCGTTCTTCCAGCGGTGGTTGGCCCGGCGGGGGCCGCTGGACCACGACTTCACCGACGCACTGGTGGACACCGTCCTCGCCGGGTTGCGCCCCCGGGGCTGAGGGCGTGCTCTGACGGCGTGTTCTGTGGGCGGAGGCGGCCCGCGCGCGGGCCACCTCCGCCGGTCGGGCACGCGGCGGCCGGATTCCGCCGGTCCCCGACGGCTCCGCGACCGGCCGTCCGGCCCGCGGCGGGAGCTGCGAGCGGAGCCGTCGGGCCCGCCGCTGCGGGCCGGGTCGACGTTCCGGTGTACGGGACGGCCCGCCGGGCAGTCGGTGGTGACGGCGGGTGACGTACGTCATCCGGCCTTCGGGCCGGTCCGATTACGCATTCCCCAGCCACACAGTGCAGGATGGCCCCAGTCGCCACCCCCCGCTCCAGGCGGGCGGCCCTCGGACGAAGTGAGGCGGTACCACGCTCATGGAACGCGAGAGCAGGATGCCCCGCTGGTTGCGACGCGGCGCGAGGGGCGCGGCCGCCGCCGACGCCGCCGTCGCACGACGCCGTGACGAACTCCTGCTCGCCGCCGCGGCGGGTTTCCCGCTCGCTCGCGCCGCCCACCCGCAGGACTACGGCTGCTCGTGCGAACGCATCGGCTGTCCCACGCCGGGCCGCCACCCCGTCTCGTTCGCCTGGCAGACCGAGGCGACCACCGACCCCGAGCGGATCGGCCGCTGGTTCGACGCCGACCCCGCCACCAACGTCATCACCCCGACCGGCCGCGTGCACGACGTGCTCGACGTGCCGCTCGCCGCGGGCGAGGCGGCGCTGGCGCGGCTGGAGGCCGAGGGGGTGGAGCTCGGACCGGTCGCCGTCGTGGACCCCGACCGGATGCTGTTCTTCACCAAGACCCGCGCGCCGGACGACGAGGAGGAGTGGTGGCCGTGCGAGCTGGACTGCCACCCCGAGACCCTGGACGAGCACCCGGGGCTGCGCTGGCACTGCCGCGCCAGCTACGTGCTGCTGCCGCCCTCGCGCGTTCCCGGCGGGGGCGGTGTGCGTTGGCTGCGCGGCCCCGAGCACTCGCTGCCGGAGCCGCTGAAGTTGCTCGAGGCCCTCACCGACGCCGGTGCCGTCCTGCTCGCCGAGGAGGAGGCGGACGGCGTCGCGCGCGATGAGCCGGTCGGCTGGTACGGCCGCTGAGACCGCGCCGCCCGGCTCCCCGCCACGGCCCTCCCCGCACCCGGCTTCCCGCCGTCGCGCCGCGCCGGTCGCCGTCCCGGGACGCGTGTCGCGCCGGGGTCACTCCCCGGAGGCGGAGACCACCCCGAAGACCCGTGAGACCACCTCGACGCCCTCGCCCTCCAGCTCCGGCAGCAGCGCGGCCTGCACGCTCATCCGCCGGGTGGTGACCGACCGCGAGGCGTCGCCCTCCAGCAGCGCCTCGACGTACTCGTCGACCACCGGCGTCTCGCCCTCGGCCCAGGTCTGCTTCTCGTGGTGCTCGGAGGAGAAGAACACCACCGCGCCGTCCTCGGTGCGCAGCCCGAAGGGCACCGAGTGCGCCCGGCCGCCGGTGCTGTCCTGGTACTGCACGACGTAGGCGGCCTCGTTACCGGCCTCCTCGCGGCGTTCGCGCTCGCCGGAGGTGAGCGGGCCGTCCTCGTAGGGGCCCTCGCCCTCCGCCAGGTAGGCCACGTACCCCTCGGCCAGCTCCGCCGGGCTCATCGCGAGCCCCTCGGCCTCGTCCTCGGCCACCGCCTGCGCCCAGCCCTCCTCGTCGCGGGTGAACCGCGGCACCTCGTCGGCGTCGAAGGTCAGCAGGTAGGCCGCGCGCCAGTCCTCGGTCACCGCGTCGCGGGTGAAGACCATGAGCCAGCGGTCGTCACCGCGGTTGGTGGCGGTGTCGACCACGAAGTGCTTCGGCCAGCCGGCCTGCCGCGGAATGTGGAACTCCGGGTCCTCGAACGCCATCGGCACGTAGCCGGGGTTGCCCTCCGGGTGGACCGCGCCGCGCGCCCGATGGCCGGCCGAGTTGATGGCGGCCAGGGCCCCGGCGTCCGCCGTCGCGTTCAGTTCGGCGTCGTAGGTGGGGTTGACCTCGTTCTTGATCTCCGCGTACCGCTCCAGCGCCTCGGCCGCCTCCTCCTCCGTGGTGGACGGGAGCACCGCCTCCTCGCCGCGCACCGTCACGCAGCCCGCCAGGGACATCGTCACCGCCAGCCCCGTCAGGGCAGCCGTCAGCCGTCCTCGCACCCGCATGGTGGGGCCCCTCCCCGTCACCTCGTGTGCCGCGGGCGCGGCCGGCCGCTGCCGGTCCGGAACGCGCTTCGGCCACCGCATCGGAACGGCGCCCCGCGGACAACTCCCGCATGGGATGATGCCGCACGCCGCGCCGACGACCTGCCAGGGGGTACGTGATGAAGGTTCCGTCGGAGCCCGACGGGGGCCCGGCCCCGGTCGGTTTCCGGGAGGCGCTGGTGCGGTTGCGCACGGCGCAGAAGTCCGCCAAGGGCGTCTCGCTCTACTCCCGCCACGTCAACCGCCCCCTGGGCAGGCTGCTCGCCGCCGCGGCGTACCGGGCCGGGCTGGGGCCCGACCAGGTGACGCTGGCCAGCGCGGCCCTCAGCTTCGCCGGCATCGCGCTGATCGCGCTGGTGCCGCCGTCCGTCGGGCTGGGGTTCGGCGTCTGGGCGTTGCTGGTCGCCGGGTACGCGCTGGACTCCGCCGACGGCCAACTGGCCCGGCTGCGCGGGGTGTCCGGGCCTGCCGGTGAGTGGCTGGACCATGTCGTGGACTGCGTGAAGATCACCGCACTGCACTCCGCCGTCCTCGTCTCCTGGTACCGGTTCGCCGAACCGCCCCACGCGGCGTGGCTGCTGGTGCCGCTGGTCTTCCAGTTGGCGGCGGTCACCACCTACTGCGGGGGTCTGCTGACGGAGAAGCTGAAGCCCCGTCCCCTGCCGGGGGCGCCCGCGCCGCAGCCCTCGACGGTCCGCGCGGTGGCCCTCCTCCCGGTGGACTACGGGGTGGTCTGCCTGGTCTTCCTGCTGCTGGGGCTTCAGGCGGCCTTCCGGGTCGGCTACACCGTGCTGGCCCTGGCGGCGGTGCTGCTGCTGGGGGGGTTTCTCGCCAAGTGGTACCGGGAACTGGCCGATGCGCCGAGTCGGCCGACGCCCGCTCTGCTGGACGGGCGGAGCGGACCGGCCGGGGCGGGGGCCGCCCGCGACGCGGAGCGGGTCAGCTCTCCGCGGAGCGGATGACCTCCGCCCCGCCGGGTGCCGGGGCCGCGAGGGCGTCGAGGGCGCCGCGCAGCTGCGTGCTGGAGGTGTGCACGGTGTAGGGGAAGTAGACGACCTCGACGCCGACGGACGCCATCGCCGCCTCCAGCCGCTCGCCCTTGGGGGTGCCGCGCCAGTCGTCGCCCTTGAAGATCACGTCGAACCGCACGCGCCGCCACATCTCCAGCTTGTCGTGGGAGGTGTCGACGAAGGCGGCGTCGACGAAGCGGATTGACCGGACGATCTCCAACCGCTCCACCAGCGGGATCACCGGTGGCCGTCCCTTCATGCCGGTCGCCGTCTCGTCGGAGACGACCCCCGCCACCAGGTGGTCGCAGCGGGCGCGGGCGTGCCGGAGGATGTTGAGGTGCCCGATGTGGAAGAGGTCGTAGACCCCGGGCGCGTAGCCGACGGTGTGCGACATGCCGTGACCCCCCGGTCATCGCGGCGCGGCGGCCCGCCGTCCCCCGGTCCGGCGCCGCGCCAGTTCGCTCTCGGGGGCCGACGATAGCCGCTGCGGGGCGGACGCACCGGGGGATCGCGCCAACCGGTGGGGGAACCGGCGCGGTACGGCCGGGATTGATCGGCGCGCAGCATACCCGGGCAGGCACTCCCCAGAACGCTGACACGCCGTGGGGTTCTGCGGATAGTCTGAGCACGGAGCGCTGTCAGGGGAGGCAGAGCCCGGGGGAGGAGTTTGACGTTGCGCGACACTTTCGTCGATCCGCCGATGGGTGGCGAGCCCGGCCACCGCCCGCAGCCCGTCTACACCGTGCCCGTCACCGAGCCCGAGTCCCGACGCGGCGACCGCGAGCGTCTGCTGCTGGTCTCCACCAACTACGCCCCGGAGCAGGCGGGGATCGGCCCCTACGCCACCCAGGTCGCCGAGCACTGGGCCGCGGACCGGGGCGCCGAGGTCCACGTCCTGGCAGGGATACCCCACTACCCCTCCTGGCGCCCCGACCCCTCCTACCGCGGCCGCTGGCGTGCCACCGACGAGCGGTCGGGCGTGCTGGTGCACCGCCGCCGCCACACCGTGCCGCGCCGTCAGACCGCCGTCCGGCGCGCGCTCTACGAGGCGTCGATCCTCACCCACGGCCTGGTCGCCCCGCCCCGCATGGGGCGCCCCGACGCCGTCCTGGCGCAGATGCCGAGCCTCGCCGGCGGCGTCCTCGCCGCGCGCATCGCCCGTCGCCACGCCGTGCCGTTCGTCCCCGTCGTGCAGGACCTCATGGGCGCCGCCGCCGCGCAGAGCGGCATCACCGGCGGCGGGCGCGTCGCCGGGGCGGCCGCCGCGCTGGAGGGCCGGGTACTGCGCGCCGCCGCGCTGGTCGGCATCATCCACGAGACGTTCCGCGAACGGGTCCACGCCCTGGGCGTCCCCGACCACAAGGTCCGGCTGGTGCCCAACTGGTCGCACGTCGCGCCCGCGGGCGACACCCGTGAGGAGACCCGCGAACGTCTCGGCTGGACGGGGCGCACCGTGCTGCTGCACGCCGGGAACATGGGGCTGAAGCAGGGGCTGGAGGTGCTGGTGGAGGCCGCGCGCCTCCACCCCGCGCTGCACGTGGCGCTGATGGGCGACGGCAGCCGACGTGCCCACCTGACCGCCCTGGCGGCCGGCCTGCCCAACGTCCAGTTCCTGCCGCCCGCCGACAGCGGCGACTTCACCGATGTGCTCGCCGCCGCCGACGGGCTGGTCGTCACCCAGCGGGCGTCCGTCCTCGACATGAGCGTCCCCTCCAAGCTCACCAGCTACTTCATGGCGGCCCGGCCCGTCATCGCCTCCGTCGCGCCGGACGGGGGCACCGCGCAGGAGGTGCGCCGATCCGACGCCGGCTGGCTGGTGCCGCCCGAGGACCCGGCCGCACTGGCCGCCGCGGCCGCCGAGTTGGCCGAGGATCCGGCGGTCGCCACCGCACTCGGCGCCCGCGGCTTCGACTACGCTCGGGCGCACCTGGGACGCGAGGCCGGCCTCGGCCGGATCTCCGCGCTCCTCGACGAGGCCATCAGCGAGCACCGTGCCACCGCCGGCCGCCCCGTGCTGCGGGCGCCCGGCGCACAGCCGGGGCCGGCACGGCCGAACGGCAGGAAGGGAAACCCGTCGTGAAAGAGGCCACGGCGCGCGAGGAGGTCCGCGGCGGCCCCGGCCACGACGAACCCGACCTGCTGCGCGACCAGTTCCGGCAGTTACTGCGCTACCGGCTGCTGATCGCCGCGGGCGTGCTCCTCGGCACCCTCGGCGGCGGCTACCTCGGCGTGGCCACCAGCGACACCTACATCGCGACCAGTGAGATCGTGGTCCGCGCGCCGGCCAGCGACCCGTTCGACGGCACCTCGCTCGACCGCGTCGCCATGGGGTCCGAGCGCCGCACCGCCGTCAGCGACACCGTCGCCCAGCTCGCGGCGACCGAACTCGGCCGGCCCGAGGACGAGGCGGACGACCTCAAGGAGGACCTCCAGGTCACCAACCCGCCCAACACCGAGGTGCTGCGGTTCTCCTACACCGCCACCGAGCCGCAGACCGCCGCCGGCCGCGCCAACGCTTTCGTCCGCGCCTACCTGGGCAACCGCCAGGCCGCCGCCCAGGACCTCGTCGACTCCATGGTGGGCGCGCTCCAGGAGCAGCGCACCGCGCAAGAGGAGCGACTGGAGGAGACCGAGGACCTGATCAGCGGCGCCGTCGACGGCACCCGCGCCCACGAGGAGGCCCTCGCCTCCCGGGCCGCGGTGGTGGCGCGCCTCGGTGAGATCGACGCGCGCGTCAGCGAGCTGCGGTCGCTGGACACCTCCGGCGGCCGGGTCATCACCCGGGCCGCCGTACCCGAAGCGCCGTCGGGTCCGGGGCTGGTGATGCTGCTGGTCCTGGGCACCGCCGTCGGCGTCGGCATCGGCCTGCTCGCCGCCTGGATCCGGCTGGTCTTCGACCCCCGGGTCCGGTCCGCCGGGGACGTCGCCCGCGAGCTCCGGGCGCCGGTGCTCGGTGTGCTGCCCCGCACCGACCGCCCCGCGCCCGGCCAGCTCCTCGCCGAGGGGCGGCTGGCGGAGGAGTACCGGTCGGTCGCGTTCCGCCTCGCCTACGACGAGGCGTTCGCCGGACGCCGCAGGCTGCTGGTCGTCGCCCCGCGCGGCACCATCGAGACCCCGCTGGTCACCTCGGTCAACCTCTCCGCGGCCTTCGCCGAGATGGGCATGGACGCCCTCCTCATCGAGGCCGACCTGCGGACACCCAGCCTCACCGACCAGCTGCGCCACGCGGACGGCGTGCGCCCCGGCTGGGTCTCCACCCCCGGCAGCGACGGCGGTTGGCCCGCCGGGCTGCGGGTGCCGATCGACGCCGGCGAGTCCGGCGTCTTCGACCTGGTGCCCGGCCGCCGGGTCCGCAACGTCCCCCGGGCGCTCACCTCCCCGCCGGCCAGCCACCTCATCGGCCACGCCGACACCCGCGGCGCGGTCGTCACCGTCCTGGCGCCCGCCGTCCTCTCCTACGCCGACGCGATCGCCCTGGTGGACCGGGTCGACGGCGTCCTGGTCGTCTGCGACCCGCACGAGGTGCGCCGCGACGACCTCGCCCGGGTCCGGGAGCTGGTGGTCGGCGCCGGCGGAGCGCTGCTCGGCGCGGTGCTGCACTCCTGGGGGAGCGGCAGCGACCGGCAGGAGGAGGCCGAGGAGGACTTCCACGAGGACGAGTGGGAGGCCGAGCCCCGGCCCCGCGCCGGTCGGGTCACACCCCGGCAGCGGCCCGCCGCCGGCCGGCCCGCCGGCGAGGGACGGGTCCCCGTCCCGCACCGGGACGTCGGCTCCGAGACGATGGGGCTGCGGATACTGGACCCCGACGAGTTCGACGGCCGCGGCGCGCGTGACTGACCGCTCCGCCGGCCCGCCCTCCGGGTCGCCCGCCCGAGCTGCCGCCCGCCGACGGGCTCCGCGGCGGGGCGGCCACGGGC
>NZ_JAAVJC010000122.1 GCF_012033785.1 Streptomyces bohaiensis
GCGGGGCGCCGGCGGCGCGGGCGTCTCGCGCGGGGCGACGGCTGCCGCCTGCCGCTGCATCCCGAGGCCCGCGCCGCGCGCCTCGCGGGTCGCGATCTCCTTCAGCCGCATGGAGAGCTGCAGCGTGGTCGGCCGCTCCTCGGGCTGCTTGGCGAGGCACGCCCGCAGCAGCGGGCCCAGTGCGGCGGGCACGCCGCGCAGTTGGGCCTCCTCGTGCACCACCCGGTAGAGCAGCACCTCCGAACTTCCCTCACCGAAGGGCGACTCGCCGAGCGCCGCGTGGGCCAGGGTCGCCCCCAGCGAGAAGACGTCGGTCGCGGGGGTGACGGCCACGCCGCGCACCTGCTCCGGCGCCAGGAAGCCGGGGGAGCCCACCGCGGTGCCCACGTGCGTCAGGGTGGAGGCACCCGTCGCCCAGGCGATGCCGAAGTCGATGATGCGCGGACCCTTGGGCGACAGCAGGATGTTGGAGGGCTTCAGGTCCCGGTGCACCACTCCGGCCTCGTGGACCGCGACCAGCCCTTCGGCCAGCGCCGCACCGATCGCCGCGGTCTCGGCCGCCGGCAGGGGGCCGTCCGCCACCACCCGGTCGTGCAACGAGGGACCGGGTACGTACTGGGTCGCGAACCACGGCTTCGCCGCGTCGAGGTCGGCCGCCACCAGGCGGGCCGTGCACCCGCCGCGGATACGCCGGGCGGCGGACACCTCCCGGGCGAACCGGGAGCGGAACTCGGGATCCTCCGCGAGGTCCGGGCGGATCACCTTCAGGGCCACCCGCTGCCCGCGCCGGTCCGAACCGAGGTAGACCACGCCCATCCCGCCGGCCCCCAGGCGCCGGTGCAGCCGGAACGAGCCGACGACCCGCGGGTCCTCGCGCCGCAGCCGCATCATCGCCATGTCCATCCCCGTCGCCGGCCGGTAGCTCTGTCGCGGACAGCTTACGGACTGAGGGCCCGCGCCGCCGACAGGCCGCGCAGCCGACGCGCCCTTGGGGGACAACCCTGAGACGGCGGAGCGGGAGTCCACCTTCAGGACGACGCAGCGGCCCGCCCGTCATCCTCCCGGAGGCGCCGGGACGGTACGGCGGGCTGACGACGGCCGGGCCGCCCGCCGCCTAGCGTGGGAACCAGCGGCGGACGATCCGTTGTCCTCGCCCACGAGGGCGACCGCCCGCCGCGACCACGTGAGGACTCCCCGCGGCCCGGCCACGGTCGGGCGCAGGGGCAACGAGCAGGCGGCGAGCAGGAGGTGGCCGGAATGGCCCAGGTGGCACCCTCGGCGGCACCGGTGAGGGACCGGCCGCTGGAGTACGGCCAGGAGAACGGCCGACGCCACCCCCTCGTCGCGCTCGCCATGGTGCTTCCGTTCGCCCTCGCGCTCGCCGTGCTCTTCGGCGGCGTGGAGGCGGTCGTGACACAGGTGTCGTCCGTGGCCGGTGCGATCGGGTGGTGACACCCGGACCCGGAAGAGCGGCCGGGTCTGCTCGCACCGGATGACGGCCCCGTGGGGACGGGGGTGTCGGACGGCACGGTGGCCGGGGACCGGACAGGTCCCCGGCCACCGTCATCGCCGTGCGCCCCTCCTGCCCCGCGGCAACGGACCACTCGCACGAGCGATCCCGCCGCCGCAGCGCGCCGCCCCCGCAGGCCGACGCGGTGCAACAGCGCAGCGGCCGGGGAACCGTGGTTCCCCGGCCGCTGCCGGTGGTGGACGATACTGGGATTGAACCAGTGACCTCTTCCGTGTCAGGGAAGCGCTCTCCCGCTGAGCTAATCGTCCGGGAGGACGGTGCCGAAGCACCCGTGCGCGATACTGGGATTGAACCAGTGACCTCTTCCGTGTCAGGGAAGCGCTCTCCCGCTGAGCTAATCGCGCGGGTTGCCCCCGAGGGGGCGTGGTGGACGATACTGGGATTGAACCAGTGACCTCTTCCGTGTCAGGGAAGCGCTCTCCCGCTGAGCTAATCGTCCGAGGTGGAGACGGGATTTGAACCCGTGTAGACGGCTTTGCAGGCCGTTGCCTCGCCTCTCGGCCACTCCACCACGAGGGACAGGCCCTCGAGAGCGGACGACGAGACTCGAACTCGCGACATCCACCTTGGCAAGGTGGTGCTCTACCAACTGAGCTACGTCCGCATTGTCGTTCCGGTCCGCTTCCGCTTCCCGGCGACGTGGTGAACTCTATCCGATTCCGGTGACAGCTCAAACTCGGTTCCCCACGGGGCGTGCTGCGGACCGGGCCGCGGATCGTCCCACGCACCCCCGTCCTAGACTCGCTCGCGTGCACGAACTCGCCCCCATGGCCCGCTTCGGCGGCCTCCTCGCGACCGACCTCCGGGACGTCACCGACGACCCGGAGGCGCTGTCGTCCCACGGCTGGTGGGCGGTCGCGGCGCGGTACGACGGCGGGCTGGTCTGCGCGCGGTTCGGCGAGGTGCGACCCGCACCGGTCCCCGCACCGGGCCGCTGGCGGGGCCCGGCCACCGACAGCTGGCACACCTCGCTCGACCGCGACGCCTACACCGCGGGCGTGCGCCGGATCCGCGCACACATCGCCGCCGGCGAGGTCTACCAGGCCAACCTCTGCCGCGTGCTCTCGGCCGAGGTGGGGCCCGACGCCGACATCGACGCCCTGACCGCCCACCTGGCGCGCGGCAACCCCGCGCCCCACGCGGGCACCATCCGGCTTCCCCGCCACGGCGTCGAGATCGCCACGGCCTCCCCGGAGCTCTACCTGCGGCGCACCGGGGAGACCGTGGAGTCCGGCCCGATCAAGGGGACCGCGCCCACCGCCGGGGAGCTGCTCCCGAAGGACCACGCCGAGAACGTGATGATCGTCGACCTGGTCCGCAACGACCTCGGCCGGGTCTGCGCACCGGGGAGCGTCACCGTCCCCGAGTTGTGCGTCACGGAGAAGCACCCCGGCCTGGTGCACCTCGTCTCCACCGTGCGCGGCCGCCTCGCCCCCGGGGCGGGGTGGCCGGAGCTGCTGGAGCACACCTTCCCGCCGGGTTCGGTGACCGGCGCCCCCAAGTCCAGCGCCCTCGCCGTCATCGACGCCCTGGAGACCGCGCCGCGCGGGCCCTACTGCGGCGGCGTGGGCTGGGTCGACGCCGACCGCGGCACCGGGACACTGGCGGTCGCCATCCGCACCTTCTGGATCGACCGCCCGGCGGTCGGCCCACCGCAGCTGCGGTTCGGCACCGGCGCCGGCATCACCTGGGACTCCGACCCCGACCACGAGTGGCGTGAGACGGAGCTCAAGGCGGCGCGACTCCTCGCCGTCGCCGCGGGCTGAGCGTCGCCGGACGGGCGCGCTGCGGGCCCCGGGCATCCGTCGGGAGCGCGTCCTAGGCTGGAGCCGGCGGCCACCGCGCCCGGCCCCGGCCGGGCGCGCCACCCGGCCGCCGACCGACAGCGGCGAGGCGAGGCACTCATGCGGATCTGGCTCAACGGCACCCTGCGGACCGAGCAGGAGGCGGGCGTCTCCGTCTTCGACCACGGGCTCACCGTGGGCGACGGCGTCTTCGAGACGGTGAAGACCGTGGACGGCGCGCCGTTCGCGCTCACCCGGCACCTGGAGCGGCTCGCCCGGTCCGCCGCCGGGCTCGGCCTGCCCGCACCCGACCTGGACGAACTGCGGCGCGCCTGCCACGAGACGGTCGCCGCGTCGCCGCATCCGCTGGGCCGGCTGCGGCTGACGTACACCGGCGGCCGGGGCCCGATGGGCTCGGACCGCGGCGACACCGTCGACCCCACGGTGCTCGCCGCCCACTTCGCCATCGCGCGCCGCCCCGACACGACCTCCGCCGTCACCGTGGCGTGGACGCGGAACGAGCGCGGCGCCCTCAGCGGCCTCAAGACCACCTCCTACGGCGAGAACGTCGTGGCGCTGGCCGCGGCGCGCGCCCGCGCCGCCAGCGAGGCGATCTTCCCCAACACCACCGGAGCGCTCTGCGAGGGCACCGGGACGAACGTGTTCGTCGTGCTCGACGGCGTCGCCTGGACCCCGCCGCTCTCCTCGGGAGCCCTCGCGGGCGTCACCCGGGCCCTGGTCCTGGAGTGGACCGACGCGCGGGAGGCCGAGCTGCCGATGGACGCCCTGAACCGCGCCGAGGAGGTCTTCCTCACCTCCACCACCCGCGACGTGCAGGCGGTCGCCCGCCTCGACGGCCGCGACCTGCCGGGAGCGCCGGGCCCCGTCACCGCGGCGGCGATGCGGGTGTTCGCCGAGCGCGCCGCCGCCGACATCGACCCCTGACCTGCGGCCCGGCAGCGCCGGCGTCCGTGATCCCCGGCAGGGGCTGGCCCGCGGCGGCGGGGGTGCGCAAGGATGCGGAGGTGACGACCACGCTGCGACCCACCGGTCCCGAGGAGCGCGACGCCGCCGGCGGCCGCTCCCGCCGCTACGCCATCTCGGTCAACGGCCGCCCCGCGGGCCGGCTCCACCTCGCCGCGGACCCCGGCGGCTCCCCGGTCGGGCGGGTCCTCGAGCTGGTGGTGGACCCCGCGGACCGCCGCAGGGGCCGCGGCACCGCGGCGGCCCTCGCCGCCGAGGAGGTGTTGCGCGGCTGGGGGTGCACCAGCCTGGAGGCGCGGCTGGACGCCGGAGCCACCGCCGCGCACGGCCTCGCCGACCAGCTCGGCTGGGTCGAGCGGAGCCGCAACATGGTCAAGGAGGTCGCCCCCGACGCCTCGGCGCCGCCGCTGCCCGCCGGTGAACGGGTGCGCGAGATGACCGCCGCCGAGTACCCGCAGTGGCTCGCCACGGAGCGTGAGGACTACGTCCGCGCCTGGACCGACCGCGGTCTGCCGCCCGTGGCCGCCGCCCGGCGGGCCGACAGCGCCTACACCCGGCTCCTCGCCGAGGGCCCGGTGACACCGGGGACGGTACTGCGCGTGCTGGAGGCCGGGGGAGAGCGCGCCGGCGCGCTGTGGGTGCGCAACGGGGGCGACCTGCCGGACGGCGCCGAGTCCTACGTGTACTCGGTGGCCGTCGCCCCGGAGCACCGCGGCCGCGGCCTGGGCCGGGCGCTGATGCTGGAGGCGGAGCGGGTCTGCGCCGCCGCCGGCCTGAGCCTGCTCGGACTGCACGTCTTCGCCGACAACACCCCGGCGCGGCGCCTCTACGACTCGCTGGGCTACCGCACGATCGCCCTGAACACGGTCAAGCCGCTCGGCTGAGCACCGCCTCGGCGATCTCCGCGATCCGCTCGCGCAGCCCCTCCTGGCTCGCGCCGCCGTCGAGCCGCTGCCCGTCGATGAGATAGGTCGGGGTCCCGGTGACCCCGAGCGCGGCACCCTCCGCCTGGTCGGCGTCCACCATCAGCATGTGCCGGCCGTCGATCAGCGCGGTGTCCATCTCCTCCGCGTCGAGCCCCAGTTCGGCCGCGAGCTCCAGCAGCACCGGCTGGCCGCGCTTCCCCAGGTCCTCGGTGCGCGCCAGCAGCGCCACGACGAACGCGTCGCCCCGGCCCTGGGCGTACGCCTCCTCCGCCGCCTGGGCGGCCGCGAGCGCGTGCTGGTGGCGAGGGAGGGGGAAGTGGCGCAGCCGGACGGCGAGGGCGTCGCCGAACCGCTCCCGCAACGCGGCGAGGTCGTTCTGTGCGAGATGGCAGTCCGGGCACTGGAGGTCGCACCACACGTCGAGGACGGCGGTTCGGGGGGAATCGTTCATGGCCGTATTCTCCCCGTCGGTCGGCGGGGTGGGGCGCACCGGGCGGTGCTGCCGCCGGGCGCCCGGTGCGGCTCACCCCGAAATGTCCCTGACATTCGGCCCGACGATGGCTCATCCGCGCTCGGCGCGGCAGGATGGAAGCATGCTTGGGATGCTTATTTACGCCGTCTGCGGCACGCTGAGCGCCGCGGGGCTCTGGTTCGCCTACCGCTCCTTCCGGCGCCGCCGCTACGCGACGGGGCTGCGCACCGCCTCCGTGGCGCTGCTGCCGATGGGCCTGGCCATGACGGGGGTGGTGCGGTTCGTGCTCAACATGACCTTCAACCCGATCGCGTGGGCCGGGATCGCTCTGGTCGGCCTCGCGGTGGTGCTGTTCCTGGTGGCCCGCGCGCTCGACGCCCGAGGTGTCCCGGACGGCGGCTCGGGCCCCAGCCCCGAACAGCGGCCGGCAGCCGCCCCCGCGGCGGCGGGCGGCGGGGAGATCGCGTCCGCCCCGCGGCGCGAGGCGCCCGCCCAAAAGACCGGGGGTGGCACCGGGACGGAGGACTTCTCGGACATCGAAGCGATCCTGAAAAAACACGGGATCTGACGAATTACCAGCCCCAGGGGGCCCTTTGGCTCTAGCGGGGGTCCGATCTGCGCCATGATCGCCGGGAGATGGCGCACAGAACACGGGGAGCGGTCTCCCCCCTCACGGCCGACCGTCCGTCGCTTCCCGGGCGGCGGGCCGGGCGACAGCAACGGGGCTGCCTCTTCGCCCTGGCACAGCTCCCGCTCATCATCTTCCTCGCGGTGATCGGGACCTTGTTGACCGTGGCGGCGGTCCACGACCTCTTCCTGCTGTGAGCCGGCTGCTGTGCGGCCGGCCGCGGTGGTCGGCCGGGGCCGGTCAGCGTGCCGCGTCCGCCTGGCGCTGCCGGGCCCGGTACGCCGCGACGTGCAGGCGGTTGCCGCAGGTGCGGCTGTCGCAGTAGCGGCGCGAACGGTTCCGCGAGAGGTCGACGAAGGCCCGGCCGCAGTCCGGTGCCTCGCAGTGCCGCAGCCGCTCCAGCTCGCCTGCCACCAGCAGGAAGCCCAGGGCCATGCCGCAGTCCGCCGCGAGGTGGTCGGCGAGCGAGGCGCCGGGGGCGAAGTAGTGGACGTGCCAGTCGTACCCGTCGTGGTCCGTCAGCTGCGGGGTGGTGCCCGCCGAGGCCACCATCTCGTTGATCAGCTCCGCGACCTCGCTGCCGGAGTCGGAGGCCAGCACGCGCTCGAACCGCTCCCGGGTGCGGAGCACGGCGGCGAGGTCGGCGTCGGTCAGCTCGGCCGGCACGATGCCGCTGACGGTGAGGGTGCCGACGAACGTCCGCAGCGCCGCCACATCGGGGAGGCGCTCGCCGGCGCCGGTGGCGGGGGCGGTGTTGAGGAGCTCGATCACGTGGCCCAGCGCGCACCGTGTGTCGTGGTTGATGAGCACCTGGTAGGTCTCCCGGTCCGGGGGCGCGGCGAGTAACCGGGAAACTCTAACGCGAGCGCCGGGTACGGCCGCGTGGTGGTGCGGCGGTACCCGGCGCTCGCGGGCCGGTGTCCGGCCCGCCGTCGCCCCGAGTTCGGACGGCGGGGCGGACGGCCTCAGCTCTCCGCGAGGATGTGCGAGAGCTCGGTGTCGAGGTCGAAGTGGCGGTGTTCGGTACCGGGCGGCACCGCCGCGTCGGTCCGCTTGAGGAAGGACTCCAGCGCTCGGGCGGGAGCCTCCAGCAACGCCTCGCCCTCGGGGGAGCTGAGGGCGATGCAGACCACCCCCTGACCGTGGCTGCGCGACGGCCACACCCGGACGTCACCGGTGCCGGTGGGGCGGTGGAGCCCCTCGGCCAGCAGGTCGCGGGCGAAGACCCACTCGACGGTCTCCTCCGCTCCGGTGTGGAACGTGGCATGGACGGCGTAGGGATCGCCGGTGTCATACCGCAGTCCTGCGGGTACGGGCAGTGACGACTCGCTCGATACGACGAGGCGCAGGTGCAGCTCGCAGCTGACCGTGGTGTTCATAGGCGCCAGTGCCTTTCGCTCAGTGTGCGCTCGGGGCTTCGCACGTCGGCGAGATCGATGTGCCACGTACTGGGGGGGTGTAAACCCTTGTGTGCCATTTGCGAGGTTTGAAGTCATTCGAATGGCGCAGTCTGTGGGGGGTCGGCTCCCCCGGAGGGGTGATTGCCACAAACGTTCGAGCAAGGTCTCTCATGGGTGAGAGAGCTGCGTCGGGGGTGGTGGGAGGCGGTGCGGGGCAGTGCTCGGTGTGGGGTAGTCTGTGATCACCGCAGCGGGCGATTAGCTCAGTGGAAGAGCGCTTCGTTCACACCGAAGAGGTCACTGGTTCGAACCCAGTATCGCCCACCGTGCAGGCCGAGGGGCCGGAGCTTCGCGCTCCGGCCCCTCGGTGTTTCCCGGTTTCCGCCCGGTCGGCTGAGCGGGCGCCCCGTGGACCGCTTCCCACCCGCGCCGCCGCTCGCTGGTCGCCGGTCGCCGCAAGGGGGCGGGTTTGGACGGACGGTGACCGGGCTGTATGGTTCTCACGTGCCGCAGGGCACCGACGCAGCGGGCGATTAGCTCAGTGGAAGAGCGCTTCGTTCACACCGAAGAGGTCACTGGTTCGAACCCAGTATCGCCCACCCCTGCGACAGCCGGTCCGTCAGCCGACGGGCCGGCTTTCGCGTGTGCACGACGGCCGCGCGGCGGGCCCGCCGGCCCCGCCCCGATACCGTTTCGCCCCGGGACCACCGCCTCGGTACGATTCACGCGGTCGCGGCGCCCGCCGCGGCGGCTGGGCCTGTGTTGAGGAGAGACCGGTGTCGGACGTCCGTGTGACCATCCATCGCGATTCCGAGCGGGAAGAGCGTGTGGTGACCACGGGCACCACCGCGGCCGCCCTCTTCGAGGGCGAGCGCTCCATCGTCGCCGCACGCGTCGGTGGTGAGCTGCGCGACCTGGCCCACGAACTGGCCGACGGCGACGAGGTGGAACCCGTCGGGATCGGCTCGCCCGACGGCCTGGACATCCTGCGGCACTCCGCCGCCCACGTCATGGCCCAGGCCGTGCAGGAGCTGTTCCCCTCGGCCCGCCTCGGTATCGGCCCGCCGATCCGCGACGGCTTCTACTACGACTTCGACGTCGAGAACCCGTTCCACCCCGACGACCTCAAGCGCGTCGAGAAGAAGATGCAGGAGATCATCAAGCGCGGGCAGCGTTTCGAGCGGCGCGTGGTCAGCGATGACGAGGCCCGTGAGGAGCTGGCCGCCGAGCCCTTCAAGCTGGAGCTGATCGGGCTCAAGGGCTCCGCGGCCGAGGCGGCGGACGGCGCGTCGGCCGAGGTCGGCGCCGGTGAGCTGACCATCTACGACAACGTCGACGCCAAGACCGGGGAGCTGTGCTGGAAGGACCTCTGCCGCGGCCCCCACCTGCCCACCACCCGGCTCATCCCGGCGGTGAAGCTGATGCGCTCCGCCGCCGCCTACTGGCGGGGCAGCGAGAAGAACCCGCAGTTGCAGCGGATCTACGGCACCGCCTGGCCCAGCCGCGACGAGCTCAAGGCGCACCTGGAGTTCCTCGCCGAGGCCGAGAAGCGCGACCACCGCAAGCTCGGCGCCGAGCTCGACCTCTTCTCGATCCCCGAGGAGATCGGTTCCGGCCTGGCGGTCTTCCACCCCCGCGGCGGTGTCGTCCGGCGCGTGATGGAGGACTACTCCCGCCGCCGCCACGAGGAGTCGGGCTACGAGTTCGTCTACACCCCGCACGCCACCAAGGGCACCCTCTTCGAGAAGTCCGGCCACCTGGACTGGTACGCCGACGGCATGTACCCGCCCATGCAGCTCGACGGGGGCCAGGACTACTACCTGAAGCCCATGAACTGCCCCATGCACCACCTGATCTTCGACGCGCGCGGGCGCTCCTACCGCGAACTCCCGCTGCGACTGTTCGAGTTCGGCACCGTCTACCGGTACGAGAAGTCCGGCGTGGTCCACGGCCTCACCCGCGCCCGGGGGTTCACCCAGGACGACTCGCACATCTACTGCACCCGCGAGCAGATGGCGGACGAGCTCGACTCGCTCCTGACCTTCGTGCTGAACCTGCTGCGCGACTACGGGCTCGACGACTTCTACCTGGAGCTCTCCACCAAGGACCCGGAGAAGTTCGTCGGCTCGGACGAGGTCTGGGAGGAGTCGACCGCAGCGCTGCGGCAGGCCGCCGAGAAGCAGGGGCTGGAGCTGGTCATGGACCCGGCCGGCGCCGCGTTCTACGGCCCGAAGATCTCGGTCCAGGCCAAGGACGCCATCGGCCGCACCTGGCAGATGTCGACCATCCAGGTCGACTTCAACATGCCCGAGCGGTTCGAGCTGGAGTACACCGCCGCCGACGGCAGCCGGCAGCGGCCGGTCGTCATCCACCGCGCCCTCTTCGGCTCGATCGAGCGGTTCTTCGCGGTGCTGCTGGAGCACTACGCGGGCGTCTTCCCGCCCTGGCTCGCACCGGTGCAGGCGGTGGGCATCCCGATCGGCGACGCCCACGTGCCGTACCTCCAGGAGTTCGCCACCGAGGCGAAGGTGAGCGGGCTGCGGGTGGAGGTCGACGCCTCCTCGGACCGGATGCAGAAGAAGATCCGCAACGCGCAGAAGCAGAAGACCCCGCTGATGATCATCGCCGGTGACGAGGACGTCGCCGCCGGAGCGGTCTCCTTCCGCTACCGCGACGGCACCCAGCGCAACGGGGTGCCGCGCGAGGAGGCGCTGGCCGAGCTCCGTGAACTCGTCCGGAGCCGCGCCCAGATCTGAGGGGGTGCGGGCGGCCGGCCGGGGACCCGAACGGTCCCGGGCCGGCCGCCCGTCCTATGCTGGCCGGCATGACGCGTGAGCCCGAGCAGCAGACCGGCGGCGGGGAACCGGACGGCTACCAACGCCTGTGGACGCCGCACCGGATGGCCTACATCCAGGGCGAGGGAAAGCCCACGGGGCCGGGGGCCGGTGACGGCTGCCCGTTCTGTGCGATCCCCGGTCAGGGCGACGAGGAGGGGCTGGTGGTCGCCCGGGGCGAGCTCGTCTACGCCGTCCTCAACCTCTACCCCTACAACTCCGGGCACCTGCTCACCGTGCCCTACCGGCACGTCGCCGACTACACGGACCTGACCGTGCCGGAGACCGCTGAGCTGGCGGAGTTCACCCGGCGGGCGATGCGGGCGATCCGTGCCGCGGCGGCGCCGCAGGGATTCAACATCGGCCTCAACCAGGGCGCTGTCGCCGGCGCCGGTATCGCGGCCCACCTCCACCAGCACGTGGTGCCCCGCTGGGGCGGCGACGCCAACTTCATGCCGGTGGTGGGCAGGACCAAGGTCCTGCCCCAGCTGCTCGCCGACAGCCGCGCGGCGATCGCCGCGGCCTGGCCCGCCTGAGACGACGGCCGCTGACGGCCCCGACCGCCCCGGCGGGCCGGGGGAGCGACGGGGACGGCCGGTGGCCCGGGGCACCGCCCCGCGACCACCGGCCGTCCCCGTCGCACGGCCGGTCTCACATGCCGTACTCGTCGGCCTTGCGCGGCTCGACCGCCTGCACCGCTCCGCTGAGCCCGGAGGCACGGGCCTTGAACTGCGACACGTCCACATTGTTCTCGGCCAGCACCTTGATGGCCGCCTGGTGGGCGACGCGCAGCACCGGAGTGGCCACGCGGAGCGCGTCGTCCGCCATGAAGCGGTGCCGCCACGGCTTGGTGGCCCAGACGTGCCGGACACCGAACGGCTCGGGCAGGCTCATCTTCCCGCCCAGCTCGTCGAGCTTCTTCGGGTTGAAGCGGGCCAGCGGCGCCCGGGCCGCCAACCGCACCGTCTCCTTGGCGTCCACCAGCGGCAGGCTCTGCGAGATCTTCTTCCACGGCTTGACCGGGTTGCGGTAACTGCGGCTCTTGCCCGCCGGCTTGCCGTAGAACCACGGGTGGGTCGGCCCCAGCGCGTGGCCGTTGACCTCGATCCGCAGCGTGCGGTGCAGCACCGTCACGCTGATCAGCATCGTGATGACCAACCCGCCGTCCCACAGCACGAACTGCACCCCGAGGTAGTGCCGGTCGTTGCTGTCGAACTGCTGCTCGTTGCAGATGCGCTGCACCTCGATGGCGTTGATGCTGTACGCCTCGACGTTGGGGCCGTCGGGGCGCGACACCGTCCCCGCACCCTCGCCGACGTGCCGCACCACCCAGTGCTTGATCTCCGGCGGCGACTTGAAGCCGCCGGTGTGCACCGGGGTGCGCTCCAGCATCCGGAGCTGGTCCTGCATGGCGCGCACGACGTCCCAGCTGCGGAACGGGTCGATGTCCTTGCCCGCCTCCGCCGGCACCAGGTCCTCCGCCAGCTGCCAGCTGCCCCACCGGACGCCCATGCCGAGGATGCCCTCGGGGCCCGCGTAGTGGGCGACGTTGGACTCCTGCTCGGCGGCGATCTTGGCCAACCCCAGCCGCAGCCGCTCGGCCTCCGCGTCGTTGGGGTTCTGCGGCACCGCCTCCGGGATCTTCGCCCCGGCGCCACCGCCGCCCGCCAGGTTGGCCCAGTGGGCGCGCAGGTTCTGCGCCGCCTGCTCGCTGATGCGCTTGGCCCACAGCCAGCCGATGATGGGTGCGGGCAGCACCAGCCACACGTACAGCTGGAGCAGCCCGTCGACCGGGAGCGTCACCACCAGCAGGACCGCCAGCACCGCCAGAGCGATCAGCGCCGCCGTCCCGATCGCCCCGGCTCGCTTGTCCTTGGAGCCGGCCAGCGTCCGGCGGGCCTGGAACAGCCCCAGCCACACCAGCACACCGGGCAGGAAGAGGACGCCGCACACCAGCATGATCAGCGTCAGCCGGTTGTCGCGCTGCGTCCTGATGCGCTTCGCCGCGATCGCGTGTTCCACCACGGTGTGGGGCTCCACACCGAAGGACTGGATGAGGGGCTTGCGGTCGGAGGCGAGCATCCGCGTCTCCACCGCGCGGGTGAACGCCTCGCCCAGGTTCGGTTCCAGCAGCGAGATCTTCGGGTCGGAGACCGCGGCCTTGCCGTTCGGATCCTTGATCGACGCGGCCTCCCCGTCGCGGTAGGCCGTGGCGGCGAGCGCCGAGCCCGCGGCGGTCTGGCCGTGACCGGCGCCGGACAGCGGCACCTGCGCGCCGGGGCTGAAGTCGAAGTCCACCCCCACCGAGCGTTTGAGCTCCTCCAGGCCCGCCATCGCTGCACCCCCTGCTCGGGATCGGTTCACGTCCGCGTCCGGTCGGTCCCAACGGCCCCTGTACGAGCGGGCGTCGACCGCCGGCCCCGACGAGCCGGGCACGGCACCAGACCCAGGGTAGCCGCGGCGGGCCCCGCACCGGGCCGATCGCGGGAACCCCGTCCGGAACCGTCCGGAACCCGCCCCCGCGGCGCTGCCGCCCCGTGGTGCGGAGCGCCGTCGGGAGGGGGCACCGACCCGGTCCGGGGACCGGCTCCGCGAGCGCCCGGCGCCCGGGCCGGCCCGTCCGCTGGCTACGATGGGGCCGCCGGTGGCCGAACGACCACGCGGCCCGCCCCGAGCTGTTGGGAAGACCATGCTCAACAAGTACGCGCGTGCCTTCTTCACGCGTGTCTTCACCCCCCTCGCCGCGCTGCTGATCCGGCTGCGCGTCAGTCCGGACGTGGTCACCCTGGTGGGCACCGGCGGCGTGATGGCGGGGGCACTGGTCTTCTACCCGCGCGGCGAGTTCTTCTGGGGCACCGTCGTCATCACCCTCTTCGTGTTCTCCGACCTGATCGACGGGAACATGGCGCGGCAGCTCGGCCGTTCCAGCCGCTGGGGCGCGTTCCTCGACTCCACGCTCGACCGGCTCGCCGACTCGGCGATCTTCGCCGGGCTGGCGCTGTGGTACGCGGGCCGGGGCGACGACCTGCTGCTGTGCGGCCTCGCCATGTTCTGCCTCGCCTCCGGCCAGGTGGTCAGCTACACCAAGGCGCGCGGCGAGTCGATCGGGCTGCCGGTGCGC
Source organism: Streptomyces bohaiensis (assembly GCF_012033785.1). Lineage (GTDB taxonomy): Bacteria > Actinomycetota > Actinomycetes > Streptomycetales > Streptomycetaceae > Streptomyces > Streptomyces bohaiensis. Next base: position 13,681 of record NZ_JAAVJC010000122.1, read on the forward strand.
GTCAACGGGCTGGTGGAGCGGTCCGAGCGGCTGGTCATCACCCTGGTCCTCACCGGTCTGTCCGGGTTCACGATCTTCGGCGTGCCCCACATCCAGGTGCTGCTGCCGATCGCGCTGTGGGTGGTGGCCGTCGGCAGTCTCGTCACCCTCGTCCAGCGGGTCGTCACCATCCGCCGGGAGGCCGCCGAGGCCGACGACGCCGAGGCGCCACGGCTGGAGGCGGCCGCC
>NZ_JAAVJC010000123.1 GCF_012033785.1 Streptomyces bohaiensis
GACTTCCGCGCCCGGTGCCGCGCCTGGCGCGACGCCTTCGGGCCGGACGCCGACGTCTTCTACGCCGGCAAGGCGTTCCTGTGCCGCGCCGTGGCGCGGTGGCGGGCCGTCAGTCGCCGGAGGCGTCCGGCAGCTTCCGCTGGATCAGGTCCATCACCGAGGAGTCGGTGAGGGTGGTCACGTCACCGAGTTCGCGCTGTTCCGCGACGTCCCGCAGCAGTCGCCGCATGATCTTGCCCGAGCGGGTCTTGGGCAGCTCGGCCACGGGCAGGATGCGCTTCGGCTTGGCGATGGCGCCGAGCTGCTTGCCGACGTGCGCCCGGAGTTCCTCCACGAGGCCCTCGTCCTCGGACGCGGTGCCGCGCAGGATCACGAAGGCGCAGATCGCCTGGGTGGTCTGCGGGTCCGTGGCGCCGACGACGGCGGCCTCCGCCACCTTCGGGTGCGAGACCAGCGCGGACTCGACCTCCGTGGTCGAGATGTTGTGGCCCGAGACCAGCATGACGTCGTCCACCCGGCCCAGCAGCCAGATGTCGCCGTCCTTGTCCTTCTTCGCGCCGTCACCGGCGAAGTACCGCCCGGGGAAACGGGACCAGTAGGTGTCCAGGAACCGCTGGTCGTCGCCCCAGATGGTGCGGAGCATCGACGGCCACGGCTCGGTGAGGACCAGGTACCCGCCGCCGCCGTCCGGCACGGGGTTGGCGTCGTCGTCCACGACCGTGGCGGCGATGCCCGGCAACGGCACCTGGGCGGAGCCGGGCTTCGCGGCGGTGACGCCGGGGAGCGGGCTGATCATCATCGCCCCGGTCTCCGTCTGCCACCAGGTGTCGACCACGGGGGCCCGGTTGCCGCCGATGTGCTCGCGGTACCACATCCACGCCTCGGGGTTGATCGGTTCGCCGACCGAGCCGAGGACGCGCAGCGAGGAGAGGTCGAACTTCGCGGGGATCTCGTCACCCCACTTCATGCACGCGCGGATCGCCGTCGGCGCCGTGTAGAGCAGCGTCACGCCGTACTTCTGGACGATCTCCCACCAGCGGCCGTGGTGCGGGGTGTCGGGCGTGCCCTCGTACAGCACCTGCGTCGCACCGTTGGCGAGCGGGCCGTACACGATGTAGGAGTGGCCGGTCACCCAGCCGACGTCGGCGGTGCACCAGTAGACGTCCGACTCCGGCTTGAGGTCGAAGACCGCGTGATGGGTCCAGGCCGCCTGGGTGAGGTAGCCGCCGGAGGTGTGGAGGATGCCCTTCGGCTTCCCGGTGGTGCCCGAGGTGTACAGGATGTAGAGCGGGTGCTCGGCGTCGAAGGCCTCGGGGGTGTGCTCGTCCGACTGACGGCCCACCACGTCGTGCCACCACAGGTCGCGGCCCTCGGTCCAGGCCGTCTCCTCGCCGGTGCGGCGCACCACCAGCACGTTGCGGATGTTCTCCGTGCCGGGGCGGGTCAGCGCCTCGTCCACCGCCGGCTTGAGCGCGCTCGGCTTGCCGCGCCGGTAGCCGCCGTCGGAGGTGACGACGACCCGCGCGTCGGCGTCCTGGATACGGGTGGCGAGCGCGTCGGCGGAGAAGCCGCCGAAGACGACCGAGTGCGGGGCGCCGATGCGGGCGCACGCCAGCATGGTGATCACGGCCTCGGGGATCATCGGGAGGTAGACGGCGACCCGGTCACCCGTCGCGACGCCCAGCTCCGTCAGCGCGTTCGCGGCCCGGGAGACCTCCCGCTGCAGCTCGGCGTAGGTGAGGGTGCGGGAGTCGCCCGGCTCGCCCTCGAAGTGCAGGGCGACACGGTCGCCGTGGCCGGCCTCGACGTGGCGGTCCACGCAGTTGTAGGCGACGTTGAGCCGGCCGTCCGCGAACCACTTCGCGAACGGGGGGTTGGACCAGTCGAGGGTCTCGGTGGGCTCGGTGGACCAGGAGAGCCGACGGGCCTGCTCGGCCCAGAACGCCGTCCGGTCCTCCGCCGCCGCCTCGTAGGCGCTCGCGGTGACATTGGCCTCGGCGGCCAGCGCGGGGGGCGGGGGAAAGCTCCGCTCCTCGCTCATGAGGTTGGCCAGGCTCTCGTTACTCACGGCATCCTCCGCATCGCTGCTGTGTCCCACGACACACCCCATCAGCCGTCCTGGGCTTTGACAAGGGCTCACGGCGGATTGGTGTAGACCTGTCCGGCCGAATGGCCCGTCCGGCGGGACGAGCGGACGCTCGCCGCGCCGAACGGGCGCCGGACGGGAAACTCAGCTGGTCAGCACCGAGGGCTGCACGGGCGTGAACAGCGGCGCACCCGCCCCGGGGTCGTCCAGTACGTAGGCCTGCGCCTCACCGACGTGGAAGTACATCCCCCTCAGAGTGAGGGAGCCGTCCGCGATCCGCTCGGCGACGCACGGGTGCTGCGTCAGGTGCTCCAACTGCTGCACCACGTTGGCGAGGCACAGGGACTCCACGCCGTCCGCGGTCTCCCGACCACCGATCCGCGGCAGCGACGCGCCCCCGCCCGCGAGCCGGTCCAGACTCGGCCCGCCGTGCCGCAGCCACTGCCGCAGCGGGCTTTCCCCCACCGGGGAGGGCGGCGCGGCGGCGGTCTGGCGCAGCGCCTGCATGGCGCCGCACCCGGAGTGTCCGCAGACGGTGATCGAGCGGACCTTGAGCACGGTCACCGCGTACTCGATGGCCGCGGCCACCGAGGTGTCCGTCTGCTCCCCGCCCGGCGGCGGCACCAGGTTGCCGACATTGCGGACGGTGAACAGGTCGCCGGGGCCGCTGGAGGTGATCATGCTCGTCACCAGGCGGGAGTCGGCGCAGGTCAGGAAGAGCTGCCCGGGGCGCTGCCCCTCGCGTGCCAACCGCGCCAGGTCCTCGCGGACCAGCGGTGCGGTCAGCCGCTGGAAGTCCTCGACCCCGGTGAGCAGCCGGTCGTCGGCGGGGCCCCGGGCGCGCAGTCGGCCCGCGGACCGGAATCCACCGTTCGCAGCCGGCCGGGCGGCCCCGGGATCGCCGTCCCTCGCCGGCGCCGCCGCGGGGACGCCGGCGGTGGGCGGCTCCGCCAGCGAGACCCGCGCGCGGTCGCCGCTCTCCGCCGTGGTGGGCTCCGCGGCCCCGGCGGGGGAGAGGGCGGCAGGCTCGGCCGGCGCGGTCGCGCCCGCGGGCGAGGCGGGACCGTCGGCCACTGCCGGGACCGGGGTGGGCCGGGTCGTCGGCTGGTAGTTGTGCCACGGCAGCCAGGGCTGCCGGAACTCGCGGGTGGTCGCCGGGGTGCCCACCGGCTCCCCGGTGCGGCCGGTGATCTCCACCCGTCCGCCCTGGGCGAGATGCGAGGTCCGCCAGTCGTGCAGCGTCTCGTGTGCGGCGTGGTCCATGAAGGTCCCCGAGAGCTCGACCGTCACCACGGTGCCCTCCGGCGCCTGATGGAGCACGCGGGTGAGCCGCGGGACCGCGAGGAAGGTCAACTGGCCGCGAACCCGCACGAGGTGCCCTCCGTCCGGCAGCTCCTCGTGGGAGATGCGCGTCCGGGTCAGGCGGTGGAGCGCCGTGGCGATGGCCACGGCGATGCCCAGGCCGACCCCCTCCAGCACTCCGAAGACGACCACACCCAGGACCGTGACCCCGTAGACCGCCACCTCGCGGTGCTGGGTGACGCTGCGGATGTGGGTGATCTTGACCATCTGGATGCCGACGACCATCACGAGAGCGGCGAGCGCCGCCAGCGGAATCAGCTCCAGCAGTCCCACGAGCAGTCCCGTCGCCAGCAGCACCCAGCAGCCGTGCATGATGGTCGAGTTGCGGCTGACCGCTCCCGCGGCCACGTTGGCGGAGCTGCGCACCGCGACGCCGGTGATGGGCAGGCCGCCGAGCGCGCCGGAGACCACGTTGCCGGCGCCCTGGCCGCGCAGTTCGCGGTCGAGATCGGCCTTGGGGACGCGGGGCCCGCCGGCCCGCTGCCGCGCGGTCGCCAGCTTGTCCACGGCGACGGCGGAGAGCAGGGACTCGACGCTGGCCACCAGGGTCACCGTCAGAACACCGGCGAGGATGCCGAGGGCGGGGCCCTCCGGCAACTGCGGCAGGGCGTGGCTGCTCCAGGAGGGCAGGTCGACGCGGTCCAGCCGGAAGCCGGCGGCGAGGGCGACCACCGTGGCGAGGGTGACGGCGGCGAGAGCGGTCGGGACCGCCTTGCGGACCAGGGCGCCGTAGCGACCGGGCAGGCGGGGCCAGAGCAGCATGACGGCGATGGTCACCCCGCCGACGGCCAGCGCGGCCGGGTGCGGGTCGGCCAGCTGGGAGGGCAGGTCGGCGAGGTTGCTCAGGACCGAGCTCTCGGGGCTGCCGCCGAGGACGATGTGCAGCTGGGCGATGGCGATGGTGACACCGATGCCGGCGAGCATGCCGTGCACGATCGCGGGACTGACCACCAGGGCGGTGCGCGCGACGCGGAGCGCGGAGAGCCCGAGCTGGGCGAGCCCGGCGAGGACGGTGATGGCGCAGGTGGTGCGCCAGCCGTAGGCCTGGATGAGGTCGGCGGTGACCACGGTGAGGCCCGCGGCCGGGCCGCTGACCTGGAGGGGGGCGCCGCCGAGCCGACCGGCGACGATGCCGCCCACGGCGGCGGCGACGAGGCCGGCCTGGAGGGGGGCGCCGGTGGCGAGCGCGATGCCCAGCGAGAGCGGCAGCGCGACGAGGAACACCGAGATGGAGGCCGAGAGATCGGCCCGGTGGCGGGCGAGTCCTTGGGGTGGGGCGGGGGCGCAGGCGGACATCCGTCTCCGTCCTAGGGCAGCAGGGATCGTGCACACGCAGCGTGAGGGTATGCACACCCTCAAGCATTGGTAAATGAAGAGTAATGGGGCGTAAAGGGATGCACGAGTACGTAAGCCCTTTCGTGGGTCGCATTGCTCCTAAAGCATGAATAATCATCTGAACTGCTTGTCGGATTAACGCTTCATCGGTTTGTCGGGAGAGTTTGGGTTCGGGCTGGTTCGCACCGTGACGCCGACCGGCCCGTCCCAGACAGACCTCACGGCGGGAGATCCCGATGACGGGCTCGGTTACCAGGCTTGCGGCGGCTGCCACCGCCCTCGCCGTCACGCTCACCATGGCCGCCTGCTCCGGCGGCACCCCGGCGGGCGACGGCCCCCGGCAGCAGAAGGAAGAGGGTGCGGAGCCCGAGGCCGCACCCCAGGCGCCCCAGCTGATCGGCGACGGCTCCACGGCCTTCACCGGAGCCCAGCCCAACCAGCCCGCGATCGAGGTGCTGGAGCCGGGCCAGGCCCCGCCGCAGTTCGTCGTCTTCTCCTGGGACGGCGCGGGCGAGGACGGCAACCAGCTGTTCTCGCGGTTCCGCCAGATCGCCAAGGACAACGACGCCCACATGACCTACTTCCTGTCCGGCGTCTACCTGCTGCCGGAGGACCAGCGCCACGCGTACGAGCCGCCGGGCCGCTCCGCCGGCGCCTCCGACATCGGCTACCTCAAGGACGAGAACATCGCCGCCACGCTGGAGCAGCTGCGCGGCGCCTGGCTCGACGGCAGCGAGATCGGCACCCATTTCAACGGCCACTTCTGCGGCCCCGGCGGCGTCGGCTCCTGGTCGCCCGAGGACTGGATCAGCGAGACCGAGCAGGCCAAGTGGATGGTCAAGAACTGGCGTACCACCACCGGTTGGGAGGACGGGGAGCCGCTGCCCTTCGACTACGAGGAGGAGCTCATCGGCGGCCGTACCCCCTGCCTGGAGGGCCAGGACGCGTTGCTCGCCGCCGCCGGGGAGCTCGGACTCCGCTACGACTCCAGCGGCAACGGCACCCAGGTCTGGCCGAGTCAGCGAGAGGGCGTCTGGGACATCCCGCTCCAGGCGGTGCCCATGCCCGGCCGGGCGTTCGAGACGCTCGCCATGGACTACAACTTCATGGTCAACCAGTCGGGCCCCGGCAGTGGTGACCCGTCCCGCTGGGGCGAGTGGGAGGCCCAGATGCGCGACGGCCTGCTCCAGGGGTTCCAGCGGGCCTTCGACGGCAACCGCGCGCCGCTGATCATCGGCAACCACTTCAACGGCTGGAACGGCGGCATCTACATGGACGCCATCGAGGACGTCGTCGCCGACGTCTGTCCCCGTGAGGAGGTGCGCTGCGTCTCGTTCCGGCAGCTGGTCGACTGGCTGGACGCGCAGGACCCGGCCGTACTGGAGGAGCTGCGCGGCCTCGGCGTCGGCGAGGCGCCCGCCGGCGGCTGGGGCGCCTTCCCGGCGGGCCCGGCCCCGGCGGACGCGCCCGAGGGCGCCGAGCCCGCCCGCGAGGAGGACGCCGCCCCCGGCGTCTGATGCCCGCGGCGGTGAGCGGTGACGCCGGACGGGAGGGCAGGGCCGACCCCGCCCTTCCGTCCGGCCGACCCCTCCTCGGTCGGCTCAGCCGGCCGGCGCGTCCTCGCGCAGCACGAACCCCGGGTCGACCTGCGCGGCGAGATCGAGGCCGGTCCGCTCGTTGCCCCAGCTCGCCGCGTTGCGCAGGTGGAAGTGGACCATCTGCTGGGTGTAGCGCTCCCAGTCCCGCTCGCCGTGGGCCGCGTCCGCAGCCTCGTGCACGGTCTTCAGCGCGAGCTGGTTCTCCTGCTCCAGTTCCCGGAACGGCCGGGCCCCGCCGCGTTCCATGGCGCGCACCCACGGCGAGTTGCCGAACGTGACGAGCAGGTCCTCGCCGACCTCGTCCCGGAGGAACGCCAGATCCTCCGGTCCCTGCACCTTGTTGCCGATGACGCGCAGTCGGACGTCGAAGTCGCGCGCGTAGTCGCGGTACTGGCGGTAGACCGACACCCCCTTGCGGGTGGGTTCGGCGACCAGGAACGTCATGTCGAACCGGGTGAACATGCCGGAGGCGAACGAGTCGGAGCCGGCCGTCATGTCGACGACGACGTAGGCGTCCCGCCCGTCCACCAGGTGGTTCAGGCAGAGTTCCACCGCCCCGGTCTTGGAGTGGTAGCAGGCGACGCCCAGGTCGCTCTCGGTGAAGGGGCCGGTGGCGAGCAGCCGGACCCGGCCCTCCGACTCCCCGTCGGACGGCGAGACCAGCTCGACGTCGCGGGCGCAGGCGTCGAAGACGGGGTTGCTGCCCTCCAGGCGCAGCAGGCGGGAGCCGCTGCCCGGCGGGGTGGTCTTGATCATCGCGGCGGCGGAGGTGATGCGGGGGTTGGTGCCCCGCAAGTGGTCCTTGATCAGCGGCAGGTGCGCTCCCAGTGGTGGCAGCGCGGCGGCGGTCTCCTCGTCGAGCCCGAGCGCGGTCCCCAGGTGTTGGTTGATGTCCGCGTCCACCGCGGTGACGGGCACGCGCTGGGCGGCGAGGGAGCGGATGAAGAGCGAGGACAGCGTGGTCTTGCCACTGCCGCCCTTGCCGACGAAAGCGATCTTCATGTTCAGCCAACCTAGCCGTGCGCCCTGCCCGAGCGGCCCCGCGGCGGCCAGGACCACTCGAAGGCGGGACACCGGCCGTCGCCGAGGAACAGACGTGCCAGCGCATAGGCTGCCGCCATGACGGCGAACACACCCCAGGGCAATGGCGGCGCGGATCCCTCGGGCGGCGCGCTCACCCCCGGTGGCGGCGTCCCGCCCGCAGCCGACCCCCTGCTCCCGCTGGCCGACCTCCCCGGGGTCGCCGAGGCGGTCGCTGGTATGCGGAAAGCAGTGGACCGGGTCTACGGTCACCGGGTGATGCGGCGGCGCAGCGCCGAGGTCTCCTCGGAGGCCGCGCTCCGCGGGGCCCGGGCCTCGGCCGCGCTCGCCGGCGCGGACTGGGCGCTGGAGGAGGTGCGGCGCCGGGGTGACTTCTCCGCGGACCCGGAGGCCCGCGTCATGGGCGCGGCGCTGCGGGTGTCGGCCGAGGCGGGGCAGTTGCCGGACATCTGGCGCGCCTCCCCGATGCGGGTCCTGGCACGGCTCCACCTGGTGGCCGCCGGCGGTGCCCCCCTGGGGGCGGCCACGGCGGCCGGCGCGGATCACACGGAGCAGCCGGCGGCGATCGGCCGGCCCCGGGTGGTCGGGGAGGTGGTCGACGACCCGGACGGGCCGCCGCTGCCCCCGCCGGACGTCGACGAGGTGGCGGCGCGACTGGAGGCGCTCGCCGCTCTGGTGGTGAGCGGGACCGCGGCGCCCGCACTGGTGACCGCCGCCGTGGTGCACGGCGAGTTGATGGCGCTGCGGCCGTTCACCTCGCACAACGGCGTGGTCGCCCGGGCCGCGGAGCGGATCGTCCTCGTCGGGGGCGGCCTGGACCCCAAGGGCGTCGCGCCGAGCGAGGTCGGCCACACCGAGGCGGGGTCGGCGGCGTACCGGGCGGCGCTGGGCGACTACGCCTCGGGGACGGCCGCCGGGATGGCGCGGTGGATCGCGCACTGCGGGCGAGCGGCGGAGTTGGGCGCCCGCGAGTCCGTCGCGGTCTGCGAGGCGCTGCAACGGGGCGCCGCCTGACCGCCCGGGGCGGGGCGGCGGTGGTCGAGGACCGGCGCCCGGCCGCGGCGCGGAGGTCCGGTTGAAACCGAAAGTAAAATCTCGGCCGCCGGCTTTCCCGCGGTCGCTGCCGGAGGTACAACGGAATCAGAGGCCCAGTCGAACGGGATTCCTCGTCCGGCTCTCCGGGCGGCGGGGCTTCGACAGCGGTACACATGAAAGCCGGGTACCCACGCGTCGCCAGCCCACGATCTGGGCCAGCCGCACCAGGAAGCGGGCGCAGACCCCGTCCTGATCGGTACTCGCAGAGCACGCCTGATCGCCCGGCGGACATGTACCGGCGGCGGTGCGGCCCTCACGGGGCGGCACCGCCGCTCTCTGCTGTGCCCCCCCGGGAGGGTCGCACGTGCGCGAGTGCGGCGGAGAGCGGCCCCGGGTCGTGCCGCCGCCGAGGGTTCCGTGCCCGTCGCGGGCGACGGGCACGGGGGCGCGACCGGTGCTCGCGCCGTGGGGGAGACCGTCCCCGTGTGCCGGCGGGCGCCGCACGCGGCCCCTGCTTCAGCGGCGCGTGCGGCGCCCGACGTACCAGACCAGGGCGCCGGCGACCGTCGCGGCGGTCAGCACGGCCCCCGCGGTCACCGCCGGTCGCGGGGCGGAGAAGCGCTTCTTCAACCGCACCGGTCGGTTGAAGTTGAGGACCGGCCAGTCGCGGGCCACTGCCTCCCGCCGGAGCGAACGGCCCGGGTTGACGGCGTGCGGATGGCCGACGGCCTCCAGCATGGGAAGGTCCGTCGCCGAGTCGCTGTAGGCGTAGCAGCGCTCGAGGTCGTATCCCTCGGAGGCGGCGAGCTCACGGACCGCCTCCGCCTTCGCGGGGCCGTAGGCGTAGTAGGCGACCTCGCCGGTGTACCGGCCGTCCTCCACCACCATGCGCGTCGCGACCACGCGGTCCGCCCCCAGCAGCCGGCCGATCGGTTCCACCACCTCCGATCCCGAGGTGCTCACGATCACCACGTCCCGCCCGGCGGCGTGGTGCCGCTCGATGAGCGAGGCGGCCTCGTCGTAGATGATCGGGTCGATGACCTGGTGCAGCGTCTCCGCGACGATCTCCTGGACCTGTTGGACGTTCCAGCCCTTGCAGAGGTCGGAGAGGTAGCGGCGCATGCGCTCCACCTGCTCGTGGTCGGCGCCGCCGACCAGGTAGACGAACTGCGCGTAGGCGCTGCGCAGTACGGCCCGGCGGTTCATCAGACCGCCCTGGTAGAAGGACCTACCGAAGGTGAGCGTGCTCGACTTCGCGATGACGGTCTTGTCGAGGTCGAAGAAGGCGGCGGTACGTGGCTGCGGCAGATTTTCCACGTGGTCGAGCATAAACGCCCACCATTCGGCGTAGGCGGCGGCGCGTGGGTTTGCCTGGAAGGGCTCTCGGGTACACCATGGAAGTCACGGATCGTTCGCGACCGTGCTATCCCGGTTCGGCTCATCCCCCCCCCGAGCCGACCGTGGAAGACGACCCCCGCTCTCCCCCCCGGCGGGGGTCGTCGCATGTCCGGACGCGGTGGCCGTGTCGTGCCCCGGTGGGCAGCGCCCGGTCGGGGCCGGGCGGCGGTCCGACCGGCGGGCGGCCCGCCGGCCCCGCGCGGTACGGACCGAATACGTTGTCTTCTTCTCCCGTGGCTCTCGCGGCGCTCCGCTGTTCCTGCGGTTTGTGCGGATCCCTTCCGATAGTGGGCGGTCTTTTCGCCTGTGGGGAGGGGTGCGGGGTGAGATCACCCGTTCGTGTGTCGAAGTTATCCACATCCTCCGCGTTATCCACAGATTCTGCTCAAGATCATCGCGATTCGGGGAATTCCGCCACCGTGGTGCCCCGGCCGTCGACCGCGGCGGCCGGGACATCACGGAGGCCCCGATGAACCCGTCCCCGCCTGCTCCACCGGTGCTCGTGCTCACCGAGGACGAGACGCTTCTCGACGATCTGCTCCGCCTCTGCGCGGCGGCCAACGCCCCGGCTGAGGTGGTCCACGGCCACGAACCCGCCGCCACGGCGTGGTCCACCGCCCGCCTCGTCCTCGTCGGCGACGACTGGGCACTCACCCGCGGCCGGCCACCGTCCCGCCGCGCCGGGGTCGTCCTCGTCGGCAACAACCTCGACGACCACACCATCTGGCAGCGCGGCGTCGCCATCGGAGCCGAGACGGTCCTCCACCTCCCGGACGCCGAGAAGGTACTCGCCGACCGCATCGCCGACGCCGTGGAGACCGTCGGCGACCCCGCACCCACCATCGGCGTCATCCCCGGCCGGGGCGGTGCGGGCGCCTCCACCCTGGCCGCCGCACTCGCCCTCGCGGCCGCACGCACCGGGCACCGCACGACGCTCGTGGACGCCGACCCGGGCGGTGGCGGCCTCGATCTCCTGCTGGGCGCCGAGCGGCTGACCGGGCCCCGCTGGCCCGACTTCGCCACCACCCGCGGGCGGATGTCCTGGGCCGCCGTCGCCGACGCGCTGCCCCGGGTGCACGGCGTCAGCCTGCTCAGCTGGACGCGCGCCGCCGGCCGCCACCCCACGGGCGAGGCCATGGCCTCCGTCCTCGGAGCCGCCCGGCGCGGCGGGGGAGCGGTCGTCGTTGACCTCCCCCGTGGCGCGGACGAGGCGACCACCGCCGCGCTCTCCCGGCTCGACCTGGGGCTGTTGGTCGTCCCCGGCGACCTCCGCTCCGTCGCGGCCGCCCGCATCACCGCCACCACGGCCGGGCGACTGGTCCGCGACCTCCGCCTCGTGGTCCGCCCCGGAGCCGCCCTGCCCGCGGCGGAGGTGTCCCGCCTGCTGGACCTCCCGCTGGCCGGGGAAGTACCCGACCAGCGCCGTCTCTGTCCCGCGGTCGACGCCGGGGAGCCGCCGGGCCGCGACGCCGCGGCACCGCTGGGCGCGTTCTGCGAGGCGCTGGTCCGGCGCACGCTGCCGGCCCCGGCCCGCCCGCGGAGCGCAGGTCGCCACTCGCACGGCACGGCCGCCCCCGACGGGCCCGGCGCGCACGAGGCAGCCGCCCCTTTCCTGCCCGCCCAGCGGCGGCGCGCATGAACGGCCCGGGCCCCGACGCCGACCTGCTGGACACCGTGCGCACCCGGCTCGCCGAAGCCGGGGACGAACCCACCCCCTACCGTGTCGCCGCCCTCCTACGGGACCGGAGCCGGCTACTGGGCGACCACGCCGTCCTGAACGAGGTCCGCGAGCTGCGCTCCGAACTCGTGGGCGCCGGACCGCTGCAACCGCTGCTCGCCGAGGACGACGTCACCGACGTCCTCGTCAACGGCCCGGACGCCGTCTGGGTCGACCGCGGTCGCGGCCTGCGGCGGGCCGGAGTCCGGTTCCGCGACACCGCCGCGATCCGCCGACTCGCCCAGCGCCTCGCGGCCACCGCCGGCAGGCGCCTGGACGACGCCCGCCCCTGGGTCGACGCCCGCCTCCCCGACGGCACCCGCATGCACGCCGTCCTGCCACCGCTGGCTGTGGGTTCCCCCTGCCTCTCCCTCCGGGTGGTCCGCCCCCGGCCGCTCACCCTGGAGGAACTCACCGCCGCGGGGACCCTTCCGCCCGACGGTCCGCCCCTGCTGCGCCGCCTGGTGCAGGCGCGGCTCTCGTTCCTGGTGACCGGCGGTACGGGCAGCGGCAAGAGCACGCTGCTCGCGACGCTGCTGGGGCTCGTCCCCGCGGACGAGCGCATCGTGCTGGTCGAGGACTCCGCCGAACTGCGGCCCACCCACCCCCATGTCGTCAGCCTGGAGACCCGCCCCGCCAACCAGGAGGGGGCGGGGGGCATCGCGCTCGACGAACTCCTCCGCCAGGCACTGCGCATGCGCCCGGACCGGCTCGTCGTCGGCGAGGTGCGCGGCCCCGAGGCCGTCACCCTTCTCACCGCCCTCAACACCGGCCACGACGGCGGCTGCGGCACCCTGCACGCCGGCGCGGCCCATGACGTCCCCGCGCGGCTCGAAGCCCTGGGCGCCATGGCAGGGCTGCCCCGTGCCGCCCTCCACAGCCAGCTCGCCGCCGCGCTCTCCGTCGTCCTCCACCTGGTGCGCGCACGGGGCGGTCGGCGACTGTCCGAGGTCCACGTCCTGGAACGCGACACCGACGGGCTGGTGCACACCGTGCCCGCCCTCCGCTGGACGGAGCAGGGGTTCCGCCGCGAACGAGGCTGGGACACGCTGGGAGCCGCGCTGTGAGCCATCTCGTCCAGGCCCACGCGCTCGCCGTGATCCTCTGCGGCGCCGGAGCCCGACTCGCCCTCAGCCGGCGACCGCCACGCCGCCGGGCCCGCGCCGTGCTCGGCCCGGCCGGCGCCGGGCCACCGCTCGCCCGTGTCGGCAGGCCCGCCACCCCACCATCGTCCCCAGGCGCCGGCGATCCGCAGGCCGCCCCACCCGGGGAGACGCCGTCCGGGCCTGCCCCGATCGCCGTGCTGCGCCGGCGCCCGAGCCGCGTGGCCGCGGCATGCCTGCTCGGCGGGCTCCTCGTCTCCTGGTGGGGCGGTTCGCCCCTGCCACTCGTCGCAGCCCTCGGTCTCGCCCCGCTGACGGCTCGCAGGCTCCGGCATCGCGAGCGCCGACGCCGCGCGGACCTCCGTGGTGACGCCGTCATCACCTTCTGCTCCGCGCTGGCCGCCGAGGCGCGGGCGGGCCGACGCCCGGAGGACGCCCTGCGGGAGGCCGGCCTCGACTTCCTCGGCCCGGCCGCGGCGCAGGTCGCCCGGGCGGCACGGACCGGCGGGGACGTGGCCGCCGCCCTCCGCGCCGCCGCATGCCTGCCCGGCGCGGGCGGTCTCGCCGGTGTCGCCGCCTGCTGGCGGGTGGCCACCGACGGCGGCGCCTCCCTCGCCACCGGCCTCGACCGGGTCGCCCACGCCCTGCGCACCGAACGCGACACCCGTGAGGACCTCCGCGCGCAGCTCGCCGGGCCCCGGACCACCGCGGTCGTCCTGGCCTGCCTCCCCGCCGCCGGCCTCCTGCTGGGCACCGCCCTCGGCGCCGACCCGCTCGCCGTGCTGCTGAACCAACCCGCCGGCCTCGCCTGCCTGCTGATCGGCGTCGCGCTGGAGGCGGCCGGTCTGCTCTGGACGGCGGGCATCATCCGTGCCGCGGAACGGAGTTCGGCATGACACCCCGTCGCCGCCCCTCCCCGCCCGTGCGACCGACCGCAGCCGCGGGGGAGCCCGTCGCTCCCGGCACCGGCAGTGAGCCGTCGGCAACCCGCTCCGCACCCCGTCGGGGGCAGCCGTGACCACGCACCTCGCCCTGCTCGCCGGCGCCATACTCGCCCTGGCTGCCGGAGCCCTCCTCCTGCCACCCCGCGGACGCCGTCGCGCCCGGCAGCGGTGCCGCGCCGTCCACCCGTCACCCGCCGCGGACCCGGGTCGCGCCCGGCGAGCGCGGGGGAGCCGCGTGGCGTGGGCGGTGAGCCGTGCACCCGTCGGAGCGGCCAGGACGCG
>NZ_JAAVJC010000124.1 GCF_012033785.1 Streptomyces bohaiensis
GCTCCCGGCCGGTGCTGGGCCGGCTCCGGTGCGGCGTGCCGCGCGGCGGAGCGCCGCCGGGGCAGTTCCACCCGACCGGTCGGGGTGAGCGACGCCTGCTCGGGATGCGCCGCCTGGGGCACGGCGGGCGCCGGGGGCGGTGGCACCGGGCCGACGGGCGGGGGCGGGCCGCCGCCCGCCGCGGCCGGGGAGGCGCTGAGGATCTCGGTGGGCCGCTCGTCCTCCTCGTTGCCGAGGAGCGCGTGCGGCAGCACCAGGACCGCCTGCACGCCCCCGTAGATGTTGCTCTGCAGCTGCACGACGATGTCGTGGCGCTGCGCGAGGGCGGAGACGACCAGGAGGCCGATCCGGCCGTCCTGCACCAGTGCGGCGACATCCATCCGCTCGGCACCGGTCAGCAGGGCGTTCATGCGGTCCTGGACGTCCGGCGCGAGCCCGAGGCCCCGGTCCTCGACCTCGACGGCCAGGCCGGCGGTGACGTACTGCGCGCGGAGGACGACCTGGGTCTGCGGCGCGGAGAACACCGTGGCGTTCTCGACCAGCTCGGCCAGCAGGTGGATCACGTCGGCGACCGCGTGGCCGCGGAGGCGGCCCTCGATGGGCGGCACCAGCCGCACGCGGGAGTAGTGCTGGACCTCGGCGATGGAGGAGCGCAGCACCTCGCTCATCTCCACGGGGCGGCTCCACTGCCGGCGGGAGGTGGCGCCTCCCAGCACTGCCAGGTTCTCCGCGTGGCGGCGCATGCGCGTGGCGAGATGGTCCACGTGGAACAGGCCCTTGAGCAGGTCGGGGTCCTCGACCTCGTGCTCCAGTTCGTCCAGGTGCTCGATCTGCCGGTGGACCAGGGACTGGAGGCGCCGGGCGAGGTTGACGAAGACCTCCAGCTTCTCCTCGCTGCCCCCGGGTTCGGGATGGCGGGCGGCGGAGGCCTCGGCCAGGGCGGTCTGGGCGGCGTGCCGGGCGACGGCGAGTTCCTCGCCGAGTATCCGCAGTCCGTCCCCGGCGGCCGGGCCCGGGGCGCGCGGCCCCGGGGGGCGGACGGCCTCACCGGCCGCCACCCGCAGCGCGAGGGCTGTCAGGTCGGCCGCTCCGCGCGCGTTCTCGCGGCGCAGCGCGGTGACGCGGGCGTTGCGGGCCCGGGCCTCGGCCCCTGCGGCGACCGCCGCTCCGGAGACCACCGCACCCACCAGGAGCAGTCCGCCGGCGACGACCGCCCAGGGCACGCCGGGGGTCAGGGCGACGCCGGCCGGCGGTCGGAGCAGGTAGCCGACGACGAAGGCGGCGACGGCGGCCACCGCGACGGGCGGCCACACCGCCAGGTTGAGCAGGCGGCGGGTCTCGTTGGCGCCCGGGACGCCGCGGGGCGCGGATCGGCGGGCGCGCCCGCCCGTGCCCGGGGCGGGGCTGGCGGCGCGTCCGTCCGGAGCGGGTGGCGGCGCGGTCCGCCCGGGTCCGGCGCCGTGGCTGTGCGGTTCGGGCATCGTCCGTCCCCGGTGCGGTCTCGGCATCGCTCGGTGAGCCGAGCGGAAGTGTTCCGTTGCGAAGAGTGATCTCCGTGCGTCGACACGCTAACCGGCCGGGACGGGCGCGAGGGGGCCGCTTTCGGCATTCGCCACCCCTCGCCAGCTCCTATCGGGTGAACCAGCGGCGCCGAGTGGACAGCGTGCTGCCGGGGCGCCACACAGGCATTCGACCGACTCACCCGGACGGGTCGGCTACGGGCAACGGGGACGCTGTTCCGCGGTGGCACCGCCCTCGCGTTCGTTCGCCAGGTCGAGGCCCGATACGCGGACCGTGACGTTGACCCGGCCGGTCAGCCCGAGCGCGCGGGGCGCGGTGCCCGGCCGGGTCCGCGGCACCGCGTGGTAGGCGAGCCGTGCCGGGCCGCCGAAGACGAACGCGTCGCCGCTGCGCAGCTCGGTGTCGCGCCACGGCCGGCCCCGGCTCTCGGTGTTGCCGAAGCGGAACACGCAGGCGTCGCCGAGGCTGAACGAGACGACCGGGGCCGGCGAGCGCTCCTCCAGGTCACGGTGCATACCCATCCGGGCGCCCTCGGGGTAGAAGTTGACCAGCGCCACGTCGTACTCCCCCGGCGCCGGATCGGCGCCGAACCCGGCCCCGCCGGCTGCTGCGGCTACCTCCGTCGCGGCCCGCACCGCGGCCCGGGCCCACTCCCCCAACCACTCCGGGAACGGCTTGACCGGGGCGCCGTCGCCGTCCACGGCGGTACGGGCGTAGGCATAGGGGTACCAGTGCAGCCCGAGGCCGACCTGGCGCACCGACATCACCCCGCCCCGGACGCGCACGGTCCGCAGCCCGGCGGGCGGCAGCGCCCAGCGGCGGCAGGCGGCCAGCAGCTCGCTCTGGCGTTCCGCGGCCAGGTGGACGGGCAGGTGGACGGCGCCCGGCGCGACCACGGCAGGGCCGCGCGGGAAGAGCTCCTGGTCCTGGGAGCCGGTGTCCATCCGCCCATGGTGACAGCCTCGACGACCGCCCGCCCCGGCACGTCCGCCGGGGTGCGCCGGGCTCGCGCCCCGACCGCCGTCGGCGCCCTGGCGGGGCGTGACGGGTGCCGTAGGGTCGTCCGCGACGCGCCGCCGCGCCCGGCGGCGGCCCGGTGCCCGGAGGTGCATGTGACGCAGCAGCAGTCGGTGGAACCCGTGCTCACGGGGGTGCGCAACTTCCGCGACCTGGCCGGGCTCCCCGCCCGGGACGGCCGCCGGGTGCGGCCCGGACGGCTCTTCCGCAGCGGGCACCTGGCCCGGGCGACCGAGCAGGACCGGGCGTTCCTGGCCGGACTGGGCCTGCGGACCGTGTTCGACCTGCGGAACGACGCCGACCGCGCCCTGGAGGGGCTCGACGTCGCCCTGCCCGGTGTGCGGAGCCGGCACGTGCCGCTCACCGGGGACCGCGACGGCGCGGAGTTCTGGACGCTGGTCCGGCGGGGCGACCTGCCGCGGCTGCACGCCGCCTTCGGCGAGGGCCGGGCCGCGGCGCTGATGGCCCGGACGTACCGCGAGGTCGTCCGGGAGCGGGCCGCCGAGCTGGGAGCCGTGCTGCGCGGACTGGCCTCGGGCGCACCCGCCCTGGTGCACTGCTCCGCGGGGAAGGACCGGGCGGGGCTGACGGTGGCCCTGGCGCTGCTGGTGGCGGGCGTGGAACCCGGCGCGGTCGAGGACGACTACCTGCTCTCGGGCGCACCGCACCGCCGGTACCCGGTCGCCCGTGCGACCGACGCGGCGGAGGGCATGTCGCCCGAGGTCGACGCCCTGCTGGCGCCGCTCTTCGACGCCCGTGGGGCGTACCTCCGGGCGGCGTGGGAGGAGATCGACGCCGGGTGGGGCTCGTTGGACCGCTACGTCACCGGGGCTCTCGGCCTCTCCGCCGCGGAGCGCGACGCGTTGGCCGAGGCACTGCTGACCGGGTAGCCACCGAGCGACCCGGCGCCGAGGGGCGCGGCGGTCGCACGCCGCGCCCCTCGGGGCCGCGCGAGTCAGTGCTCGCGGACGACGATGAAGTCGGCGAGCGCGAGCAGCTGCTCGCGGGTGTGGTCCGGCATGGTCAGCCCGTCGATCGCGGCGACCGCGGTGTCGTGCTGCCGCCGCGCCTCGTCCGCGGTCCACTGCCGGCCGCCGGCCTCCTCGATCAGTGCGGCGCGCTCGGCGAACTCGGCCTCGTCGAAGTCTTCGAACTCCTCCGGGGACTTCTTGGCGTCCGCGGTCAGCAGCCCGGTGAGCCGCTGCGCGGCGGGGTTGTCGGCTGCCAGCGCGGCGACGACCGGCAGCGACTTCTTGCGCTGCCGCAGGTCGCTCCAGGTCTGCTTGCCGGTGGACCGGGAGTCGCCCCAGATCCCGAGGATGTCGTCCACTGCCTGGAAGGCGAGGCCGAGGTGGTGTCCGTAGCGGTCGAGCGCGTCGGCGGTGGCCTCGTCGGCGCCGCCGAGGACGGCGCCGACGGAGGCGGCGCAGGCGATGAGGGCACCGGTCTTGTTGCCCGCCATCTCCAGGCACTCCGCGACGCCGACCGTCTCGCGGTGCTCGAAGCCGATGTCCTGCGCCTGGCCGTCGATCAGCTTCCGGGCGGCGACGGCGAGGCGGCGTGCGGCGGCTGCGGCGTGCGGCCCGCCCTCGGCCAGCAGGATCTCGCCGGCGAGTGCGAAGAGGGCGTCCCCGACGAGGATGGCCTGCGCCGGGCCGTGCACCTTCCAGACGGTGTCGCGGTGCCGGCGCTGCTCGTCGCCGTCCATGAGGTCGTCGTGGAGCAGCGAGAAGTTGTGGACCAGTTCGACGGCGACGGCACCGGGCACGCCGGCCTCGGGCCGCGCGCCGGCCACCTCCGCCGAGACCACCGCGAGGGCGGGTCGGACGGCCTTGCCGCCGTCGCCGTCGGCGGGGCGGCCGTCCTCGTCGATCCAGCCGAAGTGGTAGGCGGCGACGGTGTCCATGGGGGACGCCAGCCGTCCGACGGCGGCGCGCAGCGCGGGGGCGGCGAGTGAGCGGCCGCGTTCCAGCAGGGCCGCCACGGCGTCGGGGTCGGGAAGGGGGGCGTTCACGGATGCTCCTCGCGCTGGGCGATCGGGGTGGGGCCGGGGGTGTGCGCGGGGGCAGCGGCGGCGGCGCGGGCGGCGGCGTGGCCGCTGCGGACCGCGCCTTCCATGGTCGCGGGCCAGCCGGTGTCGGTCCACGCGCCGGCCAGGTAGAGGCCGGGCGCCCGGGTGGTGGTGCCCGGGCGGAGCCGGGCGGTACCGGGGGCGGGTGCGAAAGTCGCGGTGCGCTCCCTGGTGACGAAGAAGTCCCGGACGGCCGCGGTGCGGGCGGCGGGCAGCAGCCGTTCCAGCTCGGGAAGGTAGCGGCGGCGCAGTTCCGCCGCGGGCAGGTCGATCTCGTCGGTGGCGGCCGACTGGGACAGCGCGAGGTACTGGGAGTTGGCGCCGCCGGGCAGGTCGGCGAGGCCCGAGTGGGGGGTGCGGTCGAACACCCACTGCACCGGGCTGCCCAGCGCGGCGAGGAACGGGCGGCGCAGCACCGGCCGGTCGTAGACGACGTGCACGTTGAGGATGGGCGAGTCCGCGAGCCGCAGCAGGCGGTCGGGCGCCTGGAGGGCGCCGGTCGGCAGCAGGGCGTGCGTCTGCCCCTGCGGCACGGCCAGCACGACGGCGTCGGTGGTGAGGTCGGCGGGGTCACCGCCGCGGTCCAGGGTGGTGGTCCAACCGCCGGTCCGCCCGGCGGGGCGGGCCACGCGGCGGGCGCGGGCGCGCAGCAGCACGGTGACGCCGGCGTCCGCCAGGGCGCGCCCGGCGAGGGTGGAGTGCAGCTCCCCCAGCGGCACGGCGGGCAACCCGATGTCGGCGCCCCCGGGGGTGGTGAGCAGCCCGGTCCGGAAGACCGTGACCGCCAGCGCGAGGGAGACGTCGTCGGCGCGCGCGTTGAGGGTGGCGACGCCGACCAGGTCCCAGAGCGCGGCCGCGCTGCGCGGGTCCTGGCCCTGCTCGTGGAGCCAGTCACCGAAGGAGCGGGTGTCGAGCGCGGGGTCGGCGGGGTCCAGCGTCCGCAGCGACCACGCGGCGCGGGCGGCCCGCAGCCGCTGCACGGCGGAGAGGTGCGGGTAGCGGGCGAGCGCGGCCGACAGGTGCAGCGGGACGGGCAGCGCCGTGCGGGTGAGCCGTCCGGCGCGGCCGGTGTCGGCGTCGAGGACGGGGACGTCCAGCCGGCGCTGGAGGGGGGCCAGCCCACTGCCGCCGATGCGGTCCAGGAAACCGCGGTAGGCGGTGCAGCACCGCAGGTAGACGTGCTGGCCGTTGTCGACGGTGAGGTCGCCGACGGCGGAGGCCCGGCGGAACGAGAAGGCGAGTCCGCCGAGTCGGGGACGGGTCTCGGCGAGCGTAACGCGCCAGCCGCGGTCGGCGAGGTCGAGGGCGGCGGTGGTCCCGGCCAGGCCGCCGCCGATGACGAGGGCGGTACGGGTCACGGGCGCTTCCGGACCGCGCGGCGGGCGTCGAGACCGGCCAGCCCGCGGACCGCGACCAGGGCCTTCTGCGGGGCGGGCAGGGAGACCCGGCCGCGCAGGACGGCGGCGGGGTCGGCGGCGATGTGGTCGAGCAGGCGGTGGTAGATGCCGGCCATGGCGGCGACACAGGCGCCGGAGCGCCGGTCGAGCATCGGCAGCAGCCGGTAGCCGTCGGCGAACAGCCGCCGGGCTCGGTGCACCTGGAAGCGGACGAGGCCGTCGAAGTCGGCGCCGGGCTGGGGCTGCGAACGGTTGAAACCGTCGGTGCAACCGTAGGCCCGCAGGTCCTCGGCGGGCAGGTAACTCCGCCCCTCGGCGGCGTCCTCCCGCAGGTCGCGCAGGATGTTGGTGAGTTGCAGCGCGAGGCCGAGGGTGTCGGCGAACTGCGGGGCGCGCTCGGCGCCGGGGGCGCCCGGGACGGTGCCGAAGACACCGAGGGAGAGCCGTCCGACGGCACCGGCGACGCAGCGGCAGTAGTCGCGGAGCTCCTCCCAGGTCTCGTAGCTCCGGCCGTGGACGTCCATCAGCACGCCGTCGATGAGTTCGTCGAGGCCGTCGAGCGGGATCGGGAACCGGTCGGCGGCGTCGGCGAGCGCCACCGCGACCGGGTCGGTCGCGTCGTCGGCGATCTCGCCGGCGCGGATCTGCCGCAGGAGGTCGCGGGTCTCCTTGAGACGGGACTCCTTGACGGCGTCGTCCAGGGAGCCGTCGCCGATGTCGTCGACGCGCCGGGAGAAGGCGTAGAGCGCGGACATGGCCCGGCGTTCGGCGGCGGGCAGCAGCCTGATGCCGTAGGCGAAGTTGCGCGCCTGCTGGCCGGTGACGATCTCGCAGTAGCGGTAGGCGGCCGTCAGGGAAGGAGAGAGCGGGGGGCTCGTCGTCACGGTGGACAGCTCACATTCCTCGTCGCATGGTGGTCCCCGCCGCGCGGAGCAGACCGGTTCTGGTGGGCCGGGGCGTGCCGGCGAGAACGTCGTACCGGGCGTCGGTGATGGCCGCCAGCGCCGCTCTCCCGCCGCCCACGAACCCGGCGAGCAGCATCCGGAGCCTGCCCTGGACGCTGCCGACGAGCGGGGCGCCGTCGTCCAGCAGCCTACGTGCCCGATCCGCCTCGGAGGCGACCAGGGCCCGCAGCGCGGCACCGGCGGTGGGCGCGGCGAGGTCACGCTCGGTGACGTGGAAGCGGCGCATCTCGGTCGCGGGCAGGTAGATCCGGTCGCGTGCGAGGTCCTCGGCGACGTCCTGGAGGTGCTCGATGAGCTGCAGCGCGGTGCAGATCGCGTCGGAGCGCCGGACGCGCTCGGGGGTGGTGGTGCCGGTGACCCCGAGGACGAGCCGCCCCACGGGGTTGGCGGAGAGTTCGCAGTACGCCAGCAGCTGCTCGCGGTCCGCGTACCGGCCGACGCGCTGGTCGACCCGGTTGGCCTCGATGAGGTCGAGGAAGGGCTGCGCGGTGAGGCCGGTGCGTCGGACGGTGGGGAGGAGGCCACGCACCAGGGGGTGCCGGGGTGCCTCGGCGCCGGGGGTGAACACCCGCTCCAGGTCGGCCTGGAGGGCGTCCAGCAGCGCGGTGGGGCTCTCGCCGTCGCCGGCGTCCAGACCGAGCAGGACGGCGTCGGCGCCGCCGGGGGCGAGATCGCCGTCGCCGGCGTCGTCCACCAGCCGGGCGTAGCCGTAGACGGCCATGAGGTCCTCGCGCCAGGCCGCGGGCAGGAAGCGGGGCGCCACGGGGAAGTTCTCGCGGGCGGCCTTGGCCAGCGTCGCGGAGACCTGCTGGTGACCGGGGTCGGCGGCGGTGGTCGTCATACCGTCATTTCTACCTTGTCGGGACGCCGATCCCCTCGGACACGCCCTTCCGCGCCCGGGGTCGGGCCCGGGCGCGGGAGGGTACGGCCGGTGTCAGGAGGCGGTCTCGGCCTCGTAGGCCTTGAGTACCTCGTCGGTGGGTCCGTCCATGACCAGTTCGCCCTTCTCCAGCCAGAGCACCCGGTCGCAGGTGTCGCGGATGGAGCGGTTGCGGTGGCTGACCAGGAAGACGGTGCCGGCCTCCTTGCGGAGTTCCCTGATGCGGGCCTCGGAGCGCTTCTGGAACTTCTTATCGCCGGTGGCGAGCGCCTCGTCGATCATGAGCACGTCGTGGTCCTTGGCGGCGGCGATGGAGAACCGGAGCCGCGCCGCCATCCCGGAGGAGTAGGTGCGCATCGGCAGGCTGATGAAGTCGCCCTTCTCGTTGATGCCGGAGAAGTCGACGATTCCCTGGTAGCGCTCGCGGATCTGCTCCCGGCTCATGCCCATCGCGAGGCCGCCGAGTATGACGTTCCGCTCACCGGTGAGGTCGTTCATCAGTGCCGCGTTGACGCCGAGGAGCGAGGGCTGTCCGTCGGTGTAGACCTTGCCGCTCTCCGGGGGCAGCAGGCCGGCGATGGCCCGCAGCAGCGTCGACTTGCCGGAGCCGTTGGAGCCGATGAGTCCGATCGCCTCGCCGCGGTGGGCGGTGAAGCTGACGCCGCGCACGGCGTGGACCTCCCGCACGCGCCCCGAGGGCTCGCGCCGCATGACGCGGCGGAGTGCGGCGGTGGCGTTGCCGCGCTGCCGGCCGGCGGTGACGCGGTAGACGATGTGCAGGTCGTCCGCGATGACGGTGGGGACCCGCTCCCCCGCCGCCAGGGTGCCCGCTGCGGTGTCGGTGGTGTTGTCAGCCACGGCCGTACCTCTCCTCCGCCTTCCAGAAGTACACGAATCCGGCGGCGAACGCGAGCAGCGCGTAGCCGACGGCCAGCAGCCAGAAGTAGCCGGCGAGGCCGCCGTGGTGGGTGCCGTCGGTGATGGTGGCGTGCCGGAACAGCTCCATGTAGACGGAGATGGGGTTGGCCAGCGCCACGTCGGCGATCCAGCCGGGCCAGTCCCGGTCGGCGAGGATGTGGCCGATGGGGAAGAGCACGCCGGAGCCGTACATCGCGGTCCGCAGCACGAACGGCATCAGCTGGGCCAGGTCGGGCACGGCCGCGCCCCAGCGGGCGAATACCAGCGCCAGGCCGGAGTTGAAGACCAGCTGGAGCAGCAGGGTCGGGACGACCAGCAGCCAGGTCCAGGACGGGTAGTGGCCGAAGCCGATCAGGACGACCAGGATGACGACGGTGGAGAAGAGCAGCTGCTGGAGCTGCTGGAGCACGAAGGAGATGGGGAGCGAGGCCCGGGGGAAGTGCAGCGCCCGCACCAGGCCGATGTTGCCGGGGATCGACTTCACGCCGGCCATCACCGACTGCTGGGTGAAGGTGAAGAGGAAGACCCCGATGACCAGGAACGGGATGTACTCCGGCATGTCCATGCCACCGCGACCGCGCAGCAGGATCCCGAAGATCAGCAGGTAGACCGCGGCGTTGAGCAGCGGCGTCAGCACCTGCCAGACCTGGCCCATCTTGGCCTGGCTGTACTGCGCCGTCAGCTTCGCCTGCGAGAACGACAGGATGAAGTGCCTGCGCCCCCATAGTTGCCGCACGTAAGCGGGGAGCGACGGCCTGGCCCCACTCACCGCCAGCCCGTGGCGGGCCGCGAGCTCGGCGGCGCTGAGGTTCTCCCCGGGCGGGGGTGGGGCGGCGGAGGTCGCACGCTCGTGCGTTGTCTCGCTCACATCGACACTTTCGTCTCGCGGGCCAGCTGTGGAGAGCCGCGGACGGACCGGACGCGTGTTCGGCGCCCGGTCCGCTGTTCGCTCGTGAATGATCTCAGGTAGGAGCTTCTCAGATGACCGGAGGGCGGCCCAGCCGGGTCAGGCGCCACACGGTACGCCACCGCATCGGGCGCCGGGGACCGCAGGGGGTCCGCCATCCCTCGACGAAACCGCCTGCCCAGGCACGCAGCGCGGAGCCCGAGGGACGCCTGAGCAGGGTGAGCAGCAGCCAGGTCCCCAGGTACAGCGGGATCAGCGGGAGCGGCAGGTTGCGCCGGGCCAGCCAGACCCGGTTGCGGGCCACCAGCCGGTGGTAGAGCGCGTGCCGCGCGGGCGAGGTCGTCGGGTGGTGCAGCACCAGGTCGGCCCGGTACTCGATCCCCCACCCGGCGTCCAGCGCACGCCAGGCGAGGTCGGTCTCCTCGTGCGCGTAGAAGAAGCTGTCCGGCAACCCGCCGACCTCGGCGAAGACCGCGGTGCGCACCGCGTTGGCGCCGCCGAGGAAGGTGGTGACCGGCGAGGAGCGCATCGGGTCCGAGGCGCGCAGCCGCGGCACGTGCCGCCGCTGGGTGGCGCCCGTCTCCGGGTCCGCGATCCGGAACGAGACGATGCCGAGCCGGTCGTCCGCGGCGAACGCCTCGCGCACCAGTTCGCCCACGTCGCGGCCCGGGAGGTCGCCGTCGTCGTCCAGGAAGAGCAGGACGTCGACGTCGGTGCCGCCGGGGCCGAACGCCTCGATACCGGCGTTGCGGCCGCCCGGGATGCCCAGGTTCTCCGGCAGCTCCATGGTCCGGACGCCCTCGGGGAGGTCCGGGAGTGCCGCGCCGTTCCCCACCACGACGACCTGCACCGGGTCGCCGGCCTGGGCCGCGACCGAGTCGAGCAGCCGCTTCAGCTCCTCGGGCCGGTTGCCCATGGTGATGATCACGGCGCCCAGGGAGAGGCCGGTGCGGCCGCGCCCGCCCGCCGCCGGGTCCCCCGTCACCGCAGCCTGCTGGAGGCGAGGATGGAGACCAGGTGCAGCAGGGTCTGCAGGACGGCGATCGCGGCGAGCACCGCGACGCCGAGGCGGGTGAAGAAGAGGCCGCCGGCGATCAGGTCGGCGACGGCGACGGCGAGGATGAACAGCGACGCCTCGACCCCGCCCACCAGCCGGTGGAACTTGAGCGCAGCGGCGGCACGGCGGGCCACCGCCAGGCCCGAGGAGCGCGGGGTCGCCGCCGACTCCTGCACCGCCGTCATACCGCTGCGCAGCCGTGCCACGTCGACCAGGTCGGTCTCGGCCTTGATCAGGATCGCGCCCAGCGCGGCGAGGGTGCCCAGGAACGCCCAGAGCCAGTTCGCGGCGGCGCCCTCCAGCGCGAACACGTCGGCGGCCCGCACTCCGAACCCGACCAGCAGCGCCGCCTCGGCCAGGTAGTGGCCGACCCGGTCGAGGTAGACCCCGGTCACCGAGGTCTGCTTGCGCCAGCGGGCCACCTCGCCGTCCACGCAGTCCAGCAGCAGGTAGAGCTGGATCAGCAGGGCCGCCAGCACCGCGCCGGCGATGCCGGGGATCAGCAGGGCGGCGCCGGCCGCGACTCCGGCCACCACCATCAGGTAGGTCAGCTGGTTCGGGGTGATCCGGCTGCCGACCAGGTGTCTCGTCCAGCGCAGCGAGATCTCGCGCATGTAGAGCCGGCCCGCCCAGTGCTCCCCGCTGCGGCGGTCCTTGATCCCCTCGGGGTGGACGACGGGGCGGAGTTCAGCTACCGAAGGTTTTGACATAGTGCGCGTACGCGTCCCTGATCTCGTCGGTGGACAGCTGGAGGTGTTCCAGGATGGTGAAGCGCCCCGGCCGGGTGCGCGGCGCGAACTCCAGGACCTGGACGAACTCCTCGCCGCTGAAGCCGATGTCCCCGGGGAGGACCGGCAGCCGGTGCCGCCGCAGCGTCTCCACCATGAGTGCCGCCTGCTCGGTGGCCCCCCGCAGATGGGTGGCGAACGCGGCGCCGAGGCCGCACTGCTCGCCGTGGGGGGCGCGGCGGCGGGGGAAGAGCAGGTCGAAGGCGTGGTTGATCTCGTGGCAGGCGCCGGAGGCCGGGCGGCTGTCGCCGGCGATGGACATGGCGATGCCGGTGAGGACCAGCCCCTCCGCCAGCACGGTGAGGAAGGAGTCGTCCTCGCACCCGCCGGGGTGCCGGAGCACGGCCTCGCCCGCTTGGCGGGCCATGGCGGCGGCGAGCCCGTCGATCGGTTCGCCGGTGACCTTGTGGGAGAGCTCCCAGTCGGCGACGGCGGAGATGTTGGAGATCGCGTCCCCGACCCCCGAGCGCACGAAGCGCGCGGGGGCCTGCCGGATCACGTCGAGGTCGATGACGACCGCGATGGGGGTGGGAACGCCGTAGGAGCCGCGCCCCGCGTCGTTGTCGAGGGTCGCGATCGGAGAGCACAACCCGTCGTGGGACAGGTTGGTCGCCACCGCCACCAGCGGCAGCCCGACCCGTGCCGCGGCGAACTTGGCACAGTCGATGATCTTGCCGCCGCCGAGGCCGACGAGGGCGTCGTACCGACCCGCCTTGACCTCGCCGGCCAGGCGGACGGCGTCGTCGAGGGTGCCGCCGCCGACCTCGAACCAGTCGGCTCCGGGCATCGCGTCGCAGAGCCGGTCGCGCAGCGCCCGTCCCGACCCCTCGCTGATGGCGAAGGCCAGCTTGCCCGTCGGGGCGATCCGCTGGTCGGCCAGCAGCCCCGCCAGGTCGTCCAGGGCGCCCGCCCGGATGTCCACCGACACCGGGGACGGGATCAGCCTGGTCAGTAGCGGCATGCGATCCCCCGGCCGCGGGCGAGGTCGTCGTGGTTGTCGATCTCGACCCAGGGCACGTCGCCGATGGGGGTGGTGTCGATGGTGACGCCCCGGTCGACCAGCTCCTGGTAGCCGTCCTCGTAGTAGAGGTCCGGGTCCCGCTCGAAGGTGGTGCGCAGCGCGTCGGCGAGGTCGGCGGCGGCGCTGCCCTCGATGAGGGTGACGCCGATGTACTCGCCGGTGGCCTGCGCCGGGTCCATGAGCTTGGTGATGCGGCGGACGCCCCGGCCGGGCTCGGTGATCACCTTCATCTCCTCGTCGGCGAGGTTCTTGACGGTGTCCAGCGCGAGGATGATCCGGCGGCCCTCCCCCCGGGCGGCGAGCAGCGCGTGCTCCACGGAGACCGGGTGGACGGTGTCGCCGTTGGCGAGGATCACGCCCTCGGTCAGCACGTCGCGGGCACACCACAGGGAGTAGGCGTTGTTCCACTCCTCGGCCTTGTCGTTGTCGATCAGCGTCAGCTTCACGCCGTAGCGGGACTCCAGCGCCGCCTGACGCTCGTAGACCGCCTCCTTGCGGTAGCCGACGACGACGGCGACCTCGGTGAGGCCGACCTCCGCGAAGTTGCCGAGGGTGAGGTCCAGGACGGTGGTGCTCTCGTCGTCCCGGGAGCCGACCGGCACCAGGGCCTTGGGGAGGGTGTCGGTGTAGGGACGCAGACGCCGTCCGGCGCCGGCCGCCAGCACGAGGCCGATCATGTGGGTTCTCCTGTCTCGTCGTGTACGGCGGGGGCCTGGGAGGAGACCCAGAACCGGATGCTCTCGGTCAGCACCAGGATGGTCAGCGCCCCGGTCAGGACCGTGAGCGCGACGGGGAAGCCGGAGCCGTCGAGCCAGAGGGCGGCGGCGAGGACCACCAGCAGGGTGCGTCCCTCGTGACCGCCGGCGGCCAGCACCAGGCCGCGCGGCGGGGCCCCGGCGCCGCCGCGCAGGCGGTACACCGTGTCGTAGTGATGGTAGGCGCAGATCGCGACCAGTCCGAACGCCGCGGGGAGGGCGGCCGGGCTCTCGGCGTGCAGCGCGAGGATCAGCACCGTGCTGTACTCGGCCACCCGGAAGAGCGGCGGCAGCAGCCAGTCCAGCCGGTGGTCCAGCGGTGCGGCGACGGCGCGGCCGGCGCACAGCGCGTACCAGACGGCGGCCGCCACGACGGCCCACGTACCGGCGGTGCCGGGCAGCAGGAGCGTTCCCAGCAGGACGAGCACACCGGCGGCGGCCCACAGCGGCGCGCCGAGCGCGGTGCGGCCGGTGGCGGGGGTGCGGGCCCCCACCGTCATCGCGGACGACCTGCACATCGTCTACCGCGTCACCGCCGGCCGGCAGCGCGGCAACGCCACCGCCGCACTCCGCCGCGTCATGCGGCGC
>NZ_JAAVJC010000125.1 GCF_012033785.1 Streptomyces bohaiensis
GGCCGTGGTGGCGCGGCGCGTCCCGCTGGACGTCACGCGACGCGGAGGACGTGCTTGCCGCGGACGCCGCCCGCCTCCAGGGCGCGGTGCGCGTCGGCCACGGCGGCGAGGGAGTGGACGGTGTCGACCACCGGCCGCAGCACGCCCCGCTCGGCCAGTTCCGCCGCCCGCGCCAGCAGCGCGGTGTCGGGGGCGCCGCTGAAGAACCGGACCCGGCGCCGCCCGTGCACGGTGGAGGCCAGCAGGTAGCCGACCGCCGCGGGCAGCCTGGCGTAGTCGAGGGCGATCGCCACCATGCGGCCGCCCGGCGCCAGCAGGCGCCGGAACGCGCGGTGCTCGCTACCGACGGTGTCCAGCACGACGTCGAACTCCCCCAGATCGGCGGGACCGTGGCTCCGCCGGTCCAGGACCTCGTCGGCGCCGAGATCTGTCAGGAACTCCCGCGCGCCCTGACTGGCCAGCGCGGTGACACGGGCGCCGAGATGCTTGCCGACCTGCACGGCGACGCTGCCGACGCCGCCCGCCGCCCCGCGCACCAGCAGCCGCTCCCCCGGGCGCAGCCCGGCCTTCGCGCTCAGCGCGGTGAGAGAAGTGGTCGCCCCGGCGACCAGCGACGCACTCTCCGTCGCGGAGAGCGCGGCCGGCGCGGGCGCGGTCCGGTCCGCCGCGACCGCCACGTACGCGGCGGCGGAGGCCATGGTGCGGCCGAGCACTCCCCAGACCCGCTCCCCGAGCTCCCTGCCGACCACCCCGGGGCCCACCGCCACCACCTCTCCGACGAGGTCGATGCCGAGCCGCTGCGGGAACCGGCGGCCGGTCATCAGCCTGATGCGGCCGGAGCGCGCGGCGAGTTCGCCGCCGTTGACCCCCAGCGCATGCACCCGGACGAGGAGTTCACCCGCCCCGGCGGTCGGGCGGGCGACCCGTCCGACGCGGAGCACGTCGGGCGGCCCGTAGCGGTCGAAGAGCACTGCGTCCATGTCGGTCACGGTCGGTCCCGTCTCGCGGCGCCGCACCGGTCGGCACGGACCGGGGCTGATGCGCACGGCCCTCGACGGGACCGCTGCGCCACGCTAACCAGCGAAACGGACGACACCTTCCGTTCTCGTTAAAGTGAGAGTCATGGCTGATCAGCGCTCTCGGACACTGGACGGCACGACGGCGGACCGGACAGGTACGTCGGCCGACAGGCAGGGGCAGGAGGGGCAGGGGAACGACCGACAGGGGAGCGACGGGCTCCGGTCCGACGCCCGCCGGAACCGGGAACGCATCCTCGCCGCCGCGCGCGAGGCCTTCGACGCCCAGGGCATCGACGCTCCGCTCACAGCGGTCGCCCGCCGCGCCGGGGTCGGGCCCGCCACGCTCTACCGGCACTTCCCCACCCGCGCCGCGCTGGTGACCGAGGCGTTCCGACAGCAACTCGACCACTGCCACCAGCTGATCGAGGAGGCGGTCACCGACCCCGACCCGTGGCGCGGGCTGTGCACCGTCGTCCACACGATGACCGACATCCTGGCGGTCCACCGCGGTTGCGCGGCGGCGTTCCACACCCGGTTCCCCGGCGCCGTGGACTTCAACGCGGAGCGGGACCGCGCGGAGGCGCAGCTCGCGGAGCTGGTGTCCCGCTGCCGACAGGCCGGCGTGCTGCGCGCGGACTTCGACCTCTCGGACCTCAGCCTGCTCTTCCTCGCACAGCACGGCGTTGCCGCAGGGCCGCCGGAGGTCGCGCTGGCGGCCACGCGGCGGCTCGTCGGCTACCTGCTCCAGGGCTTCCGTGCCGAGGGCGCCCCGCCGCTGCCGCCGCCCGCGCCGCTGCGGCTGGACCAGGTGCACGGCGTCGCCGCACCGGACTGAACCCGCCCGGCCCGTGGCTCCGGCCGCGCGTCAGCCGGCGCGGCGGGTGATTTCCTCGGCGCGGACGGCGGTGACGAAGCCGGACCAGGCAGCGGCCGGGATCACTAGAAAGGGGCCGCCCGGAACCTTGGAATCCCGCACCGGCAGCACCCCCGGCACCCCATCCGCCACCTCGACGCAGGAACCGCCGTCACCGTTGCTGTGGCTCGATGCGCGCCAGCATGCGCGGCTCGGGTCGAACGGAGTCGTCATGACGTCGGTACTCCTCCATGATGGATTCCAACAGGCTCAGAGACGCCGCCGGCGGCAGCGCCGCAGCTTTGGCCAGATCGTACGCGTCACGGCATTTCCGAACCAGGTCCGGCGTATCGGCATCGGCCACCCGCCCGGTGCATGCGCCTTCTTCGTAGGCGAGATCCGGTTGGTCCTGAAACTTGAGAACCGTGACCATGGATGCCATGGCGGCGTGAGAGCCGTGGCTGAACGGAACCACTTGGACCGTGACACGGTGCCGCCGCACCAGCGCCGCGATGTGCGCCAGTTGGGCTGCCATCAGGGCAGGGTTGCCGACGACGATCCGCAGCACTGCCTCGGAGAGGATGAACCACGCCTCCGGCAGCTCCTTCCCCAACAGCCGCTGTCTCGCCATGCGGTTGGTGATCTGCTCTTCGAACTCCTCCTCTCGCCAGGAGAAACGAGAGGTCCGAAAGACGACGCGGGCGTACGCCTCGGTCTGCAACAGCCCGGGTACGAGCGCGGGAGCGAACTCCTCGATGCGCTTCGCTCCCTGCTCGGCCAAGGCGACCCGCTCGAAGTACTCGGCGAACGGCCGACGCTTGAGGAACCGGCGGAAGGTCCCGCCGGTGTCGAAGATCTCGTCGAGGCGTTCGGCATCCTGCGGGCACGGCTTGCGACGCCCGGCCTCCCAGTGAGTGACCAGCGTCGCGTGGACCCGCAGCCGGTCACCTAACTCGATCTGCGTGAGGCCGGCGCGCTCCCGGTGGGCGCGGAGTTCCTCGGCGTACGGCTCTCGCGATGCCATGACGGTCCCCTCCCGATGACGACGGTGGTCCCCTCAGCGGGGTGACCGTCAGCCTAGGAGGGCTCTCAGCGCTCCGTGTCCGATCCACTGCGGGAGGTCACCGCGCTGTACCGAATGGGAGCCCTCCCAGCGCAAGCAGCGGCCCAACTCCGTTACTGGGCAGACGAGTTGATTACACGGGCGCATCCGGGCATACAGCAGCGCGAAGGACACCGGTGCACCACCCTCGCGCCGCCGAGAACGGTGACCTCGACAGCACGACCAGCGAAACTCCAGCAGTAGGTCAAAGCATCGGGAGCCAACCCAGACCTCTGTCGCACCGGAGACGAAAGCCCCGTGATCGACCGTCATGATCGAGCTGACAGCGAATGACCGCTCCGAATTGCCCACCGCGGCGGGACACCAGAGGGGCGCCCAGAATGCATCTCATGTGGCGGGAGACCGGAGCAGCCCGGCGTCGACCTACGCGTGTTCACTCCGGCTTTCAGTCATCGCACCGGACCGGACGTGCGAAATGGGCACGGTGGATTCACCCACGTGGACACTCGGCCTCCACGAACGGGCACGCCGGGCCTGCCACCAGCTCCGCGCCGCGTGAACCACGAGAGCAAACGCAGCGGCGACGGCGACGACCCGGATCAGCTGCCACGTCGCCCCCACCATCGGACCTTGCCGTTCCGCCTCCACAGCCAGCCGCATGGAGGTCTCGTAGAAGGCCACGAACGGGACGACCAGGCGGAAGGCCAGCCCGCGGACGCCAGGCGTGCGCGCCAGGTACCCCAGGAGTCCCACGGGCGCACCCAGCAGGAAAGCCATCGCTCCCCAGATGATGATCACCGAAGAGATCCCCCCGCCGGAGGCAGCGTATTCCATCCCTACGGGAACGAGGGGACTGATGTGCTTGTACAGGTAGTAGGCGATCACGCCGATGGTCAGGCCGCAGGAGGACAGCAGCGCCGACTCGGTCTTGGATCGGCTGAAGTAGCCCACCAGGAACGCGTAGCCTGCCCAGGACCAACCGCCGGAAAGTACCAGGTGCAAGGCCACCGCGACGGGGTCGTCCCATTTCCCGGCCAGGGGACCTGCTATGCCGAGCAGCAAACCGGCCAGGAGGCACACTGCAACCGGAATGGCGCGAACACGTAAGTAGCGCATGATTCTCTTCCGCCGGGAGATTCATTCGAAGGAGGTGGCGCGCCGCGGGTGTCGTGGGAGCGCTCGACAGCACCCGGGAGCGCTCCAACCTACCGCCGGTCGCCCCGCCGGTCGCCGGTCGAACGCATCGCCAGACAGCACGTGTTCAGGGCACATCCGGCACGCGGCAATGCGGAGGGCGCCGGGGCGCGGTCGGCCGGCGGCCGACCTCAGCCGAACAGCTCCGGCAAGGTCCGCTCGTTGGCCTCGCGCAGCTCGGCCAGCGTCAGGGTGAACTCACCCTGCACCTCGACGGCGTCGCCGTCGACGACGCCGATGCGGGTCACGGGCAGGCCGCGGGCACCGCACATGTCGTTGAACCGCACCTCCTCGCTGCGCGGGACGGCGACGACCGCGCGGCCGGCCGACTCCGAGAAGAGGAAGGTGAACGCCGACAGGCCGTCCGGGACGACCAGGCGGGCGCCCTTGCCGCCCTTGAGGCAGGACTCCACCACGGCCTGGACGAGCCCGCCGTCGGAGAGGTCGTGCGCGGCGTCGATCATGCCGTCGCGCGAGGCGTTGACGAGGATCTCTCCGAGCAGCCGCTCGCGCTCCAGGTCGACCTGGGGCGGCAGACCGCCCAGGTGGTCGTGGACCACCTGGGACCACGCCGAGCCGCCGAACTCCTCGCGGGTGTCGCCGAGGAGGTAGAGCAGCTGGCCGTCCTCCGTGAACGCCATCGGCGTGCGGCGGGTGACGTCGTCGATGACGCCGAGCACGCCGACCACCGGGGTGGGGTGGATGGCCTGCTCGCCGGTCTGGTTGTACAGCGAGACGTTGCCGCCGGTCACCGGAGTGCCGAGCGTCTGGCAGCCGTCGGCCAGGCCGCGGCAGGCCTCCGCGAACTGCCACATGACCGCCGGGTCCTCCGGCGAACCGAAGTTGAGGCAGTCGGTGACGGCCAGCGGCACCGCGCCGGTGGCGGCGACGTTGCGGTACGCCTCGGCCAGCGCCAGCTGGGCGCCGGTGTACGGGTCGAGCTTGGCGTACCGGCCGTTGCCGTCGGTGGCGACCGCGACGCCGAGGTTGGTCTCCTCGTCGACGCGGATCATGCCGGAGTCCTCGGGCTGCGCCAGCACGGTGTTGCCGAGGACGTAGCGGTCGTACTGGGAGGTGACCCAGGTCTTCGCCGCCTGGTTGGGCGAGGAGACCAGCGCCAGCACCTGCTCGCGCAGCGCGTCGGCGTTCGCGGGCCGCGCCAGCCGGGCGGCGTCGTCGGCCTGGAGCGCGTCCAGCCAGTCGGGCCGGGCGAACGGCCGCTCATAGACGGGGCCCTCGTGGGCGACGGTGCCCGGGATCACGTCGACGATCTGCTCGCCGCGCCAGAAGATCTCCAGGCGGTCGCCCTCGGTCACCTCACCGATGACGGTGGCGATGACGTCCCACTTCTCGCAGATCTCCAGGAACCGCTCGGTGTTCTCCGGGGTCACGATCGCGCACATGCGCTCCTGCGACTCGCTCATGAGGATTTCCTCGGGCGAGAGCGTCGCGTCGCGCAGCGGAACGGTGTCCAGCTCGACCCGCATGCCGCCGGAGCCGGCCGAGGCCAGCTCGGAGGTGGCGCAGGAGAGCCCGGCGCCGCCGAGGTCCTGGATGCCGACGACGAGGTCCTCGGCGAAGACCTCCAGGGTGCACTCGATGAGGAGCTTCTCCTGGAAGGGGTCGCCGACCTGGACGGCCGGGCGCCGCGAGGGGCCCTCGGCGTCGAAGGTCTCCGAGGCCAGCACGGAGACGCCGCCGATGCCGTCGCCGCCGGTGCGGGCGCCGTAGAGGATGACCTTGTTGCCGGTGCCGGACGCCTTGGCGAGGTGGATGTCCTCGTGCTTCATCACGCCGACGCACAGGGCGTTGACCAGCGGGTTGCCCTGGTAGCAGGGATCGAAGACGATCTCACCGCCGATGTTGGGCAGGCCCAGGCAGTTGCCGTACCCGCCGATGCCCGCGACGACGCCGGGCAGCACCCGGCGGGTGTCGGGGTGATCGGCGGCGCCGAAGCGCAGCGGGTCCATGACCGCGACCGGGCGGGCGCCCATGGCGAGGATGTCGCGGACGATGCCGCCGATGCCGGTCGCCGCGCCCTGGTAGGGCTCGATGTACGAGGGGTGGTTGTGCGACTCGACCTTGAAGGTGACCGCGTAGCCCTGGCCGATGTCGACGACGCCGGCGTTCTCGCCGATACCGACGAGCATGGCGTCGTTCTCCGGGGCCTTCTCGCCGAACTGGCGCAGGTGCACCTTGCTCGACTTGTACGAGCAGTGCTCGGACCACATGACGGAGTACATGGCGAGTTCGGCGCCGGTCGGGCGGCGGCCGAGGATCTCGCGGATGCGCGCGTACTCGTCTTCCTTCAGGCCGAGTTCGGCCCACGGCTGCTCGACGTCCGGGGTCTTCGCGGCGTGCTCGGTGGTGTCGACGCTCATGCCTGAACCAGCTTCTTCAGAACGGAGGTGAAGAACCCGAGGCCGTCCGTGGTCGGGCCGGTCAGCGGCTCCACGGCGTGCTCGGGATGCGGCATCAGGCCGACGACGTTGCCGGCCGCGTTGGTGATGCCGGCGATGTCGCGGCGGGAACCGTTGGGGTTGGAGCCGAGGTAGCGGAAGACGACCCGGCCCTCCGCCTCCAGCTCGTCGAGGGTGCGCTCGTCGGCGACGAAACCGCCCTCGCCGTTCTTCAGCGGAACGGTGATCTCCTGGCCCTCGGCGTAGTCGGAGGTCCAGGCGGTGCCGGCGTTCTCGACCTTCAGCCGCTGGTCGCGGCAGATGAAGTGCAGGTGGTCGTTGCGGGTCAGCGCGCCGGGCAGCAGGTGCGACTCGCACAGCACCTGGAAGCCGTTGCAGATCCCGAGGACCGGCATGCCGCCGCGCGCCTGCTCCACCACGGACTCCATCACCGGCGAGAACCGGGCGATGGCGCCGCAGCGCAGGTAGTCGCCGTACGAGAACCCGCCGGGGAGCACGACCGCGTCGACCTGCTTCAGGTCGCGGTCGCGGTGCCACAGGGCGACGGGCTCGCCGCCGGCCAGCCGGACCGCGCGGCGGGCGTCGTGATCGTCGAGCGATCCCGGAAAGGTGACCACTCCGATGCGGGTGGTCACGAAGCGGCTCCGGCGGTGGTGCCTTCGGCGGACTCCTCCACGCGGACGGTGAAGTCCTCGATCACGGTGTTGGCGAGAAAACTCTCCGCCATCTCACGGATACGGGCGAGCGCGGCATCATCGACCGGGCCCTCCACTTCCAGTTCGAAACGCTTGCCCTGCCGCACATCGGTGATCCCGTCGAAGCCGAGCCGCGGCAGCGCGCGCTGCACCGCCTGGCCCTGGGGGTCGAGGATCTCCGGCTTGAGCATGACGTCGACTACGACGCGAGCCACAGGTACTCCCGGTGGTGTTGGTGCTTGACGCTGCTTCGCTCAGCGTACCCGGGATGAAAATCTACCCGGGTAGATATGTGGGGCACCGGGTCACGGTCGGGTATCGGAACGCCGTTCCGACGGTCGATAATGGTAAAAGGAAGGTAGCCCGGACAACTCGGTGGACGGCACGGCTCGGCGATATTCCCCAGGTACCGCGCAACGGGCCCGAAATAGCGCCGGAGTCCTCCGAGGAGCACCGGGCACGAGCAGCGAAGAATGTTTATGTCCGCCGCTTGCGCGTGACGGCCGGGCAGTCCCGGCGGCCGCGTGCGGGCGACGCGGAGCAGCCGAAAGGACCGGTGCACGTGGCACAGCAGGTAGTGGTCACACTTTCCGACGACATCGACGGGGGCGCGGCCGCCGAGACGGTCGCCTTCGGCCTCGACGGCCGGTCCTACGAGATCGACCTCAACGCCGAGAACGCCGAGCGCCTGCGCGCCGTGCTGGAACCGTTCGTCGCGGCCGGCCGCAAGCAGACGCGGTCCGGCAAGTCCTACCGGCACACCGCGGTGGACCCCTCGCCGCGCGCGGTGCGCGCCTGGGCCGACTCCAACGGGATGGACGTCCCCGCACGTGGGCGCATCCCCAAGAAGGTCTACGACGCCTTCAACGCCGCCCACTGACGCGGCGACGGCGCCCCGGCACCGCAGTCGGCGGTGTGCCCCCGACGGCCCACGGCCGGTGGCACACCACTGCCGCGGCGCCGGGGCGTCCTCGTGTCCGCGGCCGGGCGCGCGCCGACCGGAAGGACGGCCGGCGCCCCTCGGCCGGGGCGTGGCGGGGCCCGGCGCACCCCGGCGCGCACCCGCCGAAAGGGTCCGGCCCAACGCGCCGCGACCGCCCGGCAGACGGGGCCGCGCGAGCCCGACAGCCCCTGAGCGGGCTCGACTTGCCATCCACCCCGGGTGATCGGCTAGAGTCTGGAACACGCCGCGAGGGGCAAGGAAGAAATTCCGAGCCACCCGGGGTCGTGCGGGCGTAGCTCAGTAGTAGAGCGCCCCTTTTCCAAAGGGGAGGCGCAGTGTGCAATTCCTGTCGCCCGCTCCGGTTCGCCGGATTGCTTCTCAGGGAGCTCTCCGTCGATCCCGGTCGCACAGACCACCACTCGGTTTCCATCTCGGTGGATTCCCTGCGGGCGTAGCTCAGTAGTAGAGCGCCCCTTTTCCAAAGGGGAGGCGCAGTGTGCAATTCCTGTCGCCCGCTCCGGTTCGCCGGTCCCGCCCCTTCGGGGGCGGGACGTCGGCGCCCGGTCGCACAGACCGTCGAGTCCTCGCACCTCGCGAGGGCGCGCGGACGTAGCTCAGTTGGTAGAGCGCAACCTTGCCAAGGTTGAGGTCGCCAGTTCGAACCTGGTCGTCCGCTCAGCGACGAAGGCCCGGTCCTCACGGACCGGGCCTTCGTCGTTCCCGCATGCCCGCCACGGCTCGCCGCCGGGCCCGGGCGGCGCCCCACCGCCGTGCGCTCTGACATATGTCATAGGAGCTCATGACACGGTGCACTGCCGCCGGGCTCCGGGCGCCGCGAAGCTGGAGTCATGACTGAGCACGTGATCGAAGTGACGGGGCTGCGACGGCGCTACGGAGGCGGCGGCTCGGCGGCCGGGGCCAAGAAGAAGGGCACCGGGATCGCCGGGGCCGCTCTCGGACGCAAGCGCGGCGGCGACGACGGCAAGGGGTTCGAGGCCGTCCGCGGACTGGACTTCTCCGTCCGCCGCGGCGAGGTCTTCGCCCTGCTGGGGACCAACGGCGCCGGCAAGACCTCCACGGTCGAGGTGCTGGAGGGCCTGGCCGCCCCCACCGCCGGCACGGTCAGCGTCCTCGGGATGGACCCGCTCACCGACCGCGCCGCCGTCCGGCCCCGCATCGGGATCATGCTCCAGGAGGGCGGCTTCCCGTCCGACCTGACCGTCACCGAGACCGCCCGCATGTGGTCCGGCTGCGTCAGCGAGCCCCGGCCGATCCAGGAGGCGCTGGAGATGGTCGACATGGAGGACCGCGCCTCCACCCGGGTGAAGATGCTGTCCGGCGGCGAGCGCCGCCGCCTCGACCTCGCGATGGCGCTCCTCGGCTACCCCGAGGTCCTCTTCCTCGACGAGCCGACCACCGGCCTCGACCCCGAGGCCCGCCAGCAGACCTGGGCACTGATCCGACGGCTCCGCGACAGCGGCACCTCGATCATGCTGACCACGCACTACCTCGACGAGGCCGAGAAGCTGGCCGACCGGCTCGCGATCATGCACGAGGGACGCATCGTCCACGCCGGCACCCCCGCCGAGGTCACCGCCGCGCAGCCCAGCCGCATCACCTTCCGGCTCCCCGCCGGGGTGGCGCCGGCGCACCTGCCGGTGTCGCTGCGGGCGGCCGAGTACGTGGACCGGATCGAGATCCGCACCCAGAACCTCCAGGACGACCTCGCCGAGCTGCTGCTGTGGGCCCGCCAGAACGGTGTCGTCCTCGACCAGCTCAACGCCCGCACCGCCTCCCTGGAGGAGGCGTTCCTCGACATCGCCCGGCAGCAGCCGCAGTACGAAGGGGCCCTGTGATGAGTGCCACGACCCGGCAGCCCTCGACCGACCGCCCGACCACCGCTCCCCCGGCCGCCGGCGCGCCCGCCGCGAAGCGGCGGATGCCGGACAGGACCACGCTGCGGCGGCTCAGCGCGCTCAGCCGCGCCGAGCTGACGCTGCTGGTCCGGAACCGCTCCGCGCTCTTCGGCGCCCTGCTGATGCCGCTCCTCATGGTCGGCTTCCTCCTCACCCTCGGCGACACCCTCGGGCTCGGCGACGGCAACCTCTCGGTGGCGGCGGTCATCGGCACCAGCGCCATCGGCATGGTGCTGCTGATGGCGGTCTACTCCACGCTGATCCCCGCCTACGTCGGACGGCGCGAGGAGCGCGTCCTGAAGCGGCTGCGGACCGGCGAGGCAACCGACGCGGAGATTCTCACCGGCACCGCGGTCCCGGCCGTGCTGCTCGCACTGATCCAGTGCGCCGTCCTCATCGGGGCCGGCTCCGCCCACCCCTCGCTGTCGGCGCCCGCCCGGCCCGACCTGCTGATCATCGGCGTCGTCCTCGGCATGCTGATGATGGTCCTCATGGCGATCGTCACCTCGGCGTTCACCCGCACCGTGGA
The DNA here is from genome assembly GCF_012033785.1 of Streptomyces bohaiensis. Lineage (GTDB taxonomy): Bacteria > Actinomycetota > Actinomycetes > Streptomycetales > Streptomycetaceae > Streptomyces > Streptomyces bohaiensis. Next base: position 10,633 of record NZ_JAAVJC010000125.1, read on the forward strand.
GAGCGCGCAGATCACCGCCCTGCCGCTGTTCCTCATCGCGATGATGACCTCCGGCATGATCACCCAGCTGGACACCCTGCCGGACACCGTGGCCGACATCTTCCGGATCATGCCGTTCACCCCGGTCATGGACCTGGTGCGGGCCGGATGGCTGGACGCCGGCGGCGGCGACGTCACCCGGGCCCTGTTGCTGGCCCTCGCGTGGACGGCCCTGGCAGGCTACGCCGTGCGCCGCTGGTTCCGGTGGGACCCGCGTCAGTGAACGCGGCGACCGCGACGGCTCCGGCGGACCCGGTCCCCCGGAGCCGTTCCGGCATGCGGGGGTCCGACCCGTTGTCGGACGGTGCAGTGGGCAGACGCCCTGTGGCGCCGCAGCGGTCGGCGCCCCGGGCACGGCGGTCGCGACGGTAGCGGAGGCGGCGGCGGGCCCGGCGGTGGTGGAGATCCAGCGAGGAGCAGACGTGCAACAGGTGGTGTCAGCGCTACGGCGCTACCGGGGCAGGGGAAGCCGGGTGCACGTCCGGCACTACACCTACTCCGCGCTCTTCCTCTTCTACTTCCTGGAGGTGTGGCTGGTCAGCGTGTGGTTCGTCGCCATCGCCGACCTCGCGGAGCTCCCGGTGCGGCTGCTGCTGCTCGCCATCGGCCTGGCCCATGTAGCGCTGACCGTGGTCACAGGTCACCGCGCGTTGGTCTCCTACGTCGACGGCGTCCCGTGGCCGTCCCGGCTGTTCCACCTGCTGCTGGCACTGACGCTGGTCGCGGTCGCCTACGGACTGATCCTGGTGGCGACCGGGCGGACCAACCCCGAGGCGGCGCTCACCCTCGCCTGGTTCCCGATGTTCTTCTCCGGCCCGGCGATGCTGCTGCCCTCGCTCCGGCGGGGCATCGCCGTCACGGCGCTGCCGGCGGCGGTGGCGTGGCTGTCGCTCATGGCCCTGGACGTCACCGGCGACGACTTCGCGTCCGCGGTCGCGTGGACGCTGGGCGGCTGCGCCTTCGTCGGCTTCACCTTCCGCAGTTCGGGATGGATCCTGCGCGTCATGGAGGAGCTGCACGCCGCGCGCGAGACCCAGTCGCGGCTCGCCGTCGCCGAGGAGCGGCTGCGGTTCGGCCGCGACATGCACGACGTGCTGGGCCGCAACCTGTCGGTCATCGCGCTCAAGAGCGAACTGGCGGTGCAGCTCGCGCAGCGCGGCTCCCCCGCCGCCGGCGAGCAGATGGCCGAGGTGCAGCGGATCGCCCGGGAGTCGCAGCGGGAGATGCGGGCGGTGCTGCGCGGCTACCGCGCGGCCGACCTGAACGCGGAGATCGCCGGAGCGCGCGGCGTGCTGGAGGCGGCGGGCATCCGCTGCTCCGTGGCGCCGGTGCCGCCCACGCCGCTGCCCCGCGAGGTCTCGGAGGCCCTCGGCTGGGTGGTCCGGGAGGGCGCGACCAATGTGCTGCGCCACAGCGAGGCGACGCGCTGCACGCTCCGGCTGGAGCTGCGGGAGCCGGCGGCCGCCCCCGAGGAGCGGGCACCGCGCCGGCGCGGGCGCCGCGGACTCGGCGGCGGGCAGGCGGACCGTCGGAGGGCGGCCGACGCGGCGGCGGGCGCGGTGGCGGAGCCCGCAACCGCGGTGCTGACGATGGAGAACAACGGGGCCACGCCCCGGACGGGCACGGCGTCCGGCTCCGGGCTGACCGGGTTGGCCGAGCGGCTCGCCACGGTGGGGGGCACCCTCCGGGCAGAGCCGGGCGAGGGGGACACGTTCGTGCTGGTCGGGCGCGTGCCCCTGCCGGCCGCGCCGCCCACGGCGACGCCGGTCGGTACGGGTCGCGTCGGGGACCACGACGCGGCGGCCGACGACGGGACGGGTCCTGTGGCCGACGCCCCCGCGGCTGACGGCGGGACGGCCGACGACGAGGCGGGGACCGCCGCCGGCGCGCACACCGGTGGTGGCACGGAAAGGGAGCGGAACGATGACACGACGGTCTGAGGGCCCGGCCGAGCGCGGCGGGACCGGGACGGGCGACGCAGCCGACCGGGGGGCCGACAGCGGCGGCACGATCCGGGTGCTGCTCGCGGACGACGAGCACCTCATCCGGGGGGCGGTGGCGGCGCTGCTGGCGCTGGAGGAGGACCTCACGGTCGTCGCCGAGGCGGCCGGCGGACCCGAGGCGGTGGCGATGGCGAAGGCGCACCGGCCGGACGTGGCGGTGCTCGACCTCCAGATGCCGGGAGCGGACGGCGTGGCGGTGGCCACCGCGATCCGGGCCGAGCTGCCCGCCTGCCGCACGATGATCGTCACGGGCCACGGCCGACCGGGCCACCTGAAGCGGGCCCTGGCCGCCGGTGTGCGGGGCTTCATGCCCAAGACGGTCTCCGCGCAGCGCCTCGCGGAGATCATCCGCTCGGTCCACGCCGGTCAGCGGTTCGTGGACCCCGACCTGGCGGCGGACGCCATCAGTTCCGGCGACTCGCCGCTGACGACCCGCGAGGCGGAACTGCTGGAACTGGCGGCGGACGGGGCGCCGATCGCGGAGATCGCGGAGCGGGCGGCGCTCGCCGCCGGGACCGTGCGCAACTACCTGTCGTCGGCGGTCGCCAAGCTCCAGGCGGACAACCGGCACGCGGCGGTGCGGATAGCGCGCGAGAACGGTTGGATCTGAGACGGCGGGCCTCACCGCACGGGCGCCGGGCCGGTGGGCGGCGAGCGGGCGTGGGAACCGCGGGTGGGCGCCGCGATCGGCGGAGCGGGGCGGCCCCCGCGCCCCGCCGATCGCGGCGCGCGGGGCGGTACGGGTGGGGTGGACGGGGTGGCGGGAGCACCCTCCGGCGGGGGGTATAGTTGCTTCTGCACCGGGCGCAAGCGCGGGGCACGCGGACGTAGCTCAGTTGGTAGAGCGCAACCTTGCCAAGGTTGAGGTCGCCAGTTCGAACCTGGTCGTCCGCTCAGCGAGAAGGCCCGGTCCTCACGGACCGGGCC
>NZ_JAAVJC010000126.1 GCF_012033785.1 Streptomyces bohaiensis
GTTCTCGCTGTGGCGCGCCGCCGGCCGCGAGCCGGTGGTCCCCGCCGTCGCGCGCGCCGTGGCCGACGGGCTGCACACGGCGGGGCTGACCGACCGCGGCGCGGCGGCGGTCGCCGTCGAGCCCGACGGCGCCGGCGTCCTCCGGATCGGTCTGGCCGGGGCGCCACCGGGCGACTCCGAGCTGTTCGCCATCGCCCTGGACGAGGCGATCGGCGTCGTCACCGCTCCCCGGTACCTGCTGCCCCGCCACCTCGCGCCCGCGCCGGGGCCACGCGCCGTCCTCCGCACCGGTGCCAACGCCGTGGTCCAGCACGCCGTGCCGACCGTGCTGGGCGAGAACCGGCGGCGCGCGGACGGCTATGCCGACGCCTGGAACCGGTACGTCAGCACCGGTCGGCCGGTCTGGACGCGGTCCCCGGAGGGCACCGGGCTGCTGGCCGCTTTCGCCGGCCTCTCCCCGCTGGAGGTCACCACCGCGCTCCGGCTCGGCTGGCGCTGAGCTGCCTCGCGGCCGGCCCGGTCGTGGGGGTGTCCGCCGACACGGCCTGTGGGCGGTGAGCCGTAGGGTGGCAGCATGGCCGACCCCACCAGCTACCGCCCCCGACCCGGGGAGATCCCCGACTCGCCGGGGGTCTACCGTTTCCGGGACGAGCACCGCCGGGTCATCTACGTGGGAAAGGCCATCAGCCTGCGCAGCAGGCTCTCCTCCTACTTCCAGGACCTCGCCAACCTGCACCCCCGCACCGCGACGATGGTCACCACCGCCGCCTCGGTGGAGTGGACCGTCGTCTCCACCGAGGTCGAGGCGCTCCAGCTGGAGTACTCCTGGATCAAGGAGTACGACCCCCGGTTCAACGTCAAGTACCGCGACGACAAGAGCTACCCGTCGCTCGCGGTCACGATGAACGAGGAGTTCCCGCGCGCGCAGGTGATGCGCGGGCCGAAGCGGAAGGGCGTGCGCTACTTCGGCCCCTACGCCCATGCCTGGGCGATCCGCGAGACGGTCGACCTGCTGCTGCGGGCGTTCCCGGTGCGCACCTGCTCCGCCGGGGTCTTCAAGCGCGCCCACCAGGTGGGCCGCCCCTGCCTGCTGGGGTACATCGACAAGTGCTCGGCGCCCTGCGTCGGCCGGGTCACCCCCGAGGAGCACCGCGAACTCGCCGAGCGGTTCTGCGACTTCATGGCGGGCCGCACCGGCGGCCACCTGCGGCGGCTCGAGATCGAGATGCAGCAGGCCTCCGAGGAGCTGGAGTTCGAGCGGGCGGCCCGCATCCGTGACGACATCGACGCCCTGCGCCGCGCCATGGAGAAGAACGCCGTCGTGCTCGACGACGCCACCGACGCCGACCTCATCGCGCTCGCCGAGGACGAACTGGAGGCGGCCGTCCAGATCTTCCACGTCCGCGGCGGCCGGGTGCGCGGGCAGCGGGGCTGGGTCACCGACCGGGTCGAGGAGGTCAGCAGCGCCGAACTGGTCGTCCACGCCGTGCAGCAGCTCTACGGTGACGAGACCGGCGACGGCGGCTCGGGCGGCACCGGCGGTGTCCCCCGGGAGGTCCTGGTGCCGGTCCTCCCCGAGCTGGTCGAACCGCTGGAGCAGTGGCTGTCGCAGCGCCGTGGCTCCCGGGTCGACCTGCGGGTGCCGCGCCGCGGCGACAAGCGCGCCCTGCTGGAGACGGTGGAGCGCAACGCCAAGCAGTCGCTCGCCCTGCACAAGACCAAGCGGGCCTCCGACCTCACCACCCGTTCGCGCGCCCTGGAGGAGATCGCCGAGGCACTGGACCTGCCGAGCGCGCCGCTGCGGGTCGAGTGCTACGACATCTCCCACCTCCAGGGTGATGATGTGGTCGGCTCGATGGTGGTGTTCGAGGACGGCCTGGCCCGAAAGAGTGAGTACCGCAACTTCACCATCAAGGGATTCGCCGGACAGGACGATGTCCGGGCCATGCACGAGGTGATCTCCCGGCGGTTCCGCCGCTACTTGCGGGAGACGGAGCGGACCGGCGAGTGGGTGGACGGCGACCCCGGCACCCACGGGACCGCCGCCGAGCCGGAGACCGCCGCGGTCGCCGCGGTCGCCGCGGACGACGGGGGTTCCGCGGTGGACGACCGGGGTTCCGCGGTGGACGGCGGTGCGGCGGAGCCGGCCGACGGCCGCCCCGCCGGCGCGTACGCCCCCGGGGAGCAGAGCCCGCCGGCGGGGCCCCGGGACGAGGACGGCCGTCCGCGCCGCTTCGCCTACCCGCCGCAGCTGGTCGTGGTGGACGGCGGGCCCGCACAGGTGGCCGCCGCCCGCCGCGCCATGGACGAGCTTGGCATCGACGACGTCGCGGTCTGCGGTCTGGCCAAGCGGCTGGAGGAGGTGTGGCTCCCCGGGGACGAGGACCCGGTGATCCTTCCGCGGACCAGTGAGGGGTTGTACCTGCTCCAGCGGGTACGGGACGAGGCGCACCGGTTCGCGCTGCGCCACCAGCGCGGCCGCCGGGCGAAGACCGTGCGGCGCGGCCCGCTCGACGAGGTCCCCGGCCTCGGCGAGACGCGCCGCAAGGCGCTGCTGCGCCACTTCGGATCGCTCAAACGGCTGCGGGAGGCCACGGTGGAGGAGATCTGCGAGGTGCCCGGCGTCGGCCGGCGCACCGCCGAGAACGTCGCGGCGGCACTCGCGGCGGGAGCCGCGCGGCCTGCTGTCAACACGGCCACCGGTGAGATCATCGAGAACTGAAGCGAGCGGCGCACGCGGCGGCGGACCGACGGCCGCGCACCGCGACCGGGCGGGCGGCAGCGCGGCCCCGGCCCACGCGCCCTTCATCGAGCACGGCGACGGCGGGGGTAGGACACACATGAGTGAAGAAAGCAGAATCGGCGTGAGTGCTGACGAGTTGATGGCCAACGGTGCACCCGGTGGCGAGGAGTTGCTGACCACGCCCGAGCTGGTGATCATCTCCGGGATGTCCGGGGCGGGCCGCTCCACGGCCGCGAAGTGTCTGGAGGACCTCGGCTGGTTCGTCGTCGACAACCTGCCGCCCGCGCTGATCACCACCATGGTGGACCTCGGCGCGCGCTCCGCGGGGAACGTCGCCCGGATCGCCGTCGTCGTGGACGTGCGCGGGCGTTCCTTCTTCGACAACCTGCGCGAATCACTCTCCGACCTGGCGGCGAAGACGGTGACCCGGCGCATCGTCTTCCTGGAGGCCTCCGACGACGCCCTGGTGCGCCGCTTCGAGTCCGTCCGCCGCCCCCACCCGCTGCAGGGCGACGGGCGGATCGTGGACGGTATCGCCGCCGAGCGCGACCTGCTGCGCGAGCTGCGCGGCGACGCCGACCTGGTCATCGACACCTCCAACCTCAACGTGCACGAGCTGCGCGCCAAGATGGACGCCCAGTTCGCGGAGGGCGGCGAGCCGGCGCTGCGCGCCACCGTGATGTCCTTCGGTTACAAGTACGGCCTGCCGGTCGACGCCGACCACGTCGTCGACTGCCGCTTCCTCCCCAACCCGCACTGGGTGCCCGAGCTGCGGCCGTTCACCGGGACCAGCCCCGAGGTCGCCGGGTACGTCTTCGACCAGCCCGGTGCCAAGGAGTTCCTGGACCGCTACACGGAGTTGCTGCGGCTGATCGCCACCGGCTACCGCCGGGAGGGCAAGCGGTACGTGACCATCGCCGTCGGCTGCACCGGCGGCAAGCACCGCAGCGTCGCCATGTCGGAGCGGTTGGCGCGCACCCTCGCCGACGAGGGCGTCGAGACCTCCGTCGTGCACCGGGACATGGGACGGGAGTAGTGCCTCCCGAAGCCAGGCCGCGGCGCCTGGGCCCGGTCCGCGCCGCGCGCATCCGCCGGCCGCTGCGCGGTCGCCGCGGCGCCGCGCCGAAGGTGGTGGCGCTCGGCGGCGGGCAGGGCCTGTCCGCCTCGCTCACCGCACTGCGCCGGATCACCGGTGAGCTGACCGCCGTCGTGACCGTGGCCGACGACGGCGGGTCCAGCGGCCGGCTCCGCGACGAGCTCGGGGTGCTGCCCCCGGGGGACCTGCGCAAGGCGCTGGCGGCGCTGTGCGGCGACGACGACTGGGGACGCACCTGGTCGGAGGTGGTGCAGCACCGCTTCAAGAGCGAGGGAGCGCTGCACGACCACGCCGTCGGCAACCTGCTGATCGTCGCGCTCTGGGAGCAGCTGGGCGACCACGTGCAGGCGCTCGACCTGGTCGGCAAGCTGCTCGGCGCGCACGGACGGGTGCTGCCGATGTCGGCGGTGCCGCTGGAACTCACCGCGTTGGTGCGGGGGCACGACCCGGTCCGCCCCGAGGAGACCGGCTCGGTGCGCGGGCAGGCGACCGTGGCGCTGACGCCGGGGGAGGTGCAGCGCGTGCGGCTGGACCCGGCCGACCCGCCGGCGGTCCCCGAGGCGGTGGCCGCGGTCCGCGAGGCGGACTGGGTGGTGCTCGGCCCGGGGTCGTGGTTCACCTCGGTGATCCCGCACCTGCTGGTCCCCGAACTCCTCCAGGCGCTCACCGAGACCAAGGCCCGCCGGGTCCTCTCGCTCAACCTCGCGCCGCAACCCGGCGAAACCGAAGGCTTCTCTCCGCAGCGTCATGTGGAGGTTTTGGTACAACACGCCCCTAAACTCACCTTTGACGTGGTGCTGGCCGACCAGGACGCCGTGCCGGACTTCGGCAGCCTGCAGGCCGCCGCCGGACGGATCGGCGCCGCCGTCGAGCTCGCGCCGGTGGCAGCGCAGGACGGCACGCCCCGGCACGACCCGGAGCTGCTGGCCGCCGCGTACGACCGTATTTTCAGGATGCATGGAAGGATCGGCCCATGGCGATGACCGCTGCGGTGAAGGACGAGATCTCCCGGCTGCCGGTGACACGCACCTGCTGCCGCAAGTCGGAGGTGTCCTCGACCCTGCGGTTCGCGGGCGGCCTGCACCTGGTGAGCGGCAGGATCGTGATCGAGGCCGAGTTGGACACCGGCATCGCCGCCCGCCGGCTCCGCCGGGACATCCTGGAGATCTTCGGCCACTCCTCGGACCTGGTGGTGATGGCCCCCGGCGGGCTGCGCCGCGGCAGCCGCTACGTGGTCCGCGTGGTCGCGGGCGGCGAGCAGCTCGCCCGGCAGACCGGTCTGGTCGACGGCCGAGGGCGGCCGATCCGCGGCCTGCCGCCGCAGGTCGTCTCGGGGGCGACCTGCGACGCCGAGTCCGCGTGGCGCGGTGCCTTCCTCGCCCACGGCTCGCTGACCGAGCCGGGTCGCTCCTCCTCGCTGGAGGTCACCTGCCCCGGCCCCGAGGCGGCGCTCGCCCTGGTCGGCGCCGCCCGACGGCTCCAGATCGCCGCCAAGGCGCGAGAGGTGCGCAACGTGGACCGCGTCGTCGTCCGTGACGGTGACGCGATCGGCGCCCTGCTGACGCGGCTGGGCGCCCACGAGTCCGTGCTGGCCTGGGAGGAGCGGCGGATGCGCCGCGAGGTGCGGGCCACCGCCAACCGGCTCGCCAACTTCGACGACGCCAACCTGCGCCGCTCCGCCCGCGCCGCCGTCGCCGCGGGCGCCCGGGTGCAGCGCGCCCTGGAGATCCTCGGCGAGGACGTGCCCGAGCACCTCGCCGCCGCGGGCAAGCTCCGCATGGACCACAAGCAGGCCTCGCTGGAGGAGCTGGGCGCGCTGGCCGACCCGGTGCTGACCAAGGATGCGGTCGCCGGCCGCATCCGGCGGCTGCTGGCGATGGCCGACAAGCGCGCCCAGGACCTCGGTATCGCCGGTACCGAGTCCAGCCTCACGGAGGAGATGGTCGGCTGAGACGCCGGCCCGACGCCGGGGCGTGCCCGGACCGCCCTGCGCGGTCCGCTCGCCCCGGTCCCGGCGTACCCGGCCGTCCGGCCGGGCAGGCCCCCAGCACCGCCGCCCGATGCCGTGCGGCCGGTGCCCGACCGTCCCGCCCGACGTGTCCGGTACTCCGCCACCGGTGTCAGCACCGCGAGGACCGGCGCGGTAGGGTCGAACACGGTCGGGGACATCCCAAACAGCTTCGCCGGTGTCGCCACCGGCGTACCAACGAGGAGATCGGTTCGTGACGATCCGCGTAGGAATCAACGGCTTCGGCCGCATCGGCCGTAACTACTTCCGCGCCCTCCTGGAGCAGGGTGCGGACGTCGAGATCGTGGCTGTCAACGACCTGGGTGACACCGCCACCACCGCGCACCTCCTGAAGTACGACTCGATCCTGGGTCGGCTGAAGGCGGAGGTCTCGCACACCGCCGACACCATCACCGTCGACGGCAAGACCGTCAAGGTGCTCTCCGAGCGCGACCCCGCCGACATCCCGTGGGGCGAGCTGGGCGTGGACATCGTCATCGAGTCCACCGGCATCTTCACCAAGCGCGACGCCGCCGCCAAGCACCTCACCGCCGGCGCCAAGAAGGTCCTCATCTCCGCCCCCGCCTCCGACGAGGACATCACCGTGGTGATGGGCGTGAACCACGAGGACTACGACCCCGCGCAGCACCACGTCATCTCCAACGCCTCCTGCACCACCAACTGCGTGGCGCCGATGGCCAAGGTGCTGGACGAGAACTTCGGCCTGGTCAAGGGCATGATGACCACGGTCCACGCCTACACCAACGACCAGCGCATCCTGGACTTCCCGCACAAGGACCTGCGCCGCGCCCGCGCCGCCGCGGAGAACATCATCCCGACCTCCACCGGTGCCGCCAAGGCCACCGCGCTGGTCCTCCCGCAGCTCAAGGGCAAGCTCGACGGCATCGCGATGCGCGTCCCGGTCCCCACCGGCTCCGTCACCGACCTCGTGGTCGAGCTGAGCCGCGAGGTCACCCGCGACGAGGTCAACGCCGCGTTCCAGAAGGCCGCCGAGGGCGAGCTGAAGGGCATCCTGGAGTACACCGAGGACCCGATCGTCTCCTCGGACATCGTCAACTGGCCCGCCTCCTGCACCCTGGACTCGCAGCTCACCATGAGCCAGGGCAAGCAGGTCAAGATCGTCGGCTGGTACGACAACGAGTGGGGCTACTCCAACCGTCTGGTGGACCTCACCGTCTTCGTCGGTGAGAAGCTCTGAGACAGGCCGGTACATCACGTCGGGACAGGGTCCGTGCACAGCACGGGCCCTGTGCCGTGACAGGAGCCCTTTCATGAAGACGATCGACACCCTGATCGCGGAGGGCGTGGCCGGCCGCCGCGTCTTCGTCCGCGCCGACCTGAACGTCCCGCTCGCCGGCGACGGCGACGCGGCGCGCACCATCACCGACGACGGCCGCATCCGCGCCGTGCTGCCCACGCTGCGCGCCCTGCTGGTCGCCGGTGCCCGCGTGGTCGTCGCCTCCCACCTCGGCCGCCCCAAGGGCGCGCCGGAGCCGCGGTTCTCCCTCGCCCCGGTCGCCGCCCGCCTCGGTGAACTGCTCGGCCAGGACGTCGCGTTCGCCGCCGACACCGACGGCGAGTCCGCTCGCGCGACCGTCGCGGCGCTGGGCGACGGCCAGGTGGCGCTGCTGGAGAACCTGCGGTTCAGCCCGGGGGAGACCTCCAAGGACGACGCCGAGCGGGCCGCCTTCGCGGACCGGCTGGCCGAGCTGGCCGACCTCTACGTGGGCGACGGCTTCGGCGCCGTCCACCGCAAGCACGCCTCGGTCTTCGACCTCCCGGCGCGGCTGCCCCACGCCGCCGGTGAGCTGATCGCCACCGAGGTCGGCGTACTGCGCCGCCTCACCGACGACGTCTCCCGCCCCTACGCCGTGGTGCTCGGCGGGGCGAAGGTCTCGGACAAGCTGGGCGTCATCGACCACCTGCTGGAGCGCGCCGACCGCATCCTGGTCGGCGGCGGCATGGTCTTCACCTTCCTGAAGGCGCAGGGCCACGAGGTCGGCTCCTCGCTGCTCCAGGAGGACCAGCTGCCCGTGGTGCGCGAGTACCTGGAGCGCGCGGAGAAGCGGGGCGTGGAGTTCGTGCTGCCGGTCGACGTGGTCGCAGCGGCCTCCTTCCCCGACCTGGAGAGCAAGGCGAGCGCCGACCCGGCGGTCGTCCCGGCCGACGCGATCCCCGCGGGGCTCATGGGGCTGGACATCGGCCCGGAGTCCGGCGCGCTGTACGCCGCCAAGCTCGCCGACGCCGCCACGGTCTTCTGGAACGGCCCGATGGGCGTCTTCGAGCACCCCGAGTTCGCCGCGGGCACCCGCGCGGTGGCGCAGGGGCTGCTGGACAGCTCGGCGTTCACCGTCGTCGGGGGCGGCGACTCCGCTGCCGCGGTCCGGCTGCTCGGCTTCGACGAGAACGCCTTCGGCCACATCTCGACCGGCGGCGGCGCCAGCCTGGAGTACCTGGAGGGCAAGACCCTGCCGGGTCTCGTCGCGCTGGAGGACTGACGGTGCGCTCGCGCACCCACACCACCGGGCCGGTGCCTCCGGCCCACCACCGATCCACAGGGGACCCGTCATGACCACCCGCACGCCGCTGATGGCGGGCAACTGGAAGATGAACCTCAACCACCTCGAGGCCATCGCCCACACCCAGAAGCTCGCCTTCACCCTGGAGGACGAGGACTTCGAGCACGTCGAGGTCGCCGTCCTCGTGCCCTTCACCGACCTGCGGTCGGTGCAGACCCTCGTCGCCGGCGACAAGCTGAAGATCAAGTACGGTGCGCAGGACCTCTCGGCGCACGAGTCCGGTGCCTACACCGGTGAGGTCTCCGGCGCGATGCTGGCCAAGCTCGGCACGCACTACGTCGCCGTCGGCCACTCCGAGCGCCGCCAGTACCACGGCGAGAACGAGGCGCTCTGCAACGCCAAGGTCAAGGCCGCCTTCTCCCACGGGGTCACGCCGATCCTCTGCATCGGGGAGGGGCTGGACATCCGCAAGGCGGGTGAGCACGTCCCGTACACCCTGACCCAGCTCGACGGCGCGCTCGACGGGGTCCCGGCAGAGCAGGCCGCCACCCTCGTCGTCGCCTACGAGCCGGTGTGGGCCATCGGCACCGGCGAGGTCGCGACACCCGAGGACGCGCAGGAGGTCTGCGGCGCGATCCGGGGGCGGCTGGCCGAGCTGTACGACCAGCAGGTCGCCGACGCCGTGCGCATCCAGTACGGCGGTTCGGTGAAGTCCGGAAACGTCGCGGCGATCATGTCGCAGCCCGACGTGGACGGCGCGCTCGTGGGCGGGGCCTCGCTCGACGCCGACGAGTTCGTGCGGATCGTCCGCTTCCGCGACCAGTAGGACCGCTGCCCGCCGCCCCCGCGCCGGCGCCGCGGGGAACGTGACCGTCCGGTCACGGTCCGGCGCCGCGGGGGCGGACGGCGCGGCCGGCGGCGGGTAGGCTGTCCCCGCCGTCACCACCGAGCGGCTGCCGCCCGGTGGTCCGGTGGGCCCGCACCGGTGAGTGTGCGCCCCGCAGCCTGTACATTGGGCCCGTTCGTCCGTCCAGAGAGTAGGTCCGTTCCGTGGAAACCGGATTGCAGGTCGCACTTATCCTGTTCAGCTTCCTGCTGGGGCTCCTGGTGCTCATGCACAAGGGCAAGGGCGGCGGTCTCTCCGACATGTTCGGCGGCGGCATGCAGTCGTCGGTCGGTGGTTCCTCGGTCGCCGAGCGCAACCTCGACCGTATGACGATCGTCGTGGCGCTGATCTGGTTCGGGACCGTCGTGGGCCTCGGATTGCTGATGAAGTAGGCGGACCGCCCGGCTCCCGTGAGGGGCCGGGCGCTTCCGTTTGCCCCTCGCTCACCCGCACGCGTGAGCCCCCTGTGCGCACGGGCTTCCTCACATACACTGAAGCGACTTCTTCCGCAGCTGAGGCAGGGAGTTACGACCGTGGCAGGTGGCAACGCGATCCGGGGCAGCCGGATCGGGGCGGGGCCCATGGGCGAGGCCGAGCGCGGGGATTCCGCCCCGCGCCTGCGCATTTCCTTCTGGTGTGCCAACGGGCACGAGACGCGGCCGAGTTTCGCCAGCGACGCGGAGGTCCCGCCGCACTGGGACTGCCCGCGCTGCGGGTTCCCGGCCGGCACCGACCGCGAGGACCCGCCGGCGCCGCCGCGGACCGAGCCCTACAAGACCCACCTCGCCTACGTGCGCGAGCGCCGCAGCGAGGCGGACGGCGAGGCCATCCTCGCCGAGGCGCTCGCCAAGCTCCGCGGCGAGATCTGAGCCCGCGGCCGGAACCGAGCGCGCTGCCCCCGGCGGCCACCCGGTGATCGACTAGCGTGGGCCCCATCGGTGACGTCGACACGGATGGGCGATACGCACGATGAACGCAGCGGGACGGGCCAGGCTGGACCGGATGCCGGAGTGGGGCGCGCTCGCCGCCCACCACGCGGAGTCGACCGGTACGCATCTGCGGGACCTCTTCGCCGCCGACCCGGGGCGCGCCGAGCGCCTCACGGTCCGCGCGGGCGACCTCCACATCGACTACTCGCGGAACCTCGTCACCGACGAGACGCTGCGGCTGCTGCGTGAACTGGCCCGCGCCACGGACGTCGCCGGGCTCCGCGACGCCATGTTCACCGGCGAGCGCATCAACACCACCGAGGACCGCGCGGTGCTCCACACCGCGCTGCGCACCCCGAGCGACGCCGTGGTCGCGGTGGCCGGCGAGGGCACCAACGTGGTGCCGGCGGTGCACACCGTGCTCACGAAGATGCAGGTCTTCGCCGACCGGGTCCGCTCCGGCGACTGGCGCGGCCACACCGGCTCCCGCATCCGCACGGTGGTCAACATCGGTATCGGCGGCAGCGACCTGGGCCCGGCCATGGCGTACGAGGCGCTCCGCGCCTACAGCGACCGCGGGTTGACCGTCCGCTTCGTCTCCAACGTGGACGGCGCCGACCTGTACGAGGCGGTGCACGATCTCGACCCGGCCGAGACGCTGTTCGTGGTCGCCTCCAAGACCTTCACCACCATCGAGACGATCACCAACGCCACCTCCGCCAAGGAGTGGCTGCTGAGCGGGCTCGGGGTGCCGGACGGCGACGAGTCCGCGGTGGCGCGGCACTTCGTGGCCGTCTCCACCAACGCCGCGAAGGTCGCCGAGTTCGGCATCGACACCGACAACATGTTCGAGTTCTGGGACTGGGTCGGCGGCCGGTACTCCTTCGACTCGGCGATCGGCCTCGCGCTGATGACCGCCATCGGTCCCGACAACTTCCGCGAGATGCTCGCGGGCTTCCACCTGATCGACGACCACTTCCGCTCGGCGCCGCCGGAGGAGAACGCGCCGCTGCTGCTCGGTCTCCTCGGGGTCTGGTACGGCGGCTTCCACGGCGCCCGCTCGCACGCGGTGCTGCCGTACTCGCACTACCTGGGGCGGTTCACCGCCTACCTCCAGCAGCTCGACATGGAGTCCAACGGCAAGTCGGTGGACCGCCAGGGCCGCCCGGTGGACTGGCAGACCGGCCCGGTGGTGTGGGGCACCCCGGGCACCAACGGCCAGCACGCGTACTACCAGTTGCTGCACCAGGGCACCCAGCTCGTCCCCGCCGACCTCATCGGCTTCGCCCGTCCGGTCAGCGGTACGCCGGCCGGCCCGGCGGGCCACCACGACCTGCTGATGGCCAACCTCTTCGCGCAGGGGCAGGCGCTGGCGTTCGGCAAGACCTCCGAGGAGGTGCGCGCCGAAGGGGTCGCCGAGGAACTGGTCCCGCACCGCACCTTCCCGGGCAACCGGCCGACGACCACCATCCTCGCCCCGGAGCTGACCCCCTCCGTCCTCGGCCAGTTGGTGGCGCTCTACGAGCACAAGGTCTTCGTGCAGGGCGCGATCTGGGACATCGACTCCTTCGACCAGTGGGGAGTGGAGCTGGGGAAGGTACTGGCCAAGCGGGTCGAGCCGGCGCTCACCGAGGGCGCCGAGGTGCCCGGGCTGGACGCCTCCACCGCGGCGCTGGTGGCGCGCTACCGCGAGCTGCGGGGTCGCTGAGCCCGCAGCATGGTTGTCGCGCCCCGGGGCCCGTGCCACGGCACGGGCCCCGGGGCGTCGGGGGTCGCCGCCCGGTCAGGCGGTGGGCGGTTCGCCGCCCTCACAGGTGGTGTCGGCCTCCGGCAGCTCCCCGGTGAGCAGGTACCGGAAGCCGTGGTCGTCCACGCAGTCGTTCCGCTCGTACAGGAACTGCCCGTGGTTGCCGCTGTCGACGACGACCAGGCGCGAGTCGGTCAGCACCTCCCGCATCCGCTCCGCGCCGGCCAGCGGCGTCGCGGGGTCGTCGGCGGCGTGGAGCAGCAGCATCGGCGGCAGCGCCACCGAACCGATCTCCACCGGCTCGCCCGCCGGCTGCTCCCAGAACGCGCACGGCGCGCTGTACCAGGTGTTCAGCCAGGCGAAGTGCGGCGCGTCCTCCGCCGAGGCCTCGGTCGCCTCGCGCCAGGTCTCCCAGTCGGTCGGCCAGGCGTCGTCGGTGCAGGTGTAGGCGAGCAGCGCCGTGGGGACGCCCTGCTCGGCGAGCTGGTCGACCGCCGACAGCAGCCGTCCGGAGTCGCCCGCCCGGTGGGCCGCCACCGTTCCCGCCAGCTGCGGCCAGGAGACGTCGCTGTACAGCGCGGAGGCGAGCATGTCGTCCAGTTCCGCGCTGCCCGCCCGCTCGCCCGCCGGTGCCGCGGCCAGCTCCTCGCGGGTGGCGTCCCAGCTCGCGGCGACCGCCGCCGCGTCGGTGCCGAGGCCGTAGGTCTCGTCGTGCTCGGCTGCCCAGGCGAAGAACTGCTCCGCGCGGCGCTGGAAGGCGTCGTTCTGCTTGAACTGGACCTCCCAGGAGCTGTCCCAGGGGTCGCGGACGCTGTCCAGGACCATCCGCCCGGTCCGCTCGGGGAAGAGCGTGGCGTAGGTGGTGCCGAGCCGGGTGCCGTAGGAGTAGCCGAGGAAGTCCAGCTGGTCCCGGCCCAGTTCGGCGCGGATCAGGTCGAGGTCGCGCGCCGCGTTCTCGGTGGTGAGGTGCGGCAGCAGCTCCGCGCCCTCGGCGCCGCACGCCTGGGCCACCCGGCGGGCGGCGTCGAGCCGCTCCGCCTCCTGCTCGGCGGTGCCGGGCTGGTGGGGGAGCGCGGGGCGCTCCGGTTCGGTGTCGGACTCGCCGCAGGTCAGCGGCGTGGAGGCGCCCACACCGCGGGGGTCGAAGCTGACGACGTTGTACACGTCGGCGACCTCCGGCGGCAGGGACGACCACACCTGCCGTTCGGTGCCGATGCCCCGGGCGCCGGGGCCGCCCGGATTGACCACGAGGGTGCGCGGGGCGTCGCCCCGGCCGGTGATCGAGAGGGTCAGCTCGATGGTGCCGGCGTCGGGGTCGTCGTGGTCGAGCGGAACCTCCAGGGTGGCGCAGTAGACGCCGCGTTCCGCACCGCCGGGGCACTCGCCCCACTCGGGGCCGTCGCCGGCCGGGTCGTCGACCGCCGCTGCGGCGGGTACGTGGGTCAGGGTGAGGGCGAGCGCGGCGGCCACTGCCGCGCCGGCGCCGAGGGAACGTGTACGGATCACGCAGGGGTCCTTCCGGCCGGGGGTCCGGCGCACGCCGTGGGACCGCGGTGCGCCGGTCGGTCGTACGCGGCGCGCGCCGCGTGCGGGCGCTCCTGCCCCCGGTGGACGCGCCCACACGGCCCCGCTCGT
>NZ_JAAVJC010000127.1 GCF_012033785.1 Streptomyces bohaiensis
AGCCCGCTGCGGGCGGCGCCGAGGCGGCAGGGCCGGGCGCCCCGCCGCAGGACGTCGACCTCACCGAGGCGACCTGAGGGCGTGCGGACCACCGACGCGCGGCCGCTGCCCTACGGCCGGCCGGTGCCGCTGTCGCCACCACCGCCGGCGTCCGGGCCGTCGCCGTCCCGGCGGGAGCCCCCGTCGGGGTCCGGGCGGTGCCCGGCGCGGTGGAGCAGTTCGGGGGTCGGGGTGCCGGCGAGCAGGTCCTGCATCCGGCGGACCGGACCGGACCACCGCCGGTCGTGACGGGCCGTCCGACGACGGGCCCGGGCGAGCGCCCGGGGCCGGCGCCGGTAGAACCGCCGCGCCCACGGCGAGTCCGGCCGGGCCAGCCGCACCGCCCCGAACAGCGACACCAGGGGCAGCAGCACCCCGAAGATCGCCACCAGCGGCTTCCCCTTGGCGAAGGAGACGGCCGAGCAGGCGAAGTGGAAGGCGACCGTGGTCATCACGGCGACCCGGTCCTGCCGTTCCTCCGCGGTGAGAGTGTCCACCCCGAACGGGGCGGAGCCCACCAGCACCAGCAGCACCACGGCGCCGGTGACGGTCACCATCTCCACGCTGCGGCGGCCCTGTTCGCTCCAGTAGACGTCCTGGAGGTAGACGATGAGGGCGAACTCGTCCAGGACCAGCCCCGCGCCGACGCCGAAGACGACGGCGGCGGCCGCCGCGCCGGGGCCGTACTGCGTGGAGGCGATGGCCCCGAACCCGCCGGCGACCATCAGCACCACCCCGGGCACGGCGTGGTGGAGGTGGACCCCGCCGGCGGAGATGTCACCGAACGGACCGCGGCCCGCGCGGATCATCCGCGTCACCGTCCGGGTGACCGCGAACGTCACCAGGAACGCGGTCAGTCCGAGGAGCAGCGGGAGCTTGCCCGCCTCCACGATGTCCTGCTCCCACCACCGGCCCATGACGGGCAAGGATGGGCGGCCGGGCACGCCCCGCGAAGCAGACACGCCCCCGGCTCACCCGGGCGGCGGCGGGAGCGGCCCGCGCCCCGGCAGCCCCGGAGACGCGGAACGGGGCGTAGGCTCGGTGCCCCGGATCGGAGCGGCACCCTGGGCCACAGCGGGGGGCTGCCCCCGGGGACAGGGGAGTCCGGCTACCGCCGCACCCATCGACGAAGGAACAGGATCTCCACCACCGTGACTGTACTGACCCTCAGTGATTCCTCCGCCGCGAAGGTGCGCGCGGATGCCGTGGTCGTCGGCATTGCCAAGGGCGAGGACGGGCCCCTCCTCACCTCCGGACAGGAGGTGTCGGCCCTCGACGCCGCGTTCGGCGGGAAGCTCGCCGCCACTCTGGGGACGCTCGGCGCCAAGGGCGCCGCGGACGAGGTCACCAAGGTGCCCGCGCCCGAGAAGTTCGGCAGCCCGCTCGTCGTCGCCGTCGGCCTGGGCTCGCTGCCCGAGGGCGGCGAGGGCTTCGAGGCGGAGACGCTGCGACGCGCCGCCGGCTCGGCTGCCCGCGCGCTCGGCTCCCTGGAGCACGCCGTCTTCGCCCTGCCGCTGGCGGACGCCGCCGCGCTGGCCGCCGTCGCGGAGGGCGCGCTGCTGGGCGCGTACTCCTTCTCCGACTTCCGTGGCACGGACGGCGACGCCAAGGGCCGAAAGAGCCGCAAGGGCAAGGACGCCAAGGGGTCGGGCGCGGACCACCTGGCCGAGGTCACGGTGGTGGGGCTCCCGGGCAAGGCCAAGGCGCACAGGGACGTCGCCGAGCGCGCCCGGGTGCTGGCGGAGGAGACCGCCCGTACCCGCGACCTGGTCAACACTCCGCCCAACGCGCTCACCCCCGAGGTCTTCGCCGCCGAGGCGCAGGCCGCGGCGAAGGAGCACGGCCTGAAGATCGAGGTGCTCGACGAGCAGGCGCTGGCCAAGGGCGGCTACGGCGGCATCCTCGGTGTCGGCCAGGGCTCGCAGTCCCCGCCGCGGCTGGTGCGGATCGCCTACACCCACGCCAAGGGCGCCCCGACCCTGGCACTGGTCGGCAAGGGCATCACCTACGACTCGGGCGGCATCTCGCTGAAGCCGGCCGGCCACAACGAGACGATGAAGTGCGACATGGCCGGCGCGGGCGCCGTGCTGTCCGCGGTCGTGGCCGCCGCCCGGCTGGGGCTGAAGGCCAACGTCACCGGCTGGCTCGCCCTCGCGGAGAACATGCCGTCCGGTTCGGCGACGCGCCCCGGTGACGTGCTGACCATGTACAGCGGCAGGACGGTCGAGGTGCTCAACACCGACGCCGAGGGCCGGCTGGTCATGGCGGACGCGATCACCCGCGCCTGCGAGGAGGAGCCCGACGCCCTGGTGGACGTCGCGACGCTGACCGGCGCCATGATGGTGGCGCTCGGCAAGCGCATCTTCGGCGTGATGGCCAACGACGACGCCTTCCGCGAGTTGGTCCACACCTCCGCGGCGGAGACCGGTGAGCAGTCCTGGCCGATGCCGCTCCCCGACGAGATGATCGACAGCATGAAGTCCTCCGTCGCGGACATCGCCAACGTCGGCGACCGCATGGGCGGCGGTCTCGCCGCCGGGCTGTTCCTGCGGGAGTTCGTCAGCGAGGGGACCACCTGGGCGCACCTGGACATCGCCGGGCCGGCGTTCCACGAGGGCGCGCCCTTCGGCTACACCCCCAAGGGCGGCACCGGCACCGCCGTGCGCGCCCTGGTGCGGCTCGCCGAGCGCACCGCCGACGGCGCGCTGAGCGCCTGACCCGGGGCCCGTGGTACGTGAGACCCGTCACGTACCACGGGCCTACTGGTGGGTAACGGGTGGTTTCCGGGGAAGACGCCGTCCGGATGGTCGCCTGTACAGTCGGTTTGCACCCCTCGTCCCCCGGCCCGGCATGCCGCGGCGGTCGGACAGGTGCGAAGATGTTGTTCCGGCAGGACAGGGCCCGGCTCACCCACCAGCGAGCCATGACCATCCGCTTGAACCAGCGGCCCACACGATGACGCCGGCCGGTACGTGAAGCAGCCGGGCCCGGCGGACCCATGCATGGAGGACGTGACGTGGCGAACGACGCCAACACCGTTTTCGACCTAGTGATCCTCGGTGGTGGCAGCGGCGGCTACGCCGCGGCCCTGCGCGGTGCTCAGCTGGGTCTCGACGTCGCCCTGATCGAGAAGGGCAAGCTGGGCGGCACCTGCCTGCACAACGGCTGTATTCCCACCAAGGCCCTGCTGCATGCCGGTGAGATCGCCGACCAGGCCCGCGAGAGCGAGCAGTTCGGCGTCAAGGCCACGTTCGAGGGCATCGACATCCAGGCCGTGCACTCCTACAAGGACGGCGTGGTCTCCGGGCTGTTCAAGGGCCTGACCGGCCTGCTGGCCTCCCGCAAGGTCACCATCATCGAGGGCGAGGGCAAGCTCTCCTCCCCCACCTCGGTGGACGTGGCGGGCCGCCGCGTCGAGGGCCGCCACATCCTGCTGGCCACCGGCTCCGTGCCGCGCTCGCTGCCGGGTCTGGAGATCGACGGCGACCGCATCATCTCCTCCGACCACGCCCTGAAGCTCGACCGCGTCCCGAAGTCGGCGATCGTGCTCGGCGGCGGCGTCATCGGTGTCGAGTTCGCCTCCGCGTGGAAGTCCTTCGGTACCGACGTCACCGTCATCGAGGGCCTCAAGCACCTGGTGCCGGCGGAGGACGAGAGCAGCTCCAAGCTGCTGGAGCGCGCCTTCCGCAAGCGCGGCATCAAGTTCAACCTGGGCACCTTCTTCGACAAGGCCGAGTACACCGACAGCGGTGTCAAGGTCACCCTCGCCGACGGCAAGACCTTCGAGGCGGAGGTGCTGCTGGTCGCGATCGGCCGCGGTCCGGTCTCGCAGGGCCTGGGCTACGAGGAGCAGGGCGTCACCGTCGACCGCGGCTTCGTGCAGGTGGACGGCGAGATGCGCACCGGCGTGCCGACGATCTCGGCCGTGGGCGACCTCGTCCCCACCCTCCAGCTGGCGCACGTCGGCTTCGCCGAGGGCATCCTCGTCGCCGAGCGGCTCGCGGGCCTGCCCGTCGTGCCGATCGACTACGACGGCGTCCCCCGGGTCACCTACTGCCACCCCGAGGTCGCCTCGGTCGGCCTCACCGAGGCGAAGGCCAAGGAGAAGTACGGTGACGACCAGGTCGTGTCGCTGAAGTACAACCTCGGCGGCAACGGCAAGAGCAAGATCCTGAAGACCGCCGGCGAGATCAAGCTCGTCCAGGTCAAGGACGGCGCCGTGGTCGGCGTCCACATGGTCGGCGACCGGATGGGCGAGCAGATCGGCGAGGCGCAGCTGATCTACAACTGGGAGGCGCTGCCCGCCGAGGTCGCGCAGCTCATCCACGCCCACCCGACGCAGAACGAGGCGCTCGGCGAGGCCCACCTGGCGCTGGCCGGCAAGCCGCTGCACGCCCACGACTGACCGGCCGCCCGCCGTCAGGGCGCGCCCCCATCCGTACCTGTGTAAGGAGCACCAGAAACCATGGCGGTTTCCGTAACCCTTCCGGCGCTCGGCGAGAGCGTCACCGAGGGCACCGTCACCCGCTGGCTGAAGGCCGAGGGTGAGCAGGTCGAGGCCGACGAGCCGCTGCTCGAGGTCTCGACCGACAAGGTCGACACCGAGATCCCCGCCCCGGCGGCCGGTGTCCTCTCCTCCATCAAGGTGGCCGAGGACGAGACGGTGGAGGTCGGCACCGAGCTGGCCGTCATCGACGACGGCAGCGGCGGCGGCGAGTCCGCCCCCGCGGCGCAGGCCGAGCCGGAGCAGGAGTCCGCCCCGGAGCCCGAGCCGGAGCAGGCCCCGGAGCCGGAGCAGAAGTCGGCGCCGGCGCCGTCCGGTGGCGGTGCCGAGGGCACCGACGTCACGCTGCCCGCGCTCGGTGAGAGCGTCACCGAGGGCACCGTGACCCGCTGGCTGAAGGAGGTCGGCGAGGAGGTCGAGGCCGACGAGCCGCTGCTGGAGGTCTCGACCGACAAGGTCGACACCGAGATCCCCGCCCCGGTCGCCGGCACCCTGCTGGAGATCGTGGTCGGCGAGGACGAGACCGCCGAGGTCGGCGCCCGCCTCGCCGTGATCGGGTCGGCCGACGCCGCCCCGGCGCAGCAGGAGCAGCCGAAGGAGGAGGCGCCGAAGCAGGAGGAGGCGCCGGCTCCCGAGCCGGAGCAGGCTCCCGCTCCGAAGCAGGAGGCACCGGCGGAGCCCAAGGCCGAGCCGAAGCCCGAGCCGAAGGCCCCCACCCAGCAGGCTGCCCCCGCGCAGCCCGCTGCTCCGGCGCCCGCGACCGACGGCGCCTACGTGACGCCGCTGGTGCGCAAGCTGGCCGGTGAGACGGGCGTCGACCTGTCCTCCGTCAAGGGCAGCGGTGTCGGTGGCCGCATCCGCAAGCAGGACGTGCTCGCCGCCGCCGAGGCGCAGAAGCAGCAGCAGTCCGCCGCCGCCCCGGCCGCCTCGCCGTCCGCCTCGTCGTCCACGGTGGAGATCCCGGCGGCCGCCGCGGAGCTCCGCGGCAAGACGGTCAAGATGACCCGCATCCGCAAGGTCATCGCCGAGAACATGATGAAGGCGATGCGCAACCAGGCGCAGCTGTCCTCCGTCATCGAGGTCGACGTCACCAAGCTGATGAAGCTGCGGGCGCGGGCGAAGGAGTCCTTCCTGGCCCGCGAGGGCGTCAAGCTCTCGCCGATGCCGTTCTTCGTCAAGGCCGCCGCCGAGGCGCTGAAGGCCCACCCGGTCATCAACGCCCGGATCAACGACGACTCGACCGTGACCTACCACGACGTCGAGAACGTCGGTATCGCGGTGGACTCGGAGAAGGGCCTGATGGTCCCGGTCATCAAGGACGCCGGTGACCTGAGCCTGGCGGGCATCGCCCGCAAGACCGCCGAGCTGGCCGGCAAGGTCCGCACCGGCAAGCTGAGCCCGGACGACATGTCCGGCGGCACGTTCACGATCAGCAACACCGGCTCGCGCGGTGCGCTGTTCGACACGATCATCGTGAACTACCCGCAGGTCGCCGAGCTGGGCATCGGTGCCACCGTGCGCCGCCCGGTCGTCGTCAACCACCCGGACCTCGGGGAGACCATCGCCATCCGCGACATGGTCTACCTGACGCTCTCCTACGACCACCAGCTGGTGGACGGTGCCGACGCGGCCCGTTACCTGGGGGCCATCAAGGCCCGGCTGGAGGCCGGCGAGTTCGAGGGTGAGCTCGGCCTGTAGCACCGCGTCCCGGTCCGCCCCGGCGGACCGCCGCACGGCAGCGACGGCGCCGTGCCCCTCCCCCCGTCGGGGGCGGGGCACGGCGCCGTTCGTCGTCCGGGCGGCGCCCCGGGGGGCCGGCGGGGCACGGCGGGGCGGCATCATGGTGGGGTGCGTGCCGCCCGACTCATCCAGATGGTGCTGCTGCTCCAGAACCGGAGCCCGATGACGGCGGCCGAGCTGGCCGCGGAGCTGGAGGTGTCGGAACGGACCGTCGCCCGGGACGCGGTGGCGCTGTCGGCGGCCGGGGTCCCGGTCTACGCCGACCGGGGCCGCGCGGGCGGCTACCGGCTGGTCGGCGGCTACCGGACCCGGCTCACCGGGCTGGGCCGCAGCGAGGTCGAGGCACTCTTCCTCTCCGGTGTCCCCGGGGCCCTGCGGGAGATGGGGCTGGGCGACGCGGCCTCGGCGGCACGGCTGAAGGTGCGGGCCGCGCTGACGCCGGCGCTCGCCGACGCGGGTGACGGCGCCGCGCGGCGGTTCCACCTGGACGCACCGGCCTGGTGGCGCCCGCCCGCCACCCCGGCGCTGCTGCCGTCGGTGGCGGAGGCGGTGTGGGACGACCGGGTGCTGGCGGTGGTCTACCGGCGCCGGGGCGGCGCGGAGGTCGAGCGGGAGCTGGAGCCGTACGGCCTGGTCCTGAAGGCGGGGGTCTGGTACCTGGCGGCCCGGCCGGTGGGGGCGGACGGCCACCGGGTGTACCGGGTGGACCGGTTCACCGCCGCGCGGCCGCAGGAGCACCGGTTCACGCGGGACACCGCGTTCGAGCTGCCGGCGTTCTGGGACCGGCGGGCGGCGGAGTTCGCCCGCTCGCTGCTGCGGGACCGCGTCGAGCTGCGGTTGACCCCGGCGGGGCAGGCCCGGTTGCGGCACGTCGTGGACGCCGAGGCGGCGGAGCGGGCCCTGGCGGCGGCCGTCCCGGCCGACGGGGCAGCCGGCGGCGAGGTGCGGGTGACGCTGGCCGTGGAGAGCCAGGACGTGGCGTTCGAACAGCTCCTGGTGCTGGGCGCCGAGGCCGAGGTGGTGGGGCCGCCCGGGCTCCGCGCCCGGTTCGTGGCGCAGGCCGGGCGGCTGGCGGCCCTCTACGGGGCGGACGGCGCCGCGGGGTGAGGCGGCGCCGCGGGTGGCCCGGGGCGGGCTGCGCCGGACCGGCCGGGCGGGCGCCGGGGCGAACCCGGCGCCCGGCACCGGCGGACCGTCACCGGTAGTCGGCGGCGTCCACCTCGGGGTTCTGCTGGAAGTCCGGGATGTAGCGCCAGGCGTCGGGTCGGGAGCCGTCGGCGTCGGTGAAGCCGTAGGCGCGGGCCAGCCCGCCGCTGGAGAGCGAGGTGCCGTTGAGGCGGTGCACCTCGGGGTCCGCGGCGAGCGCGGCGGCGGCCCGGCCCACCAGCAGCGGCGACTCGGCGATGGCGAAGGACGGCTCGGTGGCGATCGCGTCCCGCCAGTTCTCCTCGGTCACCCCGAAGTGGTCCAGCATCTGCTCCGAGCGCAGGAAGCCCGGGGTCAGCGCGACGGCGGTGCAGCCCTTCTCCTTCAGCTCCTCGCCGAGGGTGAACGCCATCCGCAGCGGGGCGCACTTGGCCAGGTCGTAGTGGAACTGTTCCCGGTAGCGCGGGCCGTTGTACCCGGTGGTGCCGTCCGTCATCTCGATCAGCAGCCCGCCGGGGCGCCGCACGAGCAGCGGCACGGCGAAGTGGGTGGTGATCACGTGGGTCTCGACGCCGAGGCGCAGCATCCGCAGGCCGCTCTCCAGGTCGGCCTCCCACACCTTCTGGTTGAAGGCCAGCAGGTGGTCGCCGCCCCAGACGTCGTTGACCAGGACGTCGAGCCGGCCCTGTTCGGCGTCGATCCGCTCGACCAGCGCCCGCACCTGGTCGGGGACGAGGTGGTCGGTGGGGACGGCGACACCGTGGCCACCGGCCTCGTCGATCAGTTCCGCCGTGCCCTCGATCGTCTCGCTCGTCCGGCCGACCTCGCTGGCCCGGGCGCGAGTGGTGCGGCCGGTGGCGTAGACCGTCGCCCCGGCGCGCCCGAGCTCGACGGCGATCGCCCGGCCGGCGCCGCGCGTCGCCCCGGCGACCAGCGCCACCTTGCCGGTCAGCGGTCGCTCCTGGTGGTTCACGTGGCTGTTCCTCTCCTCGGTCCGTCCCCGTCCGCGTCGCACGCTGCCAGCGATACCCGACATCCGCTGTCGGGTTTCCCGGCGGATGTCGCGGGGACGTCCCCGGCCCGGCGTGGGCCGCAGCCGGGCCGCACCCCGGCGCGGTGGGTCAGCGGTACCCCCGGTGCGGCCCCCGGGCGGGTGCCGCGTGCCGGGTCGCCCGGACGGTCGCCGCCGACCACCCGGCTGCCGTGCGCCGTGCGGGTGGCGGCCCCTCCGCTCGCTCCCCGCGCGCGAACGCGTCCGGCGTGCGCTCCGGCGCGGTCGGGCCGATGCTGGGTGCGTGGAAGAGACGGAGTTCTGGGAGATCGTCGACAGCACGCGGGAGGCGGCCGGGGAGGACCCGGACGACCACGCCGACCTGCTGGTCGAACGGCTGTCGGCGCTCGACCCGGTGGCGGTGACGGACTTCGCGCGCCACTTCGAGTCGCGGTTCCAGCGGGCGTACCGCTGGGATCTGTGGGGTGCCGCCTGGGTGCTGCTGGACGGCGCGAGCGACGACTGCTTCGAGAACTTCCGCTGCTGGCTGATCGCGCGCGGCCGCCGCGTCTTCGAGGGCGCCCTCCACGACCCGGACGCGTTGGCCGAGTTGCTCCCCCGGTTCGACGAGGAGTCGGACGGCGAGGCCGAGGACATCGGGTACGCCGCTTTCGACGCCTACGAACAGCTGACCGGCGACGAGCTGCCGGAGTTGGGCCTGCCGGAGGCGCCCGACGAACCCCTGGGCGTGCCGGTCGACTTCGAGGACGACGGGGCGTTGGCCGCGGCGTACCCGCGGCTGTGGGCGCGGTTCCGCTCGGGGACCGGCGACGCTCCCCGGCAGGTGGGCGGCGAGGGCCTAGCCTGAGCGCCATGGCTGACTCTCCGCGCGATCCCGTCGTCCCCTCCCCCTCCCCGCCCACCCCCGGGCCGGGTGATCCGGCCGGTCCCGCGGGGTCCTCCCCCGAGGAGTCCTCCCCCGAGGGGGCCGCGACCGCGTCGGCCGCGCCGGAGGAGCGCGACGGGGCGGCGGACGGCCCCACCGGGACACCCACCGGGGCGCCGGCCGAGGCGGCGTCCGACGCGGCGTCGGGTCCGGACCCGACGCCGGTCGTGTTCGCCGGGGACGGGGCGTCCGAGGAGACCCCGCTGCGGGGCCGGGTGGCCGTGACCGGGTCGTCGGGGCTCATCGGCTCCGCCCTCGTGCGGTCGCTGCGTGCGGACGGCTAC
Source organism: Streptomyces bohaiensis (assembly GCF_012033785.1). GTDB lineage: Bacteria > Actinomycetota > Actinomycetes > Streptomycetales > Streptomycetaceae > Streptomyces > Streptomyces bohaiensis. The sequence goes on from NZ_JAAVJC010000127.1 coordinate 9,651, forward strand.
CACGTCGTCCCGCTGGTCCGGCACGAGGCGTCCAACCCCGACGAGGTGCAGTGGGACCCGTCGGGTGCGGACGTCGCGCAGAACGCGACGGCGCTCCTGGGGTGCGACGCCCTGGTGCACCTGGCGGGTGCCGGCGTCGGCGACCACCGCTGGACGGCCGCGTACAAGGAGGAGATCCGCGACAGCCGGGTGTTCGGGACGGCGGCGCTGGCCGAGGCGCTGGCCACCATGGACGCCCCGCCCCGGACCTGGCTGTGCGGCTCCGCGGTCGGCTTCTACGGCGACACCGGCGACCGGCCGGTGGACGAGACCGCTCCCCCCGGCGAGGGCTTCCTGGCCGACGTCTGCCAGGAGTGGGAGGCGGCGGCGCTGCCCGCGGCAGCGGCCGGGGTGCGTGTGGTGCACCCGCGGACCGGGCTGGTCGTCGCGCGCGGCGGCGGCGCCTGGGGGCGGCTGTTCCCGATCTTCCGCGCCGGTCTCGGCGGCCGTCTCGGGAACGGCAGGCAGTACTGGAGCCACATCTCGCTCCACGACCACATCGCAGCGCTGCGCTTCCTCCTCGCGGAGGGCGCGTCCGCCCCGGGCGGCCCGGTGAACCTCACCGCTCCGGAGCCGGTCACCAACCGCGAGGTGACGCGGGTGATGGGACAGGTGCTGGGTCGGCCCACGCTCTTCCCCGTCCCCGCGCCGGCGTTGCGCCTGGCGCTGGGCGAGTTCGCCACCGACGTGCTCGGCAGTCAGCGTGTGCTGCCGCGGCGGCTGCTGGACGCGGGCTTCACCTTTGTCCATCCGGGAGTCGAGGACGCGGTGCGCGCGGCGTGGGAGGGCGACGCGCCCTGAGCCGGTGACGGGCGCGCCGGGGAGGGCTGCCCGGGGCGCCGCCCACGGTCCGACGGGGCCGCCGAGGTGCCGTGCGGCCCGTTCTCGGGGACGATGGCGGGGCGTCCGGATCGCGTGGGGCGCCCCGGGTGTCGACGGGGGCGCGCCCCGCGGGTCGTGCGCGGCCCGCGTGCGACGATGCCCGGTTCGTGCGCGTGCGACGCGCTCGTACGTTCGTCCTATTGTCGGCCTGCGCCGTACGTATCACCGGGCCACCGGTGGGCAGAAGGCGCGAGGAGGCCGGAACCCAGTCCACCGCACCCCGGCCCGACGCACCGACCACCTCCTGGGGAGGGCACGTGCCCAGCAGCCGAAAGCACCGCAGCGAGACCGACGTCGTCGTCATCGGCGCCTCACCCGCCGGCTTGGCGGCCGCCCACCACCTCACCGGGGCCGGCCTCTCCGTGACCGTGCTCGAGGCCGCGGAAAGACCCGGCGGCCGCCTCACCACCACACGCCGGGACGGCTTCCTGCTGGACCGCGCCAGTTGGCTGCCCGTGCCGGGCACGCCCGAGCTGCGCCGCCTTCCCGGACCGTTGCCGGTGCGCCGCCTCACCGGCGGGGTGGTGCTGCACGGCACGGACCGCGCGCACCGGATCGGCGCGGCAGTGGGGCACCCGGGCCCGCGCCGGCAGCGGACGCTGACCGGCACCTTCGACCAGACCTGGCTGCGCGCCAATCTCGGCCGGCTCGGCACCCTCTCGGAGTCGCGGCTCCACGCGCGCCCGGAGCTCACCGCCCACGTCGCGCTCGCCTCCCGTCCCATCCCCTCCCGCATCAGCGAGGGGTCGCTGCGCCCCCTGCTGACCGCGCTGCTCGGCGACCCCGACCTCGGCGCCTCCCGTCGCCTGAGCGACCTCACCCTGCGCGCGTTCGCACGCTCGGGGCTCGGGATCACCGCCGGCGGCGCCGAGGCGCTGCCCCGACTCCTCCTCGACGCGCTGCCGCCCGGCACCGTGCGCACCGGCGCCCGGGCCGTCTCCGTCGCCACCACCGCGGTGACCACGGAGGACGGCTCGACGGTGGCCTGCCGCGCGGTGGTGCTGGCCACCGGCGCGCGCGAGGCGGCCCGCCTGGTGCCCGGCATCCGCGTCCCCGACCACCACCCGGTGACCGTGCTCCACCACGCCACCGCGTCCCCGCTCGACGCGGGACCGGAACTGCTGGTGGACACCGCACGCCGCGGCCCGGTCACCCACACCCTCGCCGCCTCGGTCGCGGACCCCTCGCGCGCGCCGGAGGGACGCACCCTGGTGACCTCGGTCGTCCTCGGCGCGGACGCGGGCGAACCCGCCGACGTGCTGGACAAGGCGGCCCGGCCGCAGCTGAGCGCGCTCCACGGGACCCCGACCCACGACTGGGAGCTGCTGGCCGCCCATCACGACGCCGAGGCGATCCCGGCGCTGCCGCCGCCGTTCGCCCCGCAGCGGCGGGTACGGCTGCTGGACGGCATGTACGTCTGCGGCGACCACCGCGCCACCCCGGGGATCACCGGGGAGCTCTCCTCCGCCCGTCGCGCGGCCGAGGCCGTGCTGTGGGACGCCGGAGTGCGCCCGGCCGAGGCGCTGGAGAGCGCGGCGGCCTGAGAGCGTGCGGGCGACCGCGCGCCGGGCCCGCGCCGCCGGCCACGACCCGCTGCCGCGTCGTCACGGACGCCCGAAGGCAACCCGGCACGAGGGCGCCCCCGCGCCGTGCGGCTGACGGCACCGCCGCGAGCCGATCCGACGCGGGGTCTGCCACGGGCTCCGGCCCCGCCAGCCCCGCGCGAACCCACCGGGCCGTTCACCGGCCCGGTGGGCGCGTGGCCGGCCCACCCCGGCCGACCACGGCCCCACGGGTGCGGCGGGCTCCCCCGCACGCACCGCCCCCGTCCGGTCGTCCACCGGACGACCGCCCCGGATGCTCCACCCCACCCCGGATGCTCCACCCCAGCCCCCGGTGCCGGGCCCACCCGCCCGACCGCCGCGCCTCCCCCGAGGCCCGGCCTTCCCACTCGTTCGCCGCTCCGCTCCCCCGAGCGGTTCAGCGGGCCGCTGCCGCCCGTTCCCGGTAGCTGCGGACCACCGCCGCGTCCCGGTAGGGCTCCAGCCGCCGCTCGAAGTCGTGGATGTACTCGTGCGCCCGGACGGAGCGCATCTCCGCGGCCTGCTGCGCCGCCTCGGAGGCGAGCGCGCACGCCTGCTCCAGCTCGCCCAGCCCGAGCCGCGCCGTCGCCAGCACCACCCGGCAGAACAGCCGGCTGCGGGCGTACGCCGGGCCCCGCAGCTGCAACGACCGCTCCGCGTGGCGGGCCGCGGCGCGGTGCTGCTGGAGGTCGCGGTGGCAGTGGCCGCACTCGTCGGCCAGTTGCGCCTCGTCGAAGAAGCGGGCCCAGTGGGGGACCTCGTCCCCCGGCCGGGACGCCTCCAGCGCGCGCTCGGCGCGTGCCAGCGACGCGGTGCAGGCGCGCACCTCGCCGAGCAGGCCGTGCCCGCGGGCCTCCGCGGCGTGCAGCAGCGCCTGCACCGCGGGCGGTGCGGAGGCGGCCGTGCCCTGCTGCGCCACCCGGGCGAGCTGGACGGCCTCCCGGCCGTGTCCGAGGTAGACCGCCTGGCGCGACATCGAGACCAGGACGTAGCTGCCGTAGCCGCGGTCGCCCGCCGCCTGCGCCAGCCGGAGCGCCTGGACGAAGTAGCGCTGCGCCAGGCCGTGCGCGGCGATGTCGTACGCCGTCCACCCGGCCAGGCGCGTCAGGTCCGCCGCCGCCGCGAAGATGCGGCGACCGGTCTGCTCGCTGTAGCTGCCGCGCAGCAGCGGCTCCAGCTCGTGTTCCAGGTAGCGGATCAGCGCCTGCCGGGCGTGGCCGCCGCCGTAGGCGTTGTCGAGCTTGCGGAAGAGGTCGGCGACGGAGTGGAGCGCCGCGATGTCCCCCGCGGTGACCCGCTGCCCCGGGCCCCGCTCGGTCCGGTCGCGGTGCACCACGGCCGCCTCGGCGGCGGACCGCCCGCGGCCCTGCTCCGGCA
>NZ_JAAVJC010000128.1 GCF_012033785.1 Streptomyces bohaiensis
CCGCGGAGCCGGCGGGCCGGCTCCGCGGGTGCCGGCGCCCGCGCCCTGCCGGTCGGAGATCGACTCAGGCGGTGAGCTGGGCGAGCCCCTCGGTCGCGATGCGCTCGAACAGGTCCTGGTCGGCGGCGAAGACCGAGTCGGGGATCGGCCAGTGCACCAGCATCTCGGTGAACCCCAGCTCACGGACGCGGCCGGCGAGGTCGACGAAGGCGTCGAGCGACTCCAGCGGGCGGTGCGGGGTGAAGCCCGTCAGCAGCACCTTCCCGATCGCGCCCGGTTCCCGGCCCGCCTCGGCGCAGGCCCCCGCGAGCCGGTCGACCTGCCGCGCCAGTCCGTCCATCGCCGCCTTGGGAGAGGCGTCTGCCGTCGCCGGGTCGCCGGTGGTGACCCACGCCTGACCGTGGCGGGCCGCCAGCCGCATGCCGCGCGGTCCCGTGGCGGCGACGGCGAACGGCAGCCGGGGCCGCTGCACGCAGCCGGGGATGTTGCGCACGTCGCGGGCCGAGTAGAAGTCGCCCGTGAACGAGACCCCGCCGGGGCCGCCCTCGGTCAGCAGGCGATCGAGCAGCGGTACGAACTCGGCGAAGCGGTCGGCGCGTTCGCGGGGCGTCCACGCGTCGTGGCCCAGCGCCGTGGCGTCGAAACCGCTGCCGCCGGCGCCGATGCCCAGCGTGACGCGCCCGTCGGCGACGTCGTCGAGCGTGATCAGCTCCTTGGCCAGGGTGACCGGGTGCCGGAAGTTCGGCGAGGTCACCATGGTGCCCAGCCGCAGCCGGTCGGTGACGGCTGCTGCGGCGGTGAGCGTCGGGATCGCCCCGAACCACGCCTGGTCGCGGAAGCTGCGCCAGCTGAGGTGGTCGTAGGTGTAGGCCGTGTGGAAGCCCAGCTCCTCCGCCCGCTCCCAGACCTGCCTACCCCCCTGCGACCAGCGACGTACCGGCAGGATCACGGTGGAGAGCCGCAGCGGGGCGGCGGGGGGTGCATCAGCCATGGGAGGCAGGGTAGGCCATCCGGCCCCCCGAGCCGGGTCCCGCGTCGGCCCGGTGGCCGGGGCGCGGGGCGGCCGGTCGGCCGCGTGCGCCCGCGCGCGGCGCCGGACCGCCGGGGTGCGGACGGTCCGGTACCGGCGACGGAGACGGCGCCCCCGTGCGCCCGGAAGCGGCCGCTGTCGACGGGCACCGGGGCTCGGAGGACGACGCCCGGAGCCGCGCGCGGCGCGCACGGGGCGCGCACGGCGGCGGTGGAGCACACCGGTGCGATCGCGTCACGAACCGGCCACGCACCGCCTTCGGCGGCGGGGCGGCCGCGGGCGGCGGCGTCCCGGCGGCGGTATACGGCCAAGGGTGGCGCACTGGTCGGGTGGTGACCGGTCACCGGTCCGGTGGTGCATTCCGGGAGGTAGGGGATGGGGAGGCGGGGGCGTGCGCCGGGTAACGTCCGGAGTTGTCCGGTAGGAGTGGTTCCTCCGCTGGCTCATCCGTGACCACTACTGCACACATGTGCTGGCATATGCGCGAGGATTATTGCCGTGACCGAGACTCACCGCGTACGTCCCCATCCGGAACACCGTCCCCGACTCATCGCCACCGACCTCGACGGCACGCTCCTCGCCGACGACCGCACCGTCTCGCGCCGCACCCTCGACGCGCTCGCCGCCGCCTCGGACGCCGGCATCGAGACCGTCTTCGTCACGGGCCGCCCCGCCCGCTGGCTGGAGGTGGTGAGCGCCGTCCGGGACCGGACCGTCGCCATCTGCGCCAACGGCGCCGCCGTCGCCGACCTCACCGCGCTCGGCGCCCTCGCCCCCGCGGACCTCCTCGCCGGCGCCGACCCGGTGCGCGTCGCCGGGGGCGGCCTTCCGCCGGCGGCGACGCCGCCGCTGGTCGAGGTCCACCCGCTCCGCCCGTCGGACGCCCGCACCCTGGCCGCCGCGCTGCGCGCCGCTGTTCCCGGCGTCACCTTCGCAGTGGAGCGGACCACCGGCATGCACTACGAACCCGACTACCCGACGTACTTCCCCGGCGCCGTGGCCGAGGTGGCGCCCATAGCGGAACTGCTCGACGAGACAGGTGAGTTCGCCGACCGGCCGATCATCAAGCTGCTCGCCCGGCACGTGGCGATGGACCCCGACCGGCTGCTCGCCGCCACCCGTGCCGCCGCACCGGGGCTGGCGGAGTTCACCCGCTCCAGCCCCAGCGCCCTGGTGGAGATCAGCGCGCGCGGGGTGAGCAAGGCGACGACGCTCGCCTCCTACTGCGCGCGGCGCGGTCTCGGGCCGCAGGACGTGGTGGCCTTCGGCGACATGCCGAACGACCTGGAGATGCTGGCCTGGGCGGGACGCTCCTACGCGATGGCCAACGCCCATCCCGACGTCCTCGCGGCGGCCACCCACCGCACCGCCGCCAACACCGAGGACGGGGTCGCCCTCGCGGTGGAGCGACTGCTCGCCGACCAGGCGTGGCCGGCTCCCGCGCCGGCCGGTGCCACCGGACGCCGCACGGCCGGTGCCCGGGCGTTCGCGGGCGGGGTGCCGGGAGTCTGACGGGGCGTGGGGCGTTCCGCGCCCCACGCCCGGTGGTCCGCCCCGCCGTGGCGCGGCGGCGAGGGCGCCCCGGACGGGCGCCCGGTCGGCAGGTCGGTCAGGAGGCCGGGCCTTCCGTGGACTCGTGTCCCTCCTCGCGGTCCGAACCCGCGAGCTTGGGGCTGGCGAAGCCGCCCTTGCCGAAGCGGGAGCCGGAGCCCTCGCTCTCGCCGCTCTCGGAGCTGTCCGAGGAGGAGCGGTAGGAGGGGCTGGCGAAGCCGCCGCGGCCGAACCGCGAACCGGAGTCGTCGCTGCTCTCCGAGGACGACCGGTACGCCGGGCTGGCGAAGCCGCCCTTGCCGAAGCGGGAGCCGGAGCCCTCGCTCTCGCCGCTCTCGGAGCTGTCCGAGGAGGAGCGGTAGGAGGGGCTGGCGAAGCCGCCGCGGCCGAACCGTGAACCGGAGTCGTCGCTGCTCTCGGACGACGACCGGTACGACGGGCTGGCGTACCCCGGTGCGCTCCGTTCGCCGGACTGCTCGCCCTCGTCGGTGCGGCTGGAGAACTTCGGGCTGGAGAACCGTGAGCCGGAGCCGCTGTCCGGCGCGTCGCCGTCCCGGCTGAAGCTCTTGGGGCTGGAGAACCCGCCGCGGCCGAAGCGCGAACCCGTCTCCTCGGAATCGGTCTTCTCCCCGGAACGGTCCTTGGAGGTCGAGAACTTCGGGCTGGAGAACTTCAGCTTCGGGGTACGGCTCTCACGGTCGTTGTTGTCCGACACGGACTCTCCTCCTACGGTCTCGTGCAGGAACGGGAGCAGGCCACGTTCCAGCAGCGCTCTCTGCCAGGCCTCGCGGGCCTCGACCAGTTCGGTGGGGGCGGCGTCGGCGGCCTGCCGGCCGGGGCGCGCCGCGCGGACCGAGGTCGCTCCGTTCCGGAGGGCGCCGATCAGCAGCTCCACCGCCGCTACGGCCAGCCCGATCGCCGTCAGGACGGCGAACACCCAGCCGGCCGTGCGCATCGAGGCGGCCACCGGCGGTTCCGGGTCGGCCAGGCTCAGCCCGTACCCGAAGAGCAGGAAGACGAGCGCGGAGATCCCGGCGAGTACCGGCAGGAGCACCGAGGCCAGCGCTCCCGCGCCCACGCCGACATCGGGGGCCGGGGCGGCAGGCGACGGGGCGACGGGGGGAGGGGCGGATGACGGTGCGGTGGACGCCGGGACGCGCAACCGGCTCCGGACCGCGACGTAGTGCTCGTACTCGGCCGCCGCGCGCGGCGCGACCAGGGGCGCGGCCTCCATACCGAGGCGCCGCAGCCGCTCGGTCCGGAACCGCTCGGCTGCCGCCGGTCCCGCGTCCTGCCGGACCCGCCGCAGGGCCTCGTCGAGGACCCGCTCGTAGTCGGGCCGGTCCTCCTGCAACAGCAAGTTCGCACCGTCCATGTGCTTCCCCAGATGCTCCGATTGGGCCGTCCCTGCCGGCCGTTCGCCGTCCGGGACGGAGAGCGTGGGCAAGGTCCGATGGTAGAGCCCGCACGGGCCCTGTGACAGAGAGCTGGCCGGAACAAGTCGCTTCGCGCGGCCTGTTTCGGGAAATCCTGTCTCGTGGGCGGTATGCCCTCCCCCTGACCCTGCCCGCGTGCGGCAGGCCGCACGCGGAGCACGCCCCAGGTGGCTCAGCTCTTCACCGGAGTCCAACCCGACCGGCGGCTTCTTCCGGACGCGCGCGGGGAGGGCCGCCGCGCGGCCGGCCGGGATCCGCGGGGCTCCACGCCGGCGGCGCCGACGGCGTCTCCGCGCTCCACCGGCCGCTGACGGGGCGTCGAATCGGTGATCACGCCGTCACGTTCCGGCCGCGCCTCGACGGCTGCCGACCGCTCGGTGAGGCGGCGAGGAAGGGCGGGCCCGCAGGGGTCTTTGCCGCGCGAACGGTGCAGCGCACGCCGTCGTCCCCGCCCGCGCACGCCGTGCGACCGGCGCGCGACCGCGCGCCCGGTGAGCTTTCCGGAGTGTCGCCGCCCGCGGTGGCGAGCGCACCACCCCGCCACGGGACCGCCGGCCGCCCGGCGCCGGGCACGCGGAGCGGGGACAGCCGCCGGATCGGCGCGCCGTCAGGCCGTCGCGGCAGGGACGGCCGCGTCCGTGGCCTCCGCGGCGAGCGGGAGGCGCGAGACCAGCATCGGCCCGCCCATCGTGACACCGCCGTCCATCGCGATCGCCAGGTCCTCCGCGTAGAGGTGGGGTTCGGTGGGGCGCAGCGGGCGCTCCTCGCCGTCCTCGTCGATGGCGGTGTCGCCGTCGCCGGTGAGGTACGGGATGGGGCTGTGGCCGTGCACGATCCGGGCACCGCCGAAGGTGGCGAGCAGCGTGCGGGCGGCCTGGGGGCCGTCCTCGTCGCGGAAGGCGAACCGCCGGGTGAACTTGCGGAACAGCTCCCACGTCTCGGCGGAGTCCAGCCGCTGCAACGCCTGGAAGATCGCGTCGTTGACGTCCTCCACGGTGTCGCCGTAGTCGAGGTAGGCGGTGGTGTCGGAGTGGAGGAGCAGGTGGCCGTCCTCGACCGCGAGGGAGTCCAGCCGGGACATCCACTGCACGTGGTGGTCCTCCAGCCGCTCCATGTCGCTGGGCTGGCCGCCGTTGAGCATCCACGCCGCCCGGAAGGTCGCGGTCCCGGCGCCGGACTCCACCGGGGTGTCCGCGAAGCGGTGGGCGCCCAGCAGCAGCAGCTCGTGGTTGCCCAGCAGCGCCTTGCAGTAGCCGCCGGCGGCGGCGGCCTCGGCGGAGAGCCGCATCACCAGGTCGATGACGCCGACGCCGTCCGGGCCGCGGTCGGTGAAGTCGCCGAGGAACCACAGCCGGCTGGTGCCCGCCGCCCAGCGGTCCTCCTCGTCGGTGAGACCGGCGGCGCGCAGCGCGGCGCGCAACTCGTCGAGGTAGCCGTGGACGTCACCGACGACGTACAGCGGCCCGCGGCTGTCGGCGGGCGGTGCGGCGGCAGGGGCGCCGGCCGTTTCCTCCGGCGCCGGGGGCGCGGCGGGCGGCGGCAGCGGGGGAGCGGCCGCCGGTGGACCGGCGGGTGGCGCGGTCACCTGGGTCGCGGCCGCGTGACCGGGGACGGCGGCTCCCGCCGCGTCCGCGCGGAACTCGACACCTGAATCCCCGGCAGGCTCCTGAGCCATGACCCCTCCACCACGTACGCGCCGCCTCCGACGTCACCGACCGGTTCCGCACCTGTCCGATGCCCACCTGTCCATCATAGGAATCCCACCACGGGAAGCGTCGGACACCTGACACGCCCACCGGCGGGCCCGGCGATCGGGGTGTTCAGGCCACCCTGGCTGGGAGGCTACCGGAAACTACCCGCCCGCAGCAGGGGGGGGTGCGCTGCTGGCTCACGGTCACCGACCGCACCCGCGGCTGGGACGACGCGCGCACGATCAACTCGGTCGGCATGACGCGCTGCTGCGTCGGGCGGAGCGCGGTCCGGTCGGTCGCGGCCGGGCTGTGGCCCGTGTGGCGCGCCCCGGATCGTCGGCCCGTCGAACGACCCCGCGCCGTTCCGGCGGCCCGGGCGGCGGCGCCGTCCTCGATGGCGTCGATGAGCAGCTGGATCACGGCGGAGCCGATGCGGCCGGGTTGCAGGGAGAGGGTGGTCACGGGCGGTTCGGTCGTGGCGTAGACGTCGGACTCGCTGCAGCAGACCAGCAGCAGGTCCTCCGGAACGCGCAGCCCGTAGCGGCGCGCGGCGGCCAGCAGGTCGGTGCCGTTGGGGTCGTACAGGCCGTAGACGGCGTCGGGCCGGTCGGGCCGGGCGAGCAGCCGGTCGGCGGCGAGCGCTCCCGCGCAGGGGTCGTGGGCGGGGTACGCCTCGTAGACGGGCGGTTGGCCGACGCGGGCGCACCAGCCGAGGTAGGCCTCGGTCGACAGCCGGGTGTAGGTGTCGGTCCCCGTCCCGGTGAGCAGCCCGATGCGCCGGGCCCCGGAGGAGGCCAGGTGGTCCAGCAGGCCGACGACGGCGGCCTCGTGGTCGTTGTCGACCCAGCCGGCGACCGGCAGGTCGCCGGCCGGGCGCCCGTCGGAGACCACCGGGATGCCCTGGCGGACCAGCTCGGCGACGACCGGGTCGTGGTCGGCCGGGTCGACGACGACGGTGCCGTCGAGCGCCACGTTGGACCAGACGTCGTGCTGCGAGGTGGCGGGGAGGATCGCGAGCGCGTAGCCGCGGGCGAGCGCGGCGGAGGTCGCGGCGCGGGCCATCTCCGCGAAGTAGGCGAACTCGGTGAAGGTAAACGGTTCTTCACCGTAGGTGGTGACCGTGAGCCCGATCAGCCCCGATCGGCCGGTGCGCAGGGTCCGCGCTGCTGCCGAGGGGCGGTACCCCAGCCGGTCGGCGACCGACCGGACGTGGCTGCGGGTGGTGTCGGGCAGCCGGCCCTTGCCGTTGAGGGCGTCGGAGACAGTGGTGATCGAGACACCGGCCTCTGCCGCGACGTCACGGATACCGGTCCGCGGGCGGCGGGATCGGCGGGTGTCGTCCCCCCGGCTCACCTGATGTTTCGCTGCTGTCATGTCGACCTGATCGTAGGCCCGGCGGCTCAACATGCCTGAGGTTCGCACACGTTGAGGGGCGGATACGTTTCTGCACGCCGGAATCCGGCCATCGGCCTGGGAACCGCAGGTGTTGCGGGGAAGTGAGCCCCGGTATCCGTCCTCCGGCCGTCTCCGCGCTCCCGATGCTCCGGCTTTTCACGTTCACGGCCCTCACTCTTTCGAGTGAGGACCTGGGAGCGGCCTGGCACCGGGTGGCTCGGCCGGCGGCAGTACCGCCGCCGCCGGCCGGTGCCACCGCCGCCGGCAAGGGCGGTTCCCGCCCGGCGGCCGCCCCGCCCCGCCGGCGTCCGCGACCCCCGGCGGCCTTCCGGCGCCTGGGCAGGGGCGTCGTCGCGGGGGGTACGCGCGCGGGGCTTTTCCTCCTAAGGTGTGGAGGATGTGTACACCGACGTTCCCTGAGGGCCCGCAGCTGCGTGCCGCGCTCGACGGTATCCCCGCCTACCGGCCCGGCCGTCCGGCGGCGGGTACCGACTCGTACAAGCTGTCGTCCAACGAGAACCCGTACCCGCCGCTGCCCGGCGTGCTGGAGCGTGCGGTGGCGGCGGCCGGAGCGATGAACCGCTACCCCGACATGGCCTGCTCCGCGCTCCTCGCCGAGTTGGCCGACCACTTCGGGGTTCCGGTCGGGCACATCGCCACGGGCACCGGTTCGGTCGGGGTGGCGCAGCAGCTGCTCCAGGCGACGGCCGGCCCCGGTGACGAGGTGATCTACGCCTGGCGGTCGTTCGAGGCGTACCCGATCATCACGCAGATCGCCGGCGCGACCTCCGTCCAGGTTCCGCTGACCGCCGACGAGGAGCACGACCTCGACGCGATGGCGGACGCCGTCACCGAGCGGACCCGGCTGATCTTCGTCTGCAACCCGAACAACCCCACCGGGGTGGCGATCCGCCGGGCGGAGCTGGAGCGGTTCCTGGCCCGGATCCCGGCGCGGGTGCTGGTGGTGCTGGACGAGGCGTACCGGGAGTTCGTCGACGACCCCGAGGTCCCGGACGGCCTCGCGCTGTACGGCGCGTACCCCAATGTCTGCGTGCTGCGGACCTTCTCCAAGGCGTACGGGCTGGCCGGGCTGCGCGTCGGCTTCTGCGTCGCGCGGGAGCCGGTCGCCGCGGCGCTGCGCAAGACGGCGGTGCCGTTCGGCGTGAGCCAGGTGGCGCAGGACGCGGCGGTGGCGTCGCTGCGGAGCGGGCCGGAACTGCTGGAGCGCGTCGCGGCGCTGGTCGAGGAGCGGCGGCGGGTGCACGCCGAGCTGACGGCGCAGGGGTGGACGGTCCCGGTGTCGCAGGGCAACTTCCACTGGCTGCGGCTGGGCGACGCCACGGTGGAGTTCGCCGAGGCGTGCGCCGCGGCGGGGGTGACGGTGCGGCCGTTCCCCGGCGAGGGGGTGCGGGTGACGGTCGGCGAGCGGGAGGCCGACGACCTGCTGTTGAAGGTGGCGGGCGAGTTCCGGGGCCGCGTCGCCGGCTGAGGAGCGCCCGGGGTCGCCGGGCGCGCGCACGTTCGTGAAGGGGTCCGCCGATCCGGCGGGCCCCTTCGCCGTGCCCGTCGTGCCCGTCGTGCCCGTCGTGCCCGTCCGCCGGCGGGGCCCTCGCCGGGGCCCGCTGCCGGGTGTGAGCTGTTGCACCCACCCCGGTGGCTTCCGGGACGACCGGATGCGCGATACTTGCTTGTGAATGTGAATACGTTCACAAGCGTGTCGCGTTGCTACGGGTTCGTCCCGGACGAACCCCCCGACAAGGGTCAGGCTCCCGGCGGTGGCTCGGCGCACGCAGTGAAGGAGAAGGCATTGTGGAACTGGCCCTGGCGGAGGAGACCCTCGCCCGCTGGCAATTCGGCATCACCACCGTCTACCACTTCCTCTTCGTCCCGCTGACGATCTCGCTGGCCACTCTGGTGGCGCTGCTGCAGACCGCGTGGGTGCGTACCGGGAAGGACGTCTACCTGCGCGCCACCAAGTTCTGGGGCAAGCTCTTCCTGATCAACATCGCCATGGGTGTCGTCACCGGCATCCTCCAGGAGTTCCAGTTCGGCATGAACTGGTCGGACTACTCCCGGTTCGTCGGCGACATCTTCGGTGCGCCGCTCGCCTTCGAGGCGCTGATCGCCTTCTTCTTCGAGTCCACCTTCATCGGACTGTGGATCTTCGGCTGGGACAAGCTGCCCAAGCGCATCCACCTCGCCACCATCTGGATGGTGGCGATCGGCACGGTGCTCTCCGCCTACTTCATCCTGGCCGCCAACTCCTGGATGCAGCACCCGGTCGGCTACCGGATCAACGAGGAGTCCGGCCGCGCCGAGCTGACCGACTTCCTCCAGGTGCTCACCCAGAACACCGCCGTCGCGCAGTTCGCGCACACCATCACGGCGGCGTTCCTCGTCGGCGGCGCCTTCATGGTCGGCATCGCCGCCTACCACCTGATGCGCCGCCGCCACGTCGAGGTGATGCGCACCTCGCTGCGGATCGGCCTGATCACCCTGGTCGCGGCCGGCCTCCTCACCGCCGTCAGCGGCGACCGCCTCGCCAAGATCATGTACGAGCAGCAGCCGATGAAGATGGCCGCCGCCGAGGCACTGTGGGACACCGAGGGACCGGCGCCGTTCTCGCTGTTCGCCATCGGGGACGTGGACGCCGGGCACAACGTCGTCGCGGTGGAGGTCCCCGGGCTGCTGTCCTTCCTCGCCCACGACAACTTCTCCGACCCGGTGCCCGGCATCAACGACACCCAGGCGGCGATGGAGGCCGAGTACGGGCCCGGCGACTACCGCCCCAACATCCCCGTCGCCTACTGGAGCTTCCGGTGGATGATCGGGTTCGGCATGGCCTCGCTCACCCTCGGCATCGCCGGGCTGTGGCTGACCCGCCGCCGGCTCTGGCTCTCCGAACGGCTGCGGACCGGCAGCGAGGAGGTCCCGCGCCTCGCGCTCACCCGCGACCGCGAACTGGGTGAGGGGCTCACCCGCTGGTACTGGCGGCTGGCCTTCGCCACCATGGCGTTCCCGCTCATCGCCAACGCGTGGGGCTGGATCTTCACCGAGACGGGCCGCCAACCCTGGGTGGTCTACGGCGTGCTCCAGACCTCCGCCGGGGTGTCGCCCGGCGTCTCCCAGGGCGAGGTCATCACCTCCATGACCGTCTACACGCTGCTGTACGCGGTGCTCGCCGTCGTCGAGATCAAGCTGCTCGCCAAGTACGTCAAGGCGGGGCCGCCGGAGCTCACCGACGCCGACCGCAACCCGCCGACCCGCATCGGCGGCGACCACCGGGACCCGGACAAGCCGATGGCGTTCTCCTACTGACCCGCGGGCGCGCGGCCCCGCCTCCCCGCCCGGCCGCGCCCCCGCGCACCCCGCCCCGGCACCTTCCCCACCCCGCTCCCGACTGGAGACGGCCATGGAACTCACCACCGTCTGGTTCATCCTCATCGCGGTCCTGTGGACCGGCTACTTCTTCCTGGAGGGCTTCGACTTCGGCATCGGCGTCCTCACCCGCACCCTCGCCCGCGACCGCCGGGAACGCCGCGTGCTGATCAACACCATCGGCCCGGTCTGGGACGGCAACGAGGTCTGGCTGCTCACCGCCGCCGGCGCCACCTTCGCCGCGTTCCCCGAGTGGTACGCCACCCTCTTCTCCGGCTTCTACCTCCCGCTGCTGCTGATCCTGGTCTGCCTCATCGTGCGCGGAGTCGCCTTCGAGTACCGCTCCAAGCGCCCGGAGGAGAGGTGGCAGCGCACCTGGGAGACGGCGATCTTCTGGACCTCGCTGCTCCCGGCGTTCCTGTGGGGCGTCGCCTTCGCCAACATCGTGCGCGGCGTCCCCATCGACGCCGACAAGGAGTTCGCTGGCACCCTGCTGGACCTGCTCACCCCCTACGCGCTGCTCGGCGGCGCACTCACCCTGACGCTCTTCACCTTCCACGGCGCGGTTTTCGCCGCGCTCAAGACCGTCGGGGAGATCCGGGACCGCGCCCGCCGCCACGCCGCCGTCCTCGGCCTGGTCACCGCCGGCCTCGCCGTCGTGTTCCTCGCCTGGACCCAGGCGGCCCACAGCGACACCGCGAGCCTGGTCACCACCGTCCTCGCCGCCGTCGCGCTGCTGGCCGCGCTCGCCGCCAACCACGCGGCCCGCGAGGGCTGGTCGTTCGCGCTCTCCGGCGTCACCATCGCCGCCGCCGTCGCCACGCTGTTCCTGGCGCTCTTCCCCGACGTGATGCCCTCGACGCTGGACCCGGCGTGGTCGCTGACGACGGAGAACGCCGCCGCCACGGACTACACGTTGACGATCATGACCTGGGTCGCCGGGTTCGCGACACCGGTGGTGCTGCTCTACCAGAGCTGGACGTACTGGGTGTTCCGCAAGCGGATCGGCGTGCAGCACATCGCCCCGGACCACCCCGGCGGCGGCGCCCCGGGCACCCCGGGCGGCTCCGGGGGCGACGCGGGCCCCGACGCCGACGGCCCCGACGGCCCCGACGACCCTGACGTGCCCGGCGCCTCCGGCGACGATCTCGCCGGTGCCGGCGGCGGCCGCCCCCAGGGCGCGGGGAGCTGACCGTCGTGCGCCCCGTCGACCCCCGTCTGCTGCGCTGCGCCCGCGCCACCCGCGGCTTCCTCGCCGCCTCCGTCGTGCTCGGCCTGGCGGGTGCGGTCCTGGTCGTCGTCCAGGCCGTGGCCCTCGCCGACATCGTTGTCGGGGCGTTCCAGGGCGGCGCCGCGCCCGGCGACCTCACGACGCCGCTGCTGGTGCTGCTCGCCGCGGCCACCGGCCGTGCCCTCGTCTCCTGGCTCACCGAACTGGCCGCCCACCGCGCCTCCGCCGCCGTCAAGTCCGAGCTGCGGTTGCGGCTGCTGCGCCACGTCGCGGCGGGCCGGGGCGGCGGCGGGGCCGCGGACGGCGGCCGTGCCACCGGCGAGCTGGCGACCCTCGCCACCCGGGGGGTCGACGCCCTCGACGACTACTTCGCGCGCTATCTGCCGCAGCTGGGTCTGGCCGCCGTCGTCCCGGTGGTCGTCCTGGCGAAGATCCTCACCGAGGACTGGATCTCCGCCGCGACGATCCTCGTCACCCTGCCGCTGATCCCGCTGTTCATGATGCTGATCGGCTGGGCGACGCAGGCGCACATGGACCGCCAGTGGCGGCGGCTGAGCCACCTCTCCGGCCACTTCCTCGACGTCGTCGCCGGCCTCACCACCCTGAAGGTGTTCGGCCGGGCCAAGGTCCAGGTGGAGCGGGTCCGGTCGGTGACCGGCGAGTACCGGCGCTCCACCCTGCGGACGCTGCGGATCGCCTTCCTCTCCTCCTTCGCCCTGGAACTGCTCGCCACCATCTCCGTCGCGCTGGTCGCCGTCTCCATCGGCATGCGGCTGGTGCACGGCGAACTCGACCTGCACACCGGTCTGGTCGTGCTGATCCTCGCTCCCGAGGCCTACCTGCCGCTGCGGCAGGTGGGCGCCCAGTACCACGCCGCCGCGGAGGGGCTGTCCGCCGCCGACGCCGTCTTCGACGTGCTGGAGGAGGAGCGGCCCGCCGCCGGCACCCGCCCCGCACCGGACGTCGCCGCGGTGCCCGCCGGCCGGGCGATGGTCACCCTGGACCGGGTCACCGTCCGGTACCCGGGGCGGACCACCGACGCCCTCACCGCGACCTCGCTGGACCTGCGGGCGGGGGAGACCGTCGCCCTCACCGGGCCCTCCGGGGCGGGCAAGACCACCCTGCTCCGCAGCGTCCTCGGTCTCGCCCGGCCCGCCGCCGGCCGGGTGCTGGTCGGCGGCCGGGACCTCGCCGAGCTGGACCCCGCGAGCTGGCACGCGCAGCTCGCCTGGGTCCCCCAGCATCCGCATCTCTTCGCCGGCACCGTCGCCGACAACGTGCGGCTCTCCCGCCCCGACGCCGACGACGCCGCCGTGGCCCGCGCGCTGGCCGACGCCGCCGCCGACGACATCGACCCCGACCGGCTGCTCGACGAGGGCGGCGCGGGCCTCTCCCAGGGGCAGCGCCAGCGGGTGGCGCTCGCCCGCGCGTTCCTCGCCGACCGCCCGGTCCTGCTGCTCGACGAGCCGACCGCCGCTCTCGACGCCGACACCGAGGCGCGGGTCGCGGACGCGCTGCGCCGCCTGACCGCCGACCGGACGGTGGTGCTGGTGACGCACCGCCGAGCGCTGCTGCCCGTCGCCGACCGGGTCGTCGAGCTGGCGCCCGGCGCCGCGTCGCCGCAGGCCGCGCCCGCGGTGATCCCCGCACCCCGACCGCCGGCGCCCACGCCGGGGGAGTGGATTCTCGGCATCGACGGCGGCGGCCACGGTGAGGCCAAGGAGCCGGAGCCGCCCACCGGTGCCGCCGGTGAACCGCCCGCCCACGCGCCCGCTCCCGCGC
>NZ_JAAVJC010000129.1 GCF_012033785.1 Streptomyces bohaiensis
GTTCGGCCCGGGGCACGCGGCGCGGCCGAAGCGGGCAGCGGTGCGCCCGGGGCCGACAGCAGCCGGGGGCGCCGGAGTCAGCCCGCGGCGGCCGCCTTGCGGGCGGCGATGCGGGCGCGGCGCGCCTCAAGCTTCTCGTCGAGCTTGGTGGCCTCGGCGTCCAGACCGCCCATGAACAGCCCCAGCTCCTCCTGGGCCTTCAGCCCCTCGGGGCCCAGACCGTCGATGTCGAGCACCCGCAGGTGGCGGAGGACCGGCTGGAGCACGTCGTCGTGGTGGATGCGGAGGTTGTAGATCCCGCCGATGGCCATCTGGGCGGCGGCGCGCTCGAACCCGGGCATGCCGTGGCCGGGCATCCGGAACTGCACCACCACGTCGCGGACGGCGCACATGGTGTCGTCGGGCGCGATCTCGAACGCGGCCTTCAGCAGGTTCCGGTAGAACACCATGTGCAGGTTCTCGTCGGTGGCGATGCGCGCCAGCATGCGGTCGCACATGGGGTCGCCCGACTGGTGCCCGGTGTTGCGGTGGGAGATCCGGGTGGCCAGTTCCTGGAAGGCCACGTACGCCACCGAGTGGAGCATCGAGTGGGCGTTGTCGGACTCGAACCCCTCCGACATGTGCGCCATGCGGAACTGCTCCAGCTTGACCGGGTCGACCGCCCGGGTGGTCAGCAGGTAGTCCCGCATGACGATGCCGTGGCGGCCCTCCTCCGCGGTCCACCGGTGCACCCAGGTGCCCCAGGCGCCGTCGCGGCCGAAGAGCGTGGCGATCTCGTGGTGGTAGCTCGGCAGGTTGTCCTCGGTGAGGAGGTTGACGACCAGCGCGATGCGGCCGATCTCGCTGACCCTCGACTGCTCCGGGTCCCAGGCCTCGCCGCCCATGAGCCCGTCGAAGTTGCGGCCCTCGCTCCACGGGACGTACTCGTGCGGCATCCAGTCCTTGGCGACCTTCAGGTGCCGGTTGATCTCCCGCTCCACCACCTCTTCCAGCGCGTAGAGCAGCCGTGCGTCGGTCCACTGGTCCGACTTCGCAGGGTGGGCGGGGGTGATCGTCACGGGCTCTCCAGCCGAGAATGTTTAGGCGGACTACCTACGATGCCGTAGGTTACGCCACCGTAAGTTGTTACCCGCGAGTCAGGCAAGCTCCGGCCACGGGTGCGACCCGCGTCACACACGAAAGCGCCGGACCCGGGGCGGTTGCCCGGGTCCGGCGCATCGCACGGCGGTCGTGTCAAGAGGCCGGCCGGGGAGAACCGGGGCCCGAGCGGCGGCAGACGGGGGTCAGCGGCGGGACTCCCCCGTCAGCCCGGCGCGGCGCAGCGCGTCCGCCATCGCGCTGTTGGCGGGCTGCTCGGTGCGCCGCCGACCGTCGCCGCCCTGGCCGCCGCGACGACCGCCGCGACCGCCGTCCTGGCCGGAACGGGCACCACCGCGACCGTCCCCGCGGCCCTCGCCCCTGCCGCCGCGACGGTCCCGCTGTCGGGGTGCGCCACCGTCGCCGCCGCGGCCGCCGGCCTCCCCGCGCCCGGCCTCGCCCCCGCGGGCGGCGGTGGAGTCCTCCAGGCGCAGCGTCAGCGAGATCCGCTTGCGCGGTACGTCGACGTCGAGCACCTTGACACGAACGATGTCGCCCGGCTTGACGATCTCGCGGGGGTCGGAGACGAACCGGTCGGACATGGCGGAGACGTGCACCAGCCCGTCCTGGTGGACGCCGACGTCGACGAAGGCACCGAAGGCCGCGACGTTGGAGACGACGCCCTCCAGGATCATCCCCGGCGCGAGGTCGCCGATCTTCTCCACGCCCTCCTTGAACCGCGCCGCCCGGAAGGCGGGGCGCGGGTCACGGCCCGGCTTCTCCAGCTCGCCCAGGATGTCGGTGACCGTGGGCAGGCCGAACGCCTCGTCGGCGAAGTCCTCGGGGCGCAGCGAGCGCAGCAGCGCGGTGTTGCCGACGAGGTCGGGGACGGCGGTACCGGTGGCCGCGGCCATCCGGCGGACCACCGGGTAGGACTCCGGGTGGACGCTGGAGGCGTCGAGCGGGTCCTCCCCGTCGCGCACTCGGAGGAAGCCCGCGCACTGCTCGAACGCCTTCGGGCCCAGGCGCGGCACGTCCTTCAGCGCGCGGCGGCTGCGGAACGGACCGTGGGCGTCGCGGTGGGCGACGATGTTCTCGGCGACCGTCGCGGAGACGCCGGAGACCCGTGCCAGCAGGGGGACGGAGGCGGTGTTGACGTCGACACCGACCCCGTTGACGCAGTCCTCCACCACCGCGTCCAGCGACCGGGAGAGCTTCCCCTCCGCCAGGTCGTGCTGGTACTGGCCCACGCCGATGGACTTGGGGTCGATCTTCACCAGCTCGGCCAGCGGGTCCTGGAGCCGTCGGGCGATGGAGACCGCGCCGCGCAGCGAGACGTCGAGCTCCGGAAGTTCCTTGGAGGCGTAGGCGGAGGCGGAGTACACCGAGGCGCCCGCCTCGGAGACCAGCGCCTTGGTCAGCTTCAGCTCGGGCAGCGCCGCGACCAGCTCGCCCGCGAGCTTGTCCGTCTCTCGGGAGGCGGTGCCGTTGCCCACGGCGATCAACTCGACGCGGTGCTCGGCGGCCAGCCGGGCCAGCCGCTCCAGCGCGGCGTCCCACTTCCGCTGCGGCGCGTGGGGGTAGACCGTGTCGGTGGCGGCGACCTTGCCGGTGGCGTCGACGACGGCGACCTTGACGCCGGTGCGCAGCCCCGGGTCCAGGCCCATGGTGGCGCGGGTGCCGGCGGGGGCCGCCAGCAGCAGGTCGCGGAGGTTGGTCGCGAAGACGCCGACGGCACCGTCCTCGGCGGCGGTGCGCAGCCGGGTACGGAGGTCGAGGGTGAGGTGCACCAGCAGCCGGGTGCGCCAGGCCCAGCGGACCGTCTCCAGCAGCCAGGCGTCGGCCGGTCGGCCGCGGTCGGCGATGCCGAAGCGGTGGGCGACGGCGCGCTCGTACGGCGAGGGGCCCTCGGCGCCGGCGTCCGGCTCCTCCGGGGCGAGGGCGACCTCCAGGAACTCCTCCTTCTCGCCGCGGAACATCGCCAGCGCACGGTGGGAGGGCATGGTGGCCAGCGGCTCGGACCAGTCGAAGTAGTCGGAGAACTTCGCGCCCTCGGCCTCGCGCCCCTCACGGACCCGGGAGGTCAGGCGGCCCTTCTCCCAGATGCGCTCGCGCACTTCGCCGACCAGGTCGGCGTCCTCGCCGAAGCGCTCGGTGAGGACGGCCCGGGCACCGGCGAGCGCGGCGTCGGCGCTCTCCACGCCGCGCTCGGCGTCCACGTAGCCGGCGGCCGCGGTGGCCGGGTCGGTCGAGGGGTCCGCGAGCAGGGAGTCCGCCAGCGGCTCCAGTCCCGCCTCGCGCGCGATCTGCGCCTTGGTCCGGCGCTTGGGCTTGTAGGGGAGGTAGATGTCCTCCAGCCGGGCCTTGGTCTCGGCGGCCCGGATGCTCCTCTCGAGTTCCTCGGTGAGCTTGCCCTGGGAGCGCACCGACTCCAGGACCGCGTCACGGCGCTCCTCGAACTCCCGCAGGTAGCGGAGGCGTTCCTCCAGGGTGCGGAGCTGGCTGTCGTCGAGGGCCCCGGTCACCTCCTTGCGGTAGCGGGCGACGAACGGCACCGTGGCCCCGCCGTCGAGCAGTCCGACGGCGGCCGTCACCTGCCCTTCCCGGACGCCCAGTTCGTCGGCGATCCGGGTTTCGATCGAGCGGTCTGCCACGGAGTTGGTCACGCGGTTCACGGGGATAGGGCCCCTGTCTCCTTCGGTGCGGTGGCCGCCCTCCGCGGTTCGGCGCCGCGAGGCGGGGCCGGACGAGGCGGGGGCGCGGGTGCCCGAGCATTGTGGCAGGGCCGGGGGACATTCGTGGGATTTGACCGCGTCTTCCGGACCTGTGGGGCGCGATCGGCGGTACGTCACGGGTCCGGCCGCGATCAGTGGAGGGCTCGGTGGACGCGCCGCGCTCGTGCGGCATCGGGGAGGTAACGCAGCCGTTCGGGAAGCCGGGTGACGACGGCGGCGGTCGCCCGACCCAGGAGGCGCAGCCGGCGCTCCTGCCGGTCGCTCCACGCGAGCCCCACGGCAGCGCGGGCCTCGGAGGGCATCAGGCCGACGGTGAGGAAGGCCAGCAACCGGGCGGTGGGGCGGCGCAGCAGCGGCCAGGCGATTCGCAACGGCACCCTCACTGCGCGGGGTCCGTGGTCGGGCGGGCCGACGGTGTTGCGGGGGTCGGTCAGTTCGCGAACGACGGGCGTGGCGACCAGTTCGTCCAGCCACGCCCGGTAGCGAGGCTCGAACTCCGCTGCCGTGGCGGGGAGATCGCGATCGCGCAGCCCCAGCAGCACGCCGACCGTGCGCCATTCGCGGTAGAGGGCCTCCTGCTCCTGCGGGGTGCAGTCGCGGCCGTGGAGCACGGCGAGGGCGCGCAGCATCACCGGGAAACCGGTGGCGTGGACCCAGCCGTACAAGTGGGGGTCGAGGGAGTGGTAGCGGCGGCCGTCGGGGGTGGTGCCGGCGATGGAGCGGTGCAGACGGCGCAGGCGGCGCCCCTCGGCGGCGGCCTCCTCCCCGCCGTAGACCCAGAGCAGGGCGGAGCGGACCGAGCGGTCGGCGCGTCCCCAGGGGTCGGTGCGGAAGACCGAGTGCTCGTCGACGCCCGCGCCGACGCCGGGGAGTGCGACCTGCAGGGCGAGGGCGGCGGGGAGCCACATCAGGAAGCGGACGTCCCCGTAGAACGCCCAGAGCATGCCGTCCGGGGGCGGCCCGACGGGCGGGGCGGTACGGCGGCTCGGGGCGGCGGGGCCCTGGTGCGGTGCGGTCATCTCGGTACCTCCCGGTGCCATTGTGACCGCGAGGCACCGGACGCGCCTGCCCCCGGGCACCTGGTGGGTGCCCGGGGGCAGGGCCGGTCGGGGCGCCGGTCAGCGGCGCGGTTCGACGGTTTCCTCCTCGCGGGCGGCGGCCGCCTCGGTCGCGGCGGTGGCGGCGCTGCCGCCCGTGGCGTCGGCGGGGGCGGCGGTGACCAGTCGCTCGCCCTCGACGTCGACGTTGGGCAGGATGCGGTCCAGCCAGGCGGGGAGCCACCAGGCCGAGCGGCCCAGCAGCGCCAGCAGCGCCGGGACGATCGCCATGCGGACGACGAAGGCGTCGAAGAGGACGGCGACGGCGAGGCCGAAGCCGATCATTTTGATCATGGGCTCGGTCGCGCTGACGAAGCCGGCGAAGACGCTGATCATGATGATCGCGGCGGCGGTGACGACCCGGGCGCCGTAGCGGAAGCCGGTGACGATCGCCTCCTCCGGGGTGGCGCCGTGGACGTAGGCCTCCCGCATGCGGGTGACGAGGAAGACCTCGTAGTCCATCGCGAGGCCGAAGACGACGCCGATGAGGAAGATCGGCATCAGGCTCATCACCGGGCCGGTGGTCTCGACGCCCAGCGGGCCGGCGAGCCAGCCCCACTGGAAGACGGCGACCACGGCGCCGAGCGCCGCCATGACGGACAGCAGGAACCCGAGCGCGGCCTTCAGCGGCACCAGCAGCGAGCGGAAGACGACCATCAGCAGCACGAAGGCCAGGCCGACGACGAGCGCCAGGTAGGGCACGAGGGCGTCGTCGAGCTTCTGCGAGATGTCGATGCCCATGGCGGTCTGGCCGGTGACGGCCAGCGTCGCGCCGGTCTCCTGCTCCAGCTCCGCGGCGAGGTCGCGGATGTCGTTGACGACGTCCTCGGTCTCGGTGCTGGAGGGGGTGGAGGCGGGGACGACGGTCAGCAGCGCCGTGGTGCCGCTCTCGTCGGGCTGCGGCGGGGTGACCGCCACGACCCCGTCGAGCGCCATGGCGCGTTCGGTGAGCTGCTCGGCGGCGGCCATCGCGTCGCCGCCGCCGTCGCCGTCGAGGACCACCAGCAGCGGACCGTTGACGCCCGGGCCGAAGGACTCGGCGAGCATGTCGTACGCCTGGCGCTGGGTGGTGGAGGGTGCCGAGGACCCCTCGTCCGGCAGATTCAGTTCCAGCTGGCTCGCGGGGATGGCGATGACGCCGAGGCCGACCACGGCGGCCACCAGCACGGCGACGGGGCGCCGGATGACCTGCCGGGCCCAGCGGGTTCCCATGTTGGGACGCTCGGTCCCGGCATCGGTGCCGGGCGCGCCGGCACCGTCCTCGTCGGAGGTGCGGGGGGCTCCGGTGTCGTCGCCCTCGGCGGCCGTGCGGCGGCTGCCGCGCACCTTGTCGCCGGCGAAGCCGAGGACCGCGGGGATCAGGGTGACGGCGACGAGCACCGCGACGGCGACCGCACCGGCGGCGGCGAAGCCCATCTTGGTGAGGATCGGGATGTTGACGACGGCGAGTCCGGCCATCGCGATGATGACGGTCAGGCCCGCGAAGACGACCGCGGAGCCCGCGGTGCCCGAGGCGCGCCCCACGGCCTCGACCTTGGAGTGGCCCTCGTCGAGTTCCGCGCGGTAGCGGGAGACGATGAACAGGGCGTAGTCGATGCCGACCGCGAGCCCCAGCATCATGGCCAGGATGGGCGTGGTGGTGTCCAGCTCCAGCGGGCCGCTGAGGACGGTGATGGTGAGGACGGAGATGCCGACGCCGACCAGCGCGGTGATCAGCGGCAGCCCGGCGGCGACCAGCGAGCCGAGGGTGACGACCAGGACCACCGCCGCGACGGCGATGCCGATGACCTCGGCGATGCCGGTGGCGGGGATCTCGAAGAGGGCGTCGCCACCGATCTCGACGATCAGCCCCGCGTCCCGGCCGGTCTCGGCGGCGGCCTCCAGCGCGTCGCGGTCCGCGTCGTCCAGCTCGAAGCCGCTCACGAGGTAGGAGACCTGCGTGTAGGCGGTGGTGGAGTCCTGGCTGACCGCGCCGACCTCGAACGGGTCGGTGACGGAGGCGACCTCGTCGGAGCTCTGCTCGAGCTCCTGCAGGACCCCTGCCACCGCCTCCTGGTTGGCCGCGTCGTCCATGGTGCCGTCCTCGGCGCGGAAGACGACGCGGGCGGTCGCCCCGTCCACTCCCATACCGGGGTAGCGATCGGAGAGAAGGTCGAACGCCTCCTGGGCCTCGGTGCCCGGCATCGATATCTCGTTGGACGGCTGACTGGCGTTGGTGGCGGCGACGAGGCCGGTGGCACCGAGCAGCAGCACCCACAGCAGGGCTACGAGGCGCCGCTTGAGGAACGACGCGCGTCCCAGTTTGTAGAGAAAAGTCGCCATGGCGGCGGGTGTCTCCTATTCGGTCCGGGCAGGTGGGGGTCCGCCCCGGCGGCCTGCGGCGGCCGTCGAGCCGGGGTGACGGTCGGTGTGGTGGTGTGCCACGGCCGGTTGCGACCCGTCGGGCCGCAGCCGGTCAGCCCGCAGGTTCCGACTCGGGGAGCAGCAGCGGGATGATCATGGTGTCCGCGAAGCGGCGGAGGAAGTCGGAGTCCGGGTAGCGGCCCTCCATGAGCGGCCGGGCGATCAAGGCGCCGATGATCGAGTGCACGACGAACTCCGCCGCGGGGTTGCCGGGGGCGAGTTCGCCGCGCTCCTCGGCGCGGCGCAGAGCCCGTTCGAGCACCTCGATCTCCGGGTCGATGATGACCTGGCGGACGGCGAGGTGGAGGTCCGGGTCGTTGCGGCAGGCATGCGAGAGTGCGTGGATGACGGCGGTGTCGTCGGGCGCTTCCGCCCCGACCCGCCCGCACATCTCCCGGAGGTCCCCGCGCAGCGACCCGGTGTCGACGTCGTCGAGCGAGAGCCGCTTGGCGTGCCGGAGGGCGGAGGTGACGAGCCGCGTCTTGGTCTGCCACTGCCGGTAGAGAGTGGCCTTGCTCGACCGGGAGCGCGCGGCGACGGCGTCCATCGTGAGGGCCTCGTAGCCGCGTTCCCGCAACTCGGCGAGGACGGCCTCGTAGAGCTCCTGCTCACGTTCCTCCGTGAGCTTGGTCCGGCCACTGCGGCTGCCGGCCCTGGGGGCGGTGACGCCGGGTTGCTCGGTCATTCCGTGTCCTGTCGACGGGGCCGGTCCTCCGGCCGGAGGCGGCCATCCCATCATCGATCCGCAGATCGAAACGATGTCGTTTCCCAGCGCACGAGCGTAGACACCCGGGCTGCGAAACGCAAACGGATCGATACGACTTCGTTCACCTACCCCGGCGCGCACCGGCCACACCCCGGAACCTCGTGCTTCCCGCCTCCCGGCTGACCGCGGCCGGAACGACGAGCGGCCCCGCCCCCGGACGAAGCAGGGGCGGGGCTCAAGGCTCGGGACAGCCGCACGTGGCGGGGTGCGCGGCAGAGGACTACCCGGTGACCGGGGTTGCCCCCACGGGCCGGTGACGCACGTCGCCGAACAGCTGTCCGCTCGCCGCCTTCTCCAGGAGCATGGCCGGCGGCGCGAA
This sequence comes from Streptomyces bohaiensis, assembly GCF_012033785.1. Classification (GTDB taxonomy): domain Bacteria; phylum Actinomycetota; class Actinomycetes; order Streptomycetales; family Streptomycetaceae; genus Streptomyces; species Streptomyces bohaiensis. The sequence goes on from NZ_JAAVJC010000129.1 coordinate 8,398, forward strand.
CCGCGGGCCGAGACGGTCCGCCCATGCGGCCGCCCGCGCGGCGACCTCCGCCGGTCCGCCCGGGTGGCCGTTGACGTACTGGAGCACGCCGCCGGTCCACGGCGGGAAGCCGATACCCAGCAGCGACCCGACGTTGGCGTCCGCCACCGAGGTGAGCACGCCCTCCTCCAGCAGCCGGATGCTCTCCAACGCCTGCACGAGCAGCAGGCGTTCGGTGAGCTCGGCCATCGGTCGGCCCACGCCGCCGGGGGGCCACGCCTCCGCGAGCCCCGGCCAGAGCCCCGCCCGCGCGCCGTCCTCGTCGTACGCGTAGAAACCGGCGCCCCCGGCACGGCCGGTGCGGCCGTGCTCCTCCACCATGCTCGCCAGCACGGCGTCGGCGGGGTGCGGTACCCACTCCTCCCCCGCCGCCTCGGCGGCGGCCCGTTCCTCGGCCCGGATCCGCAGCGGAAGCGTCAGCGTCAGCTCGTCCAGCAGCGCGAGCGGCCCGGTCGGGTAGCCCGCCCGGGCCGCGGCCTGCTCCACCGACGCGGGCGCCACCCCCTCCCCCAGCATCGCCACGCCCTCCTGAAGGAACCGGGCCATCACCCGGGAGGTGAAGAAGCCCCGCCCGTCGTTGACGACGATCGGGGTCCGGCCGAGCTGCCGGACGAGGTCGAAGGCGCGCGCCAGCGCGCGCTCACCGGTGCGCTCGCCCCGCACGATCTCCACCAGCTGCATCCGGTGGACCGGCGAGAAGAAATGCAGCCCCAGGAAGTCCCCGGGCCGGGTGACGGCCTCCGCCAGGCCGCTGACGGGCAGCGTCGAGGTGTTGGTGCAGAGCAGCGCGTCCTCGCCCACCACCCGTTCGACGGCCGCCAGCACCTGGTGCTTCAGCGCGGTGTCCTCGAAGACGGCCTCGATCACGACGTCGCAGCCGGCGAGGTCGTCCACCGCGTCGGTGGCGGTGATCCGCGCGGGCAGCGCCGCCGCCTCGGCCTCGTCGGCCCGGCCGCGCGCGACGGCAGCGGCCACCAGGCGCTCGCAGTGGGCCCGGCCCCGCGAGGCGGCCGCCCGGCTGACGTCCTGCAGCACGACCTCGATCCCGGCGCGGGCGCACACGTAGGCGATGCCCGCGCCCATCATGCCCGCCCCCACGACCCCCACCCGGCGCACCCGGTGCGGGGGCTCGTCCTGCGGCCGGGCGGCACCCGAGTCGACCGTCCGGCGGTCGAAGAAGAACGCCTGCGTCATGTTCTTCGCGGTCTGCCCGACGACGAGTTCCGTGAAGTAGCGGCTCTCGATCACCTGGGCGCCCTCGAAGTCGACCTGCGCCCCCTCCACCGCGGCCGCCAGGATGTTCCGCGGCGCGGGCAGCGGGGCGCCGCCGGTGCGGCGCGCCAGGTGGGCGGCGAAGGACGGAAGCACCGCGTCGAGGGACCGGGTGCCGGGCGTGCCGCCGGGGATGCGGTACCCGTCCTCGTCCCACGGCTGACGCGACCGCGGATGGGCGTCGATGTGGGCCCGCGCGGCGCCGAGCATCTCCTCGGGGGAGGTGGCGACGTGGTGGACCAGCCCGAGGGCGTGCGCGTGGGCCGGGGTGTGGCGGGCACCCTCCAGCAGCACGTGCTGCAGCGCGTCGGCAATGCCGAGCATCCGCACGGTGCGGACCACGCCGCCGCCTCCCGGAAGCAGGCCCAGGGTGACCTCCGGCAGTCCCAGACGGGTGCCGGGCCCGTCGAGCACGATGCGGTGGTGGCAGGCGAGCGCGAGCTCCAGTCCGCCGCCGAGCGCGGTGCCGTTGACGGCGGCGACGACCGGCATGCCCAGCGTCTCGATGCGGCGCAGCGCGCGCTTGAGCGCCATGGAGAAGTCGAAGACCTGGCGGGCGTCCTCGGGGCCGGCGGCGATGAGTTCGTCGAGGTCGCCCCCGGCGACGAACGTCTCCTTGGCGGAGGTGAGGACGATGCCGCGGACCGTGTCGCGTTCCCCCTCCAGCCGGTCGGCGACGGCGGTGAGCGCGGTGACGAACGCGGCGTCCACGGTGTTGGCGGAGCGCCCGGGCGCGTCCATGGTGAGGGTCACGATGCCGTCGGCGCCGCGGTGCCAGTGGATCGGTGATGCGTCGGCGGCGGCTGCGGCTTCGGCGGGTGGGGTCATGGCGGTCTCTTTCGCTGGGCGGGGCGGTGGGGCGGTCCTGGAGGGGCCGGCGGGGGCGGGTTCACCCCGCGGCTGCGGCGCGGCCCGCGTCACACCCGCTCGATCACGGTGGCCACGCCCATTCCGCCGCCCACGCAGAGCGTGGCGAGGCCGAGCCGCAGGTCGCACCGCTCCAACTCGTCCAGCAGGGTGCCGAGGATCATCGCCCCGGTGGCTCCCAGCGGGTGGCCGAGGGCGATGGCGCCGCCGTTGACGTTGATGCGGTCGAGGCCGACGCCCATCTCCCGTGCGAACCGCAGCACCACGGCGGCGAACGCCTCGTTGACCTCGAAGAGGTCGATGTCGTCGACGGTGAGACCGGCGCGGGCCAGGGCCTTGCGACTGGCCGGTGCCGGTCCGGTGAGCATCACGGTCGGTTCGGAGCCGGTGACGGCCGCGGAGACGATGCGGGCGCGCGGCGTCAGCCCGAGGCGGCGGCCCACCGCCTCGCTGCCGACCACCACCAGCGCGGCGCCGTCGACGATGCCGGAGGAGTTCCCGGCGTGGTGGACGTGGTCGATGCGTTCCAGGTGGTGGTACTTCTGCAACGCGACCGCGTCGAACCCGCCCTGCTCTCCCAGCTTCGCGAACGAGGGGCGGAGCGCTGCGAGGGAGTCGGCGGTGGTGCCGGGGCGGGGGAACTCGTCGTGGTCGAGCACCGTGAGCCCCGACCGGTCGACGACGGGCTCCAGCCCGCGGTCGAACCGGCCCTCCTTCGCGGCCGTGGCGGCGCGCTCCTGGGAGAGCGCCGCGTAGGCGTCGACCTCCCGCCGTCCGACGCCGTCCAGCGTGGCGATGAGGTCGGCACCGATGCCCTGGGGGACGAACCCGGTCGTCAGGCTCGTCATCGGGTCCATCATCCAGGCGCCGCCGTCGGAGCCGATGGGCAGCCGCGACATGGACTCCACACCGCCGGCCAGGACCAGTTCCTCCCAGCCGGAACGCACCTTGGCCGCGGCGGTGTTGACCGCCTCCAGCCCCGAGGCGCAGAACCGGTTGAGCTGCACGCCCGCGACGGACTCGGGAAGCCCGGCCGCCAGCGCGGCGATCTTGGCGATGTCGGACCCCTGGTCGCCGTGCGGACTGACCACGCCGAGTACGACGTCGTCCACGGCGGCGGGGTCGAGGCCGGGCAGTCGGCCTTCCAGACGGTGCAGCAGACCGGTGACGAGGTCGATCGGTTTGACGGTGTGCAGGGAGCCGCCGGCTTTGCCGCGGCCGCGGGGGGTGCGGTACGCGTCGTACACGTAGGCGTCGGTGCTCATGGGGGCCTTTCGTGGAGGCGGGTGGCGGCCGGACGAGCCCGGGCGCGGCGCACCCGGGGCGGCGCGGCGCGCTCGGCGGTCTGCCGGCGCGGTTGCGCACGGCACGGGAGCGCGTCAGGCGGTTCCGGCACGGGGGCGCGGAAGACCGCCCCGGCAGGGGGGCGCGGTGGGCGCGCGGCCCGCGCCGGGTCGCGACCGGCGGAAGGCGGCCGGAGCGCGGAAGCGGGGCTCCGCGGCGGCGCGGCCGGGACCGCACCCCCTCGCGGCTCCGCCCGGTGCGCCTGCGGGCGGCACGGCGGCGTGGGTCGGCATGGTCCCCCCGTGGTCCGTTGCGCTACGTCGCGGTAACAACGCGATCCTAGGAACGCACCCGGCTTTTCTCAAGGATCGCGCCCCGGAGCGGGGTGCGCGGGCGCACAACGCCGGCGGACGCGCCCCCGGTTCCCCGGCGGGGGCGCGTGTGGCGGGCCGGCGCGCGGGCCAGACATGGTCCATGGACGCACTGCGGGAGGAGTTCTCCCCGAGAGGGACCTACCTCGACACCGCCTCGCACGGTCTGCTGCCCCGACGGTCCGTCGCCGCGGTACGGCAGGCAGCGGCCCGTATGGCGGACGGGACGCTGGACCAGGCGGCGTGCCTGCGCGCGGTGGACGGGGTACGGGCCGCGTACGCGGCGCTGGTCGGAACGACGTCCGAGCGGGTGGCGGTCGGCTCGTCGGTGGCGGTGCACGTGGCGCTGGTGGCCGCGTCGCTCCCGCCGGACGCCGAGGTCCTGGTCGCCCGGGAGGAGTTCAGCTCACTGCCCACCCCGTTCGACCAGCGCGGGGAGCTGAGGCTGCGGCAGGTGCCGCTCGTCGAGCTCGTCGACGCGGTGGGTCCGGGCACCGAGCTGGTGGCGGTGAGTGCGGCGCAGTCGGCCGACGGCCGGGTCGTCGACCTCGGTGCGCTGACGGCGGCGGCCCGCGAGCACGGCGCACGGACCCTAGTCGACACCACGCAGGCGGCGGGGTGGCTCCCGTTGACCGCCGACGGGTTCGACTTCACGGTGTGCGGCGGGTACAAGTGGCTGCTGACGCCCCGGGGCGTCTCGTTCCTCACCGTGCCGGCCGACTTCGGCGGCCTCCGCCCGTTGCACGCCGGGTGGGTGGCCGGGGAGGAGCCGTGGCTCAGCTGCTACGGCCCGGTGACCGAACTCGCCCGCGACGCGCGGCGTTTCGACCAGAGCCCCGGTTTCCTTCCGTACCTGGCGGCGGCTCCGTCGCTGCGGCTGCTGGCCGAGCTCGGCACCGAGCAGATCGCCGCGCACGACCGGTCGCTGGCGGCGCGGTTCCGGGCAGGGCTGGCGGAGCTGGGCCGGGAGGTGCCCGACTCCGGCAGCCCGATCGTCGCGTTCCCCCAGACCGAGGGGGCGGCGGAGGCGCTGCACCGGGCGGGGGTCCGCGTCGCCCGCCGCCAGGGGGCGCTGCGGGCGGCGTTCCACCTCTACAACGACGCGGCGGACGTCGACCGGGCCGTCGAGGCGCTGGCATCGACGGCAACCGGCTGAGACCGGCGGCCCGGGGACGCGGCCACCAGCGCCACGTGCACCGCCACCGACGAGCCGACCGCCACCCGCTCGGACGTCGTTCCGACCAGCGCCGCGTACGCGGC
>NZ_JAAVJC010000012.1 GCF_012033785.1 Streptomyces bohaiensis
GCGGCGAGCGCGGCCGGGTCCGGCCGCTCCGCCGCGGACTTGGCGAGGCAGTGCTCCACCACCGGGCGCAGCTCGTCGGGGACGTGGTCCAGCTCCGGCGGTTCGTAGGCGATCCGGTAGAGCACGTGGGCGGGGGTGTCGCCGGGGAACGGCGTCTGGCCGGTGGTGGCGAGGACGAGGACCGAGCCGAGGGCGAAGACGTCGGAGGCGGGGCCCGTGTCGCCGTGGAGGAGCTGCTCGGGCGCCATGTAGCCCGGCGATCCGACGTACACCCCGGTCTCGGTGAGGGTGCCGCCCGCATCGCTGGCGCGGGCTATCCCGAAGTCGATGAGGCGGGGGCCGTCGAGGGTCAGCATCACGTTCGAGGGTTTGACGTCGCGATGGACCAGGCCGAGCCCGTGGACGGCGGCCAGCGCCTCGGCGAGGCCGGCAGCGAGGGCGCGGGTGCTGCTCGTCGGCAGTGGGCCCCCGTCGGTCACGGCGCGCTGGAGGTCCGGCCCGGCGACATAACCTGTGGCCACCCACGGGACGTCGGCGTCGGGATCGGCGTCGAGGACCGGCGCGGTCCAGTCGCCGCCGACCTGGCGCGCCGCCGCCACCTCCCGGGTGAACCGGGCCCGGAACGACGCGTCCTCGGCGACGTGCGGGTGCACGATCTTGACGGCGACGGTCCGGCCGCGCGCGCTGCGGCCGAGGTAGACGCGGCCCATGCCGCCGCTGCCGATGCGGCGCAGCAGCCGGTAGTCGCCGACGGTGCGGGGATCGTCCGGTCTGAGCGGTTCCATGGTGCGCGCTTCCCCCTTTGCGGCGCCGCCGGCCGGGTGCCGGGGCGGTGGCGCGGGCGCCGCCGTGTCGTGTCGTCGCGCCCGCGTCCGTGAGGACGCGAGCCGCCCGGTGGTCCGGTTCCCGGGCACCTACCCCGCCGTGCGCGGTTCGCTCGTGCCGCGTCGCCCGCCGGCCTGCCGGCCTGCCGGGCAGGCCGGCGGTGTCACTCCGGCGGCAGCAGTTCGACGCGCGCGCCCTCGATGTCGCCGGTGCGCCGGGCGAACTCCGCGGCGCCGGCCAGCTGGCGCTCGCCGAGGCGGAAGTCGAGGGTGGTGAAGTACGTGCGGAGCAGGTCCGCGTCGAACGCCTCCCACCGCGCCGCCTGCTCGGCGACCTTGTCCACCTCGGCCAGCGAGAGGTCGCGCGAGGCGATGAACGCGCGGTGGACGTCGCGCACGGTGTCCGGGTGCTCGGCCAGGTAGTCCCGGCGGACCGCCCACAGCGCGAAGACGAACGGCAGCCCGGTCCACTCCTTCCACATCGCGCCGAGGTCGTGCACCCGCAGGCCCAGCCGGGGTGCGTCGTGCAGCGAGGCACGCAGTGCGGCGTCGCCGATCAGCACGGCGGCGTCGGCCTCTCTCATCATTTCGGAGAGATCGGGCGGGCAGGTGAAGTAGTGCGGTTGCACGCCGTAGCGCTCGGCCAGCAGCAGGCGCGCCAGGCGCACGGAAGTGCGGGAGGTGGAGCCGAGCGCGACGCGCGCTCCGTCGAGATCTTCGATCGGACCCTCGGAGACGATCACGCAGGACATCACGGGACCGTCGCATCCGACGGCGATGTCGGGCAGCGCCACCAGCTGTTCCGCGTGGCGGAGGAACTCCACCAGGGTGACCGGACCGATGTCGAGATCGCCGCGGGCCAGTTGTTCGCTGAGCTTTTCCGGAGTGTCCTTGGTCAGCTCCAGATCGAGCAGGCTGCCCGTGCGCGCCAGTCCCCAGTACAGCGGGAGGCAGTTGAGGAACTGGATGTGTCCGACGCGGGGTCGTGCCATGGTCGATGCGCTCACGTCTCGCAGGGTACGCCCGCGCCGTGGCGGACCGCCGGGCGGGAGCGCGTCGACCGGCGGCGGACCACCGGGTCGCCGGGGCGCGGGCGGGGCGTCCCGCGTTCCGAACGCGGGACCAACGGCGGCGGGTCGTGAGCGGAACGCCTCCGAAACGGGGTTCGCGTCATCGGGCCGGGGCTGGTGGAACAGGTTTGCGGAGCCGCAGATATGACCGGTGAGGGGTGTTGATCTTCCCCCTTCCGGCGATCCATCCCGCGTGCTAGGCTCGCCGCAAGTTGCAGTTTGGTTTCCCTTGCAGTGCGAGCCTGCGGAGCATGTAACCGCAGGCTTTCGTCATTTTCAGGCTTCTGTGTAGGTTCTGGAGCAGGGCGACCCTGATAGGCCCAAGGAGGGCTTATATGGCTACCGGAACCGTCAAGTGGTTCAACGCCGAAAAGGGCTTCGGATTCATTGCCCAGGACGGCGGCGGTCCCGATGTCTTCGTCCACTACTCCGCGATCAATGCTGCTGGTTTTCGCTCCCTCGAGGAGAACCAGCAGGTCAACTTTGACGTGACCCAGGGCCCGAAGGGCCCGCAGGCGGAGAACGTCACCCCCGTCTGATCATTTCTGGCGTCGCGGTCTCGATCGCCCGCTCCGGAACGTAGTACCCAAGGAGCTCCCACCCGCAGGGTGGGGGCTCCTGCCTTTGTCTCCGGGGCCGTCTCCAGCGGTCGATCGATGGGCTCCCGGCGGGCGTTGGGCGCGTGACGGGCCCGCCGCCCGCACCCCCTCGCGCGCACCCGCCCGGGCGACGGCCCGCCGCGCCCGCCCCGGCCGACCGGCGGTTCCCCGCCCGTCCCGGCTGCCGACGAGCGGCCGCGGCCGACAGAGCCGGAACCGGGTGGCGGCCGCCCGGGACGACAGCCGTCCCGCGGCCCCGTTCGGGCCCCCTCCGCCCGCCGGCCCGGCTCGCGCCGCCGCAGCCGGGAATTCCGGTGGGAGGGTGGGCGAGCGCCGCTTTTCTCCCGTGCGAACGCCGTTGTGCACTCCGTCCGGTCATTGCCCCGAGATGTGACGCCGATTTTCGGTACAGCCCCCTTGACCTGAAAAATACTTACGTCATGCTCTGGTGCCATGACCCGACGCCCCCACAGATCCCTGCTGCTCGCGCCGCTCGCCGCGTGCCTGGCGCTGACCCTCGCCTGGTCCGCGCCGGCCGGGGCCGACCAGAACCGGGCCCCCTTCGCCGACGCCCTGGACGAGATCCTCGACGATCCGCGGCTCGACGGCGCCCAGGCCGGCGTCGTGATCGCCGACGCCGAGACCGGCCAGGTGCTGTACGACCACAACGGCGCCGACCGGCTGATGCCCGCCTCCAACTCCAAGCTGCTCAGCTCGGTCGCCGCCATGGACGTGCTCGGCCCCGACCACACCTTCACCACCGAGCTGCGGACCACGGGCCGCGTGGTGGGCGGTGTGCTCCTCGGCGACCTGTACCTGCGGGGCACGGGCGACCCGACCCTGCTGGTGGAGGACTACCGCTCGCTCGCCGCCCAGCTGCGGCAGGCCGGGGTGCGGCAGGTCGTCGGTGACGTGGTCGCCGACGACACCCGTTTCGACGCCGAGCGGTTCCACTGGGGCTGGAACGTCGACGACGAGCAGTACTACTACGGCGCACCGATCTCCGCGCTGACCGTCGCCCCCGACACCGACTACGACGCCGGCACGGTCAAGGTCACCATCACCCCCGGCGCTGCCCCGGGCGAGCCGCCCGCCGTCTCCCTGGAACCGGACACCGGCTTCCTGAAGGTCGAGAACACGGCGACCACCGGCGAGGCCGGCAGCGCCCTGCGCCTGCCGCTGAACCGGGTGCACGGCGCCGATGTGCTCACCGTCTCCGGCTCCATCCCGGTCGACGCCGACCCCACCACCAGTTGGCGCGCCGTCTGGGACGCCACCGGTCACGCCACCGCCGTCCTCCGCGGCGCACTGGCGGACGAGGGCGTCCGTGTCACCGGCCGCACCCGGCTGGGCCGGGCGACCCCGGAAGGTAGCCGGGTCCTGGCCTCCCACGAGTCGATGACCGTCGCCGAGCTGATGAACCCCTTCATGAAGCTCTCCAACAACGGCCACGCCGAGGTGCTGGTCAAGGCGATGGGGCACGAGACGGCCGGGGACGGCGGCTGGAGTGCCGGCACGGCCGCCGCGCGGGAGTCGCTCGCCGGGTTCGGGATGGACGCGTCGACCTACGTGCTGGCGGACGGCTCGGGGCTGACCCGCCGCAACTGGGTGCCCGCCGCGGAGTTGGCGACGCTGCTGGTGCAGGTGCGCGACGAGCCCTGGTTCGACCGCTGGCACGCGGAACTGCCGGTGGCCTGCGCGGGGGAGCGGTCGGTCGGCGGGACCCTCAACGCCCGGATGTGCGGCACGCCCGCGGAGAAGAACGCCCACGCCAAGACGGGCAGTCTGACCGGCGCCACCGGGCTGTCCGGCTACGTCACGGACGCCGACGGGAGGGAGCTGGTCTTCGCCGTCGTCCTCAACTACTACATGGGCAGCCACCCCAAGGACATCGAGGACGCGATCGTGGTCACGCTCGCCTCGCACCGGGCGGACGCCCCCGCGGAGCGGGCCCCCGCACCGCGTGAGCGGCCGCGGCCCGAGGCGGAGCGGCCGGTGGACGGTCCGGCGGCCGACCACGACTCGCTGGTGGTCAAGCCGGAGGACCTCACCACCGTCGGATACCGCTGACGCACCGGGCGGAGCCCCGCCCCCCGTCGAGCCTCCGACGGCGAACGCCCGGCCCCGCGCGATGCGCGGGGCCGGGCGTCGTGGTGCCGGGGGGTGCCGTCAGCCGGCGGAGCCGGCGCTCGGGCCGGCGCCCGCTCCGGCCGTCGGCCGCGTGTCCCCGTCGTCGGGGCCGTGGCCGTCCCCGCCGGAGGCGGCGGGGGCCGGCGCGTCCCACTCCTCGTCGATCTCGAACGAGGTCGCGTTGTCGTACGCCTCCCGGTCCAGGATGTTCTCCCGGGCCGCGACGATGACCGGCACGGTGGCCTGGCCGGCGACGTTGGCGGAGGTCCGGATCATGTCCAGGATCGGGTCGATCGCCAGCAGCAGGCCGACGCCCTCCAGCGGCAGGCCCAGGGTGGACAGCGTCAGCGTCGTCATCACGGTCGCGCCGGTCATGCCGGCGGTGGCGGCGGAGCCGATCACGGAGACGAAGACGATGAGGATGTACTCCTGGATGCCCAGGCTGACGTCGAAGATCTCGGCGATGAAGATCGCCGCCAGCGCCGGGTAGATCGCGGCGCAGCCGTCCATCTTCGTGGTGGCGCCGAACGGCACCGCGAAGCTGGCGTACTCGCGCGGCACGCCGAGCCGCTCGGTGGCGCGCTGCGTCACCGGCATGGTGCCGACGGAGGACCGGGAGACGAAGCCGAGCTGCAGGGCGGGCCAGGCGCCGCGGTAGAACTGGAGCGGGTTGACACCGCCGAAGAAGCGCAGCAGCAGCGGGTACACGCCGAACATCACCAGGAGGCTGCCGATGTAGACGGCGGCGGTGAACTTGGCGTAGTCGCCCAGCAGGTCCCAGCCGTACTCGTTGATGGAGCGCCCGATCAGGCCGAGGGTGCCCAGCGGAGCGAGGCGGATGACCCACCACAGCGCCTTCTGCAGCATCTCCAGCACGGTCTCGCCGAAGGTGATGACCGGGGCGGCGCGGTCACCGAGCTTCAGGGCGACGATGCCGACGATGGCGGCGAGGAAGACGATCTGCAGGACGCGGAGCTCCGCGAACGGCTCGATGATGTTGGTCGGGATGATCCCGGTGAGGAAGTCCAGCCAGGAGCCGGTGGTGCCCGGGGCCTCGCCGTCGGCGGGGGTGAGGCTGGAACCGGAGCCCGGGTTGGTGATCAGGCCGAGGGTGATGCCGATGGCCACCGCGATCAGCGAGGTGATCAGGAACCACAGCAGCGTCTGCCCCGCGAGCCGGGCCGCGTTGGAGACCTTGCGCAGGTTGGTGATGGAGACCGCGATGGCGAAGAACACCAGCGGCGCCACCGCCAGGCGGAGCAGCTGGACGAAGATCCGGCCGATCTCGCTGAGCGTCGTGCCGAGCCACTCGACGCTCCAGGTGCGCGCCACCCAGCCGAGCAGCACGCCGAGGGCCAGGCCGATGAGTATCTGCGCCCAGAACGGTGGCAGGGATATGCGCCGGCGGCCGGTCTCGGCCGTGGCGGTGGACGGGGAGGACACAGGGGGGCTCCGGTTGGGGGAGTGGGGACGGGGGTCGGGTGGTGCCTGGGCACGCCGCCGACCGGTCCGTCCGTCGTGCGGGCGGCGCGGTCGGGCCGAGGTCTGCTCACCGTCGGCGGGACACAGACCGACGGGCACGCCGATGGCGTGCCCGGTGCGCGGCGTGCTGCTCGGGGTCAGCTACACGCGGCGGTGTGGCGGCGACAGAGGTCGATGTGCAGGCGCGCGACGAGCCTCGGGCGGCTCGGAGCGGAGTCGTGCGCGGCTGTTTTCACGTCGAACACATTAACACCGTTCCTTTGGACTGCCCCAAGGCTGACTTTGGTTTCTGGCCGTGGAGAGCACAACACCCCACCGGGGAACGGGATTCCCGATGGGGTGCGGTGAAGGACGGTGAGCCGGGTCACGTTCCGGCGGCTGCCCGGCTGCCCGGCTGCCCGGTGCCGACCGGTCAGCCGCGCTTGCCGCCCGTGGTGGCGCCGGTGGCGGAGCCCTCGGCGGGAGCCGCGGCCGTCTCGTCGCGGTCGGCCTGCGGGGCGGCGTCGGCGGCCCCGTTCTGCGCGGGCACGTCGGCCCGCGCGGCGTCGTCCACGTCGTCCTCCATGGTGCGGTTGGCGTGCAGCCGCTGCCGGGTGCGGACCACGGCGCCGCCGACCTGCTCCGACATCGCCTCGCGCTGTCGGCTCAGCACGATGAAGCTGATGGGCGAGGAGATCAGGATGGCGAGCGCGATCAGCCACAGCGGGTTGGAGGTGCCGATACCGGCCGGGATCAGCCCCAGGTACCCGAGGCCGGTCACCACGGCCAGGCAGGCGACGAAAATGCCGACGCGCATCCCGGTGTAGCGGATGGTCGCGTGCTTGGTGTCGGTCACGGCTGCTTCCTTCGGCTGGGCGCTGTGCGCGTCTGCTGCTCCGGGGCGACGGTGGCGGCTGTCCGATCCGCCGGGGTTGCCGGACTCGGTCGGGCCGCCTTCCAGTGAAGCATGCCGCTGCGGGGCTCAGGCCAGCGGGCGCCAGAACAGCACGTCGTCCCGGAAGTCGTCGGCGGCGACCCGGATGGCCTCGGGGGTCCTGCCGACCTCCTTGTAGCCGCAGGACTCGTAGAACCGCTCCAGGCCGAGCCCGCCGCGGCAGGTCAGCCGGATGGCGCGGATGCCCTCGGCCGAGCGCGCCGTCTCCTCGCAGGCGGCCATCAGCCGCCGGCCCTCGCCGGTGCCCTGCAGGGAGGGGTGGACCATCACGCGGTACAGCCCGACCCAGTGCCGCATCAGCCGATGGCTGTTTCGGTGGACGAACGCGAGCGCCGCGGGGTCGCCCGCCGCGTCGGTGCCGAGGACGAGATGGGCCTCGCCCGCGGCGACCTGGGCGAGGTGCCCTGCGCAGACCTCCCGGATCTCCTCGGGCACCACCGGGGGCACGTAGCCGACCGCGCCGCCGGCGTTGGTGACGTCCGCCCAGAGCCGCAGCAGGCCGTCCGTCAGCTCCGGCGTCACCTCCGGGTCGACGCTGTACTGGATACTCATGCGCCCCATCGTATATTCCTGCGGGCTGGTCGGCGCGGGGCGTCTCGCATGCCGGGCCGCCGGTGCGCACGCGGCGGCCCCGCCACCGGGTGCGGTGACGGGGCCGGGGTGCGGCGCCGGGCGAGGGGCCCGGGCGAGGCGTCAGAGCCGCATCGCCTGCGGGGACTCCCGCCGGTCGGCGTCCGGACCGTCGTACTCGCGGACGATCTCGTACCGGGTGTTCCGCTCCAGCGGGCGGAAGCCGGCGTCCCGGATCAGCTCCAGCAGGTCCTCGCGGGTCAGCTTGTCCGGGGTGCCGAACGCGTCCGCGTCATGGGTGATCTTGTACTCCACGACCGAGCCGTCCATGTCGTCCGCGCCGTGCTGCAGCGCCAACTGGGCGGTCTGCAGCCCGTGCATCACCCAGAACACCTTGACGTGGGGGACGTTGTCGAACAGCAGCCGGGAGACGGCGAAGGTGCGCAGCGCCTCGGCCCCGGTGGCCATGGTGGTCCGCGCCTGGAGCCGGTTGCGGATCTTGCCGTCCTTCATGTCCACGAAGTCGTGCTGGTACCGCAGCGGGATGAAGACCTGGAAGCCGCCGGTCTCGTCCTGGAGTTCCCGCAGCCGCAGCACGTGGTCGACGCGGTGGCGCCGCTCCTCGATGTGCCCGTACAGCATGGTCGCCGGGGTCTTCAGCCCCTTGGAGTGCGCCAGCCGGTGGATGCGGGACCAGTCCTCCCAGTGGGTGCGGTGGTCCACGATGTGCTGCCGGACCTCCCAGTCGAAGATCTCGGCGCCGCCGCCGGTCAGCGACTCCAGGCCGGCGTCGATCAGCTCGTCGAGGATCTCGTCCGCGCTCAGTCCGGAGATCTCCTCGAAGTGGTGGATCTCCGTCGCGGTGAACGCCTTGAGCTGCACCGTCTCCGGCAGCACCTCCTTGAGCGCCCGCAGCGACCGCGGGTAGTACCGCCAGGGGAGGTTGGGGTGCAGGCCGTTGACGATGTGCAGCTCGGTGAGGTTGTCGCCCTCCATGGCCTTGGCCAGGCGGACCGCTTCCTCGATGCGCATCGTGTAGGCGTCCTTCTCGCCCGGCTTCCGCTGGAACGAGCAGTACGCGCACGAGGCCGTGCAGACGTTGGTCATGTTGAGGTGGCGGTTGACGTTGAAGTACACGACGTCGCCGTTCTTCGCCGTCCGCACCTCGTGGGCCAGCCCGCCCAGCCAGGCCAGGTCGTCCGACTCGTAGAGCGCGATGCCGTCCTCGCGGCTCAGCCGCTCGCCGGCACGGACCTTCTGCTCCAGCTCGCGCTTGAGTCCCGCGTCCATGGCCTGCCGCCTCCTCGTTGGTGTGTCTTCCGGTCCGAGCGTACGTGGCCGCTCAGTGATCGAACTCCTCGGGCAGCACCCCGACGCGGTTCTCCCACTTGGTGGAGAGCACGATCGTCGTCCGGGTGCGGGAGACGCCCCGGGTGCCCGACAGCCGGCGGATCGTCCGCTCCAGGCCGTCGACATCCGTGGCGCGCACCTTCAGCATGTACGAGTCGTCGCCGGCGATGAACCAGCAGTCCTCGATCTCCGTGAGGTGCCGCAGCCGGGACGCGAGCTCCTCGTGGTCGGTCGCGTCCGACAACTGGAGACCGACCAGCGCCGTCACCCCGAGCCCCATCGACGGCGGGTCGATCGTCGCGCGGTACCCCGTGATCACACCGGCCGTCTCCAGCCGGTTGATGCGGTCGGTCACGCTCGGCCCGGACAGCCCCACCAGCCGGCCGAGCTCCGCGTAGGAGGCGCGGCCGTTCTCGCGCAGCGCCTGGATGAGCTGCCTGTCCACCGCGTCCATGTCGCTGCACCTTTCGCTGGTCCGTCCGGAGCGTCGTTCAACGGACGAATCTAAGGCATCGGGCCGCCCACGCTTACGACAGGCCCGGCGACGTGCCGCCATTGCCGTGGTCCACCGCACCGCTGTCCCCGGCGGTGCCCGCCGAGCCGCTCCCCAGCCGGCCCTCCCAGCGGCGGTACAGGTCGTGCGGCACGCCCACCGCGTCCAGCGCCCGGCCCGCCACGAAGTCCACCAGCTGCTGGATGTGGCGGGCGCCCGCGTAGAAGCCCGGCGAGGCGGGCAGCACCACGGCGCCCGCGTCGTCCAGCGTCACCAGGTGCCGCAGCGTCTGCCCGTTGAGGGGGGTCTCCCGCACCGCCACCACCAGCGGTCGCCGCTCCTTCAGCGTGACGCTCGCCGCCCGCTGCAACAGGTCCTTCGACAACCCCAGCGCCACCCCCGCCACACAGGCGGTGGAGGCCGGGACGATCAGCATCCCCCGCACGGGGTACGAACCCGAGGACGGGCCCGCCGCCAGGTCCCCGGCGGACCAGTGGCGGACCCGGGAGAGATCCGGGGCGTACGCGTCGGGCGTGCCGTCCGCGCCGCGCGCCAGCCACGTCGCCAGGTCGTCCCGCCAGTGGGCGTCGCGGAACGCGATGCCGGTCTCGTCCAGCAGCGTCAGCCGTGACGCCCGGCTCACCACGAGGTCAACCGCCTCACCGGCGGCCAGCAGCGCCCGCACCACCGCCGCCGCGAACGGCGTGCCGGAGGCTCCGGACACCCCTACCACCCATGGCTCGCGCCCCGCCTCGGCCATCCGGCACCGTCCCGTTCCCGCCCGGTGCGCGCACCGGGTGTCGTCGTCTGGCTCGGCCTCCCCGCGGCTCCCGCGCGGGTGCGCGGCCGCCGCCGTCCGGCGGGGCCGCCGTCTCGGCCGTTTCGGTGGTCGTCCCCCGCCCGGCGCCGGGCGGGCGACGCCGGGCCGCTCGGCGCGTGCCGCACCGGGAAGCTCTCGCGTTCCGGCAGGTCAATGGCGCTTGCGGCGCTGTGCCCGCCGCACCGAGCGTAGCTCAGCGTGAGGTGAACATCTGCTCACCGTCCGGTGACACCTCGGCCACGACGGGGCGTGGTCCGCGCACCCCGTAGGGTCGCCGTTGGACACTGTGCGGGGCGCGCACCGCCCCGGTGCCGCCCGAGACCGACCAGGAGAGACATCATCAGCACCCTCCGCAAGCGGAGCGCCGCCCTCGGCGGCGGGGCGCTCCTGCTCGTCGTCGCCGCCGCGAGCGGCTGCCAGTTCCAGCAGGCCGCCGGTGCCGGCGCGGGTGTCGGCGCCGCGGTCGACCAGCTGATGTCCCGCGAGGCCGTCACCCTGGAGGCCACCTTCCCCGCCGATCCCGAGGCCATCCACGCCTACCTGGAGCGGTCCGCCGAACTGACCGACTCCCCGGCGCCCGGCCCCCATGACGCCGAGGTGCTCTCCACCCTCGAACTGACGGCCGTCGCCGGCGACCCCGAGGGCGAGACCGCGATGCGCGACCTCGACCCGGGCGACCCGCTGTCCACCGCGCTCTCCGTCGGCTTCGGCGGCAAGGACGCGGTCGGCATCAAGCAGATCGACGGCGGCCTGTACCTCCGCATCGGCGCGGACACCCTGGTCCAGGACGCGCTCGGCGGCGACCGGGACGCCGTCACCGCCGCGGAGCGGTTCATGGAGCGGGCCGCGCAGCTCCCGCCCTCCCTCGACACCGCATCGCGCGCACTGCGCGGCGCCTGGGTGCTGGTCGATCCCTTCCTGTACCGCGCCTACGGCGACGCCCTCGACATCGGTGCCGGCGTCGACCGCGAGCTGACCGACCGGATGGCGCACGCGCTGACCGACTCCGCGCCGCTCCTCAACTCCGAGCACCAGTGGGCGATGCTCGCCGAACTGGAGACCGCGGTCGCCGAGGACGCCACGCTGCGCGGCACCGGCACCGAGCACGGCGCCGAGCGCGTCGAACTGCGGCTCACCGCCGCCCGCGCCGGCCAGGCGCTCGGCCCGCTGCTGGACCTGCTGACCCAGCAGAGCGACCGCTTCGGGCTCACGCCCGTCGTCCACGACCCGGTGGACCCCGACGCGCCGTTCACCGCCGAACTCGCCATCCGCAACGGCGTGCTGTCGGAGGTGAACCTCGACCTCGGCCAGTTCGCGGGCGAGGACTTCCCCGAACTGCCGCTCCGCCTCTATCTCAACGGCGGCAGCGCCATCAGCCTCACCGCGCCCGAGGCGCCGATGCTCCACCCCGACGACCTCACCGTGGCGCTGCTCTACCTCGACCTGCGCGAGCAGCAGCGCCGCGAGGACCCCGACCGGGCGGACGTGCCCGGGCCGATGCAGCCCTGACGACCCGTGGCGCCGCGCGGCGGTGCCGACCGCCGCCGGCCGCCCCGGTCGGGTGCCGCGCGGCGCGGGTACGCGTCGGACCGGGGAGCGGCCGCGCCGCATCGCCTAGCCTGGAGCGTCCGGCGGTCCGCAGCGGTGGGCCGCCCGTCCGGGAGTGCCGACGGGAACCGGCCTCCCCGGGCGCCGCGTGGGAGACGGTGACGCGCGACCGGGCGGGCGGGAGCCGGCCCACGGGAGAGGTGACAGCGATGGTGAACCGCACGCCGCGCGGCCGACGGGCCGTCCAGGCCGGGTTGCTGATGCTCGGCTGGCTGGTGCTGATGTGGGTGCTGACGGCCATCGACGGCGACAACCCTCGCTGCTTCCCCGGCGACCCGGACGCGCCGCTCGTCTGCGACCTGGGCGTCGAGCCGCGGCAGACGAGCGAACTGCTCGACATCTACCCGGCCGCGTTCATGCACTTCGGGTACGACCATCTGATCGCCAACAGCGTGCCGCTGCTCATCTTCGGCTTCCTCGCCGCGCTGCGCGGCATCCCCCGGTTCCTCGGCGTCTGCTTCGTGATCATCACCGTGTCCGGTCTCGGTGTCTGGCTGTTCTCCTCCTCCGGTTCGATCACGGCGGGCGCCTCCGGGGTGGTCTTCGGCCTCTTCGGCTACCTGCTGGTGCGCGGCTTCGTCGACCGGGACGCGGTGGACATCACGGTGGGGATCACGGTCTTCCTGCTCTACGGGTCGCTGCTGTGGGGCGTGCTGCCCACGCAGACGGGGGTCTCCTGGCTGGGCCACCTCTTCGGCCTGGTCGGCGGCGTCCTGGCGGCGTTCTGGCTGCGGCGCGGGGACACGCCCCGCCGCCCCCGCCGGGCGTCCGGTCTCTCCGGGCCGCCCGCCGGCCACCCCGGCTGAACGGTGCGGCGGCTCCCGCCGCGTGTCGGGAGCCGTCGCGCGACGCCGACCGCGCGCGGCGCGTAGTGGGGCGATCACGCCTGGTGGTGCCGGTTCGTCGGTGGCCGGTCGTAGGGTCTGCCCATGAAGATCGTGAACCCGGACCTCCGGCCCTATCTGATCGCGCACGCCACCCCGGCCGACGAGCTCCTGGAGGAGCTCGCGGCGGAGAACCGGCGTGCCTACCCGCGTGACGTCCGCATGCAGATCACCCCGGACCAGGGCGCGTTCCTGGCCCTGCTGGTGCGCCTCACCGGCGCCCGCACCGTGGTCGAGGTCGGGACGTTCACCGGCTACTCCGCGATCTGGATCGCCCGCGCCCTTCCGGAGGGCGGCCGGCTCATCACCTGCGACATGAGCGAGGAGTGGACCGCGGTCGCCCGCCGGTACTGGGAGCGGGCCGGCGTCACCGACCGGATCGAGCTGCGGCTCGGGGACGCGGCGCGGACGCTGCGGGAGATGCCCCACGAGGAGCACGTCGACCTCGCCTTCGTCGACGCCGACAAGGTCGGCTACCCCGTCTACTACGAGGAGGTGCTGGCGCGGCTGCGGCCCAACGGGCTGATGGTGCTCGACAACACCCTCCAGCGGGGGCTGGTGGTCGACGCGTCCGACACCTCGTCGTCCACGCTCGCCATCCGTGAGATCAACGACGCGATCGCCGCGGACAAGCGGGTCGAGTCGGTACTGCTGTCGGTGTACGACGGGCTGACGGTCGTGCGGAAGCGCTGACCGGCCGGGGCCGGGCCGGCGGCACGGCACGCGCACGGGGCGGTCAGCGGCGGGGCGGGCCGCCCTCCTCCGGGCGGGGCCCGCCGTCGTCGCCGTCGTCGCCGTCGGCGTCCCCCTCGGCGTCCCCGTCGCCGCCCCCTTCGGCGGGGCCGCCCCCGCCGTCCGGCACGGCCCGGCCCGGGCCGTCGGGCACCTCCGGCTCCAGCTCCGTCAGCTCGTCGGCGTACACCTGCGACAGCGGCTGCGGACCGACGTACCGCTGGCAGGTGCACCCTGCGGGCGCGTAGCCGGTGGGGCGGTGCTCCGCGTCCCAACCGGTCGGCCGGGACACCTCCTCGTGGCAGCGTCCACGCCGGTCGTGCTGGGCGAGGTGGTGGCCGCAGCCGCAGACCGGGTCGGGCGCGCCCCCGCCGGCGTCCTGCGCGCGCAGCAGTCGCTGCTCCTCCGCTTGCAGCTGCTCGATCCGCCGCTGCTGGCGGTCGAGTTGGGCGCCGCGCAGCGAGTCGAGGAAGAAGGTGACCGCACCGCACACCACGAGGACGCCCACGATCCACATCCCGACCGCCGCCATGACGCTCCACCTCCGCACCCGAGGCTACGCCGGGTCGGCCCGCCCCCGGCAGACCCCGCACCCGGGGGCCGCCGCCGGTCGCGGCCCGCGGTCAGACGCTGCTCGCCAGCGACAGCTTGACCGCGAAGCCGAGGAACCCGGCGCCGGCCAGCGCCATCCCGCCTGCCTGCAACGCGCGACGGCGGCGGAAGGCCGCGGCCAGCCGGGCGCCCAGGAAGATCAGCAGGCTGAGGTAGGCGATGCTGAACAGCTGCACCCACAGCCCCAGCGCCAGGAACGACAGCGCGGGGTAGGGGTACGCCGGGTCGACGAACTGCACGAAGAACGAGACGAAGAACAGGATCGCCTTCGGGTTGACCAGGCTCGCCAGCAACGCCCGCCGGAACGGGCGCTCGCCCGGCACCGGCGGCGCCTCGGCGACCGCTTCCACCTCGGCCAGCCGCTGCCGTCTGCGCCGCCACAGCGCCCACGCGCCCCGCAGCATGCCCAGCGCCAGCCAGGCGAGGTAACCGGCGCCGAGGAACTTGACCACGGTGAACGCCACCGGGCTCGCGCCGAGCAGTGAGGCGGCGCCACCGGCGGAGAGGACCATCAGCACCGCGTCGCCGCACAGCACGCCGCCCGCCGCCCGGTAGCCCGCGCGCACCCCGAGCCGGGCGCCCGCGGAGAGCACGTACAGCGAGTTGGGGCCCGGCATCAGGATGATCAGGGCCAGCCCCACCAGGTAGGTGGGCAGGTCGGTTATCCCCAGCATGGGGCGCATGGTGCCACACGTGCCGGCTGCCGGAGCTGTCCGTTCCGTCCCCCGGTCCCGCCCCGGCACGCCGCGTGCCCGTGCGGTGCGCCGGAGGGGCCGGGGGGGGGCTCCGCTCAGGGGGTGAGGAGCACCTTCAGCGCCTCGCGCCGGTCCATCGCCCGGTAGCCCTCGGGCGTCTCGTCCAGCCCCAGGGTCCGGTCGAAGACCCGGCCCGGCTCCACCCGGCCCTCCAGGACGTCCGGGAGCAGCTCGTCGATGTAGGCGCGGACCGGCGCGGGACCGCCCGTGAGGGTGATGTTGCCGCCGAAGAGACTGCCGAAGCCGACGGGCGCGGACGCGTACTGCGGCACCCCCACCCGGCTGATGACCCCGCCGGGGCGGACGACGCCCACCGCCGCCTCGTAGGCGGGCATGTGGCCCACGGCCTCCAGTACGGCGTGCGTGCCGTCGCCCCCGGTGAGCTCCCTGACCCGCTCGATGCCCTCCTCGCCCCGCTCCGCCACCACGTCGGTGGCGCCGAACTCCCGGCCGAGGTCGGTGCGGGCGGTGTGGCGGCCCATGAGGATGATCCGCTCGGCGCCCATCCGGTGCGCGGAGAGCACCGCCAGCAGTCCGACGGCGCCGTCGCCGATGACCGTGACGGTCCGGCCGGGGCCGACCCGGCCCAGCCGCGCCGCGTGGTGGCCGGTGCCGTAGACGTCGGCGAGGGTCAGCAGCGACGGGAGCAGCGCGGAGTCCTCCGCCACGGGCAGCCGCACCAGCGTGCCGGCGGCCTGCGGGACGCGGATCGCCTCCGCCTGGCCGCCGCCGAAGACCCCGCCGTGGCGGCAGGAGGTGTGCAGCCCCTCGCGGCAAAACGTGCAGGTGTTGTCCGACCAGACGAACGGCGCCACGACGAGGTCCCCCCGGCGCAGGCCGCTCACCTCGCTCCCCAGCTCCTCGACGACGCCGAGGAACTCGTGGCCCATCGGCACGCCCCGGTCGCGGCGCTTCATGGAGTGGTAGGGGTGCAGATCGCTGCCGCAGACGCAGGACCGCACGATGCGCACCACCGCGTCGGTGGGCTCCCGCAGCCGGGGGTCCGGGACCTCCTCGACCCGGACGTCGCCCGCTCCGTACATGACCGTCGCTCGCATCGGGCACCTCTCTCGCTCCGTTCGGGGAACGGCTCCTACCCGCTGGTCGTCGCGGAACCCCCTGGTCACGGTACGGCGGTGCCGCGGTACCGGCACGCCCGCCGCCGCCCCGGCGGGCGGGACGCGCCGCGCCGGCCGCGGAACGCGACACCGCCCCCGGCCCGAGGGGCGGAGGCGGTGTCGCGGTACCCGACGTTCGGGGCGTCGGGTGGTACGGCTACCGACGCGTGGCGCGGCGGCGTTGGTTCCGTGCGTGCGCGGGTGCGCGCGCGGGGGAGTGCGGAGGTGCGGCGTCTCAGCCGATCCGCACGGCGCCGGTGGGCGGGGAGTAGCTGAGGTCCTGCTCCACCACGCCGGTCGAGGGGTTCTGCGCACCGACGAACCTGCCGTTGCCGACGTAGATCGCCACGTGGTAGGCGCTGCCCCGGCCGCCCCAGTACAGCAGGTCGCCCGGCTGCGCGTCGCTGACGGCGATGGCGGTGCCCATGGCCGACTGCTCCTGCGAGGTCCGCGGGAGGGTGATCCCGGCGGAGGCGTAGGCGGCGCCGGTCAGACCGGAGCAGTCCCAGGCGCCGGGGCCGGTGGCACCGAGCTGGTAGGCGCTGCCGACCTGGGAGCGGGCGAAGCCCACGATGCCGGAGCCGCTGCCGGATGCGGCGGGGGCAGGGGCGGAGGCGGACGGGGCGGTCGCCGCCTCACCGGAGGACGCGGCGAGCGGTGTGCGCTCGGTGCTGCGGGAGGCGGCCTGCTCGGAGCGCTCCTCGGCCGCGGCCTCCTCGGCGGCCCGGGCCTCGGCTGCGGCCTCCTCGGCCGCACGCTCGCGGGCGGCACGCTCCTCGGCGGCGCGGGCCTCCTCCTCTTCGGTCTTCTGCTTCGCCGCGGCCTTCTCGGCACGTACCCAGGCGAGGGTCTGCGCCTGGTCGAGGTCGGCGGCGGAGATGTAGCGCTCGGTGGCCTCGGCCGCCTGGGCCGCGCCTGCCAGGTGCACGGTGCTGAGCGTCGTCACGGTGGGGAGTTCGCCGGTGGCCTCGGTGGGCTTCTCGTCGGCCTGGGCGGTGCCGGCCGGAGCGGCGACCGCGATGGTGCCCAGGACGCCGGACAGGACTCCGCCACGCAGCAGCTGGGTGGCGCGCGCCTGGCGGGGCTTGCGGTGCCGGCCGGTGGGACGAGTGGTGCGGATTGGGGACATGAGCACCAGCCGTATCAAGGCCCGGCATCTGGGCTCAAGAAACGTGCAATGCGACACAACGCCCGCCCCGGCGCGGCCGAATGCCCGGATTGTCGTGCGTACGCCGTACGGAGCGGCGTGCCCGACGGCCCTGGGACGGCGCTGTGCGCAGGCGCATGTCCGAAATGGCCTGCATTGGCCGCGACTTAGCACGGTGGTCCGGGGCGCGGCAATGGTGATCACCGACGGGGCGTCAGGCTCGTGACGCAGCTCATAGGGGTCCGGGGTGCCCTGTCCCACCCAGCGGGACGGCCACCGGGCGCCCTTGCGGCACGTGTCCGGATGTGCCGACCCGCTTCCGTGGTCGGCGGTGCCCCGCGGCGCCCGGAGCCCGCCGCGGCACGCCGCCCGACGGTCGCAGCTCGCCGCGCCCCGCTGCTCGGGAGCGGCCGGTCGCGCACCGCCCCGCCGGGTGGTGTCCGGTAGTCGGACGCGTCCGGCCCCGTCCGGCAGCTGCCGGACGGGGCCGTTCAAGGGTGGGGCGGCGCGGGCCGCGCCTGCCGGGGCGGGCGGCGGCGTCAGCGCCCCAGCTCGCGGGAGATGCGACCCAGCTGCTCCAGTCGCTGCTCCAGCGTGGGGTGCGAGGAGAGCAGCCGGCTGAAGGACTCACCGGAGAAGGCGGGGGCGAAGAAGAAGGCGTTGAACGGCTCGGCCTGCCGCAGGTCGCGGGTGGGGATCTGCGCCATCTGGCCGCTGACCTTGGTGAGTGCCGAGGCGAGCGCGGACGGCTTGCCGGTCAGCAGCGCGGCGCCCCGGTCGGCGGACAGCTCCCGGTAGCGGGAGAGCAGCCGCGTCAGCAGGAAGCTGACCGCGTAGACCACCGCGCTCACCAGCGGAATGATCAGGAAGAGGATCTGCGCCTGGTTGTTGCTGCTGCGGCCGCCCCGCATCATTCCGCTCCACAGCGCCATCCGGGTCACCGTCCCGGCCAGCACGCCGAGGAACGACGCGAAGGTCATCACCGCCACGTCGCGGTGGGCGACGTGCGACAGCTCGTGGGCGAGGACGCCCTCCAGCTCCTCCGGCTCCAGCCGCCGCAGCAGGCCCGTGGTGGCGCACACCAGGGCCTTCTTCTGGCTGCGGCCGGTGGCGAAGGCGTTGGGGACGTCGGTGTCGGCGATGGCGACCCGCGGTTTCGGCAGGTCGGAGAGGGCGCACAGCCGGTCGATGGCGGCGTGCAGCTCCGGCGCCTGCTGCGGGGTGACCTCGCGCGCGCCCATGCTGTAGGCGGCGATCCGGTCGCTGAACCAGAACTGGGCGACGAAGAGGCCACCCGTGAACAGCAGGACCAGCGGCCACGCGTTCTGGAAGGCGGCCAGCAGCACGCCCACCAGCACCACGTACAGCAGACCGATCAGGAACATCGTGGTGACCATGCGGCTGGTGAGGCCGCGGTCGGGGGCGTAGCGGGTGCGCGTCATGGTGTCCACCTCCTCCTTCTCCTCCCTCGGACTTTACGCCGCCGCAGGTCGGAACGGCGTCAGCCGCTGGTCGGAGCGGTCGGTGCCGGGCCTCCTGCTCCGGTCGGAGGCACGTCCCAGCGGACGCCGAGGGGCCCCGTCGGCGGGGGCCCACCGGCGGGGCTGATCGGGAGCTGCGGGCACGCCCGGCGGCCGGACGGGCAGCGCGCCAGCGCGCACCGGCACCCGCGGCGGGGGTCGGGCGTCCGAGCCCGTCGGCGCGACCCCTCGGGGCGCGCGGCGCCGACGGGCTCGGCAGGAGGGGCACGACGGGGACGGGGCGCGCCGGCGTCCCGGCAGCGGCTCCGGCGGCGCCCGCCGGGGTCACTCCTCGGCGGTGAGTCCGGGGGCGCCCCAGACCGGGAACCAGCGGGTCAGGTCGCTCTCGGTCCGCAGGTCGTCGCCGAGTGCGCTGGTGATCTGGAGCTCCAGCGGGTTGTCCCGCTTCTCCCCGCCGCCGGGGACCGGCGCGAAGGGGTAGAAGGTGCCGCGCTTGTAGAGGTAGACGAGGGCCAGCGACCGGCCGCGGTCGTCACGGAACCCCACCAGGGAGCACAGCAGCTGCGGTCCGAACCCGGCCGACTCCAGGGAGGTGTTCACCGCGTGGAGGTCGTTGACCAGCGAGACCAGGTCCTGCGGGTCGCGGCGGCACAGCAGCCAGGTGTAGCCGTAGCGGTCCTGGACCGTCTCGGCCTCCCGGCCGAGCAGCGCGGTGGTGTCCTGCTGCAGGCGGCTGAACGCGCCGCCCTCCGCGCCGGCGAAGCAGACCGAGCCGAGGCCGGTCGGGGTGAACCCCGAGCCGGCCTCCAGCGTCACCGCCGCGGACGGCAGGGCGAAGAGTTGGTCGAGGTCGGGCTGCACCGGCTTGCGGCGGCCGAAGATCGCGTCCAGGAATCCCATGGTGGCATCAGCGTAGTGGAGTCCGCTGCCGTGCGCGGCGGTCCCGACGCCGCCCGCCGGCTGCGTCGTGGATCAGGCCCACCACTGGTCGTAGGCGAGCCGGCTGACCAGCGCGGCGACGACCACCAGCAGCACCACGCGGACGAAGCCGCTGCCGCGCCGCAGCGCCATCTGCGCACCGGCCCAGCTGCCGGCGATGTTGAAGACGGCCATGCCCGCCGCGAGTTGCCAGAGCACGGTGCCGTGGAAGGAGAAGGCGACCAGCGCGCCCAGGTTGGTCCCGACGTTGACGACCTTGGCGGTGGCCGAGGCGGAGAGCATCGTCATGTGGAGCAGACCGACGAAGGCGATGATCAGGAACGTGCCGGTGCCCGGCCCCAACAGCCCGTCGTAGAAACCGACCCCGGCGCCGACCACCAGCAGCGCCAGGGCGGAGCGCCGCCGCGAGGCGACGCGGCCGCTGTCCTGCGTGCCGAAGGAGGGGCGCAGCACCACGAACAGCGCGACGGCGAGCAGCAGCACCATGATCAGGGGTTGCAGCACCTCTTTGCTCACCGCGGTCGCGAACGAGGCGCCCACCGCCGAGGAGACACAGGCGAGGGCGCCGAACCGCAACGCCAGCCGGACGTCCACCGGGTGGCGCCGGGCGTAGGTGACGGCGGCGAAGGAGGTGCCGGCGATGGCGGTCGCCTTGTTGGTGCCCAGCGCATAGGCGGGTGCGTGCTGCGGCAGGCCCAGCAGCAGCGCCGGGACGAGCAGCAGTCCGCCGCCGCCGACCACGGCGTCGACCCAGCCCGCGAGCGCGGCGGCGAGGAACAGCATCAGTAGCACGGGCAACGACAGTTCCAGCATGGGCTCAGCGTACGGAGGCGGCCGCTCCGGGAGCGCCCGCGGTACGGCGCAGCCGAGGAGCTCCGCGGACCGGGCCCGGCGGCCGTCCCGACGTCGGCGGCCGACCGGCCCGACGCCCCCGACCGGCGCTCGGCCACCGGTCGCGACCTGCGGCGAAGCACGACACCGGGCTGCTCCGGGCCGCAACGGCCCTGGTGCCGACGGGAGATGGCTGCGCGTCGGGTGGCCGGCCGAGCCCCGGTGCGCAACCGGCCCGGCAACGTCGCGTCAACACGTCGTCAACGCAGATGAAACATCCGATTCCGGGGCGTCACCGCTGGTTTCGCGCATACCTCGCACGCGCCCGCAGAGCAAATTTGCGCTGAGACGTTGCGGGCTGATAGCGCGACGCGCTCGCGCGGGGTGCCCGAACGGGCGTCGCGTCACGACCCGTACGGGCACCGGTACGTCCGGTATCAGGACGGTGACGCCACCCACCTGCGCGGATGCGGTTAGGTGACCCTTGGTGCCATAGATCACAAACTTCTTCGGGTACCCCGTGTCACAACTCACAGGGGGTGAGGCATAGGATGCGCTCGTGCTTGTGAACTGACTCACATAGAAGTGATCTTCTAGCAGCAGTCGCCGTCGACTGGAAGGAGCGAGGTGCGGTGAACGCGTACGTTCCCATCCTCGTGCTGGCAGCCCTCGGGGCAGCCTTCGCCGTGGGCTCCGTGATCGCGGCGGCGATCATCGGGCCGAAGCGCTACAACCGCGCCAAGCTCTCGGCGTACGAGTGCGGCATCGAGCCCACACCGCAACCCGCGGGCGGTGGGCGCTTCCCCGTCAAGTACTACCTGACCGCGATGCTCTTCATCGTCTTCGACATCGAGATCGTCTTTCTCTACCCGTGGGCCGTGCACTTCGACGCCCTGGGGATGTTCGGGCTGGTCCAGATGGCCATCTTCGTCGGGCTCATCGGCGTCGCGTACGCCTACGACTGGCGCAGGGGAGGGCTGGAGTGGGACTGACGACCACCGCCGTGCCCACCGCGCCGCTCCCCGACCCCGCAGCTGTGACCGGTGGTTCGCCCCACCGGGCCGGTGCGCGGTACCGGGCCGGGGCACCGCGCCGAGCTGAGAAGGAAGGCATCTGAGATGGGTCTCGAAGAGAAAATCCCCGGCGGGTTCATGCTCACGACCGTCGAGAAGATGGCCGGGCTCGCCCGCAAGTCCTCGATGTTCCCGGCGACCTTCGGTCTCGCGTGCTGCGCGATCGAGATGATGACCACCGGCGCCGGCCGCTACGACCTCGCCCGCTTCGGCATGGAGGTCTTCCGCGGATCGCCCCGCCAGGCGGACCTGATGATCGTCGCCGGCCGCGTCAGCCAGAAGATGGCGCCGGTCGTCCGCCAGGTCTACGACCAGATGCCCAACCCCAAGTGGGTCATCTCCATGGGCGTCTGCGCCTCCTCCGGCGGCATGTTCAACAACTACGCGATCGTCCAGGGCGTCGACCACATCATCCCGGTCGACATCTACCTCCCCGGCTGCCCGCCGCGGCCCGAGATGCTCATGGACGCGATCCTCAAACTGCACGAGAAGATCAAGGACGAGAAGCTCGGCGTCAACCGCGAGGCCGCGGCCCGCGAGGCGGAGGAAGCGGCGATGAAGGCCCTCCCGACGATCGAGATGAAGGGGCTGCTGCGGTGAGTGACGCGGACAACCGCCGAAACGGTTCCACACAGGAACCGGCCGGCCCGGAGAACCAGCTGGAGGACTCCGCCGGGGCGTTGCCCGCCTCGGTCGGCTCCCCCGGCGAGGTGATCGCTGAGCGGCGCGGCATGTTCGGTGCCAACAACGGCGGCGACACCTCCGGTTACGGCGGCGTCCGCCGCACCGTGCGGATGCCGGCGGCCGCCTCCCGCCCCTACGGCGGCTACTTCGACGAGGTCGCCGACGAGTTGGAGGGGGCGCTGGAGGAGCAGGGCCTGGACCCGGCCGCCGTCGTCGAGCGCACCGTGATCGACCGCGGCGAGGCCACCTTCCACATCGCGCGCGAGCACATCCTGCAGGTCGCCCGCACCCTCCGCGACGACCCGGCGCTCCGCTTCGAACTGTGCACCGGCGTCAGCGGCGTCCACCTCCCGACCGACACCGGCCGCGAGCTGCACGCCGTCTACCACATGCGCTCCATCACCCACGGCCGGCTGATCCGGCTGGAGGTGAGCGCCCCCGACGCCGACCCGCACATCCCGTCGATCGTCTCGGTCTACCCGACCAACGACTGGCACGAGCGCGAGGTCTACGACTTCTTCGGGCTCGTCTTCGACGGCCACCCGGCGCTCACGCGGATCATGATGCCGGACGACTGGCAGGGCTTCCCGCAGCGCAAGGACTACCCGCTCGGCGGCATCCCCGTCGAGTACAAGGGCGCCCAGATCCCGGCTCCCGACCAGCGGAGGTCGTACTCCTGATGTCCACCTCACACCCCACCGCGCCGGCGGGCGCCCGCGAGACGACCGAGGGCACGGTCTACACCCTCTCGGGCGGCGACTGGGACGCGACCGCCGAGCAGATCGCCCGCAGCGACGACGAGCGGATCATCGTCAACATGGGTCCGCAGCACCCGTCCACGCACGGCGTGCTGCGGCTGATCCTGGAGATCGACGGTGAGACGGTCACCGAGGCCCGCTGCGGCATCGGCTACCTGCACACCGGTATCGAGAAGAACCTCGAGTACCGGACGTGGACGCAGGGCACGACCTTCGTCACGCGCATGGACTACCTGACGCCGTTCTTCAACGAGACGGCGTACTGCCTCGGCGTCGAGAAGCTGCTCGGGATCACCGACGACATCCCGGACCGCGCCAACGTCATCCGCGTGCTGATGATGGAGATCAACCGCATCTCCTCCCACCTGGTGGCCATCGCCACCGGCGGCATGGAGCTGGGCGCGACCACCGTCATGATCTACGGCTTCCGCGACCGCGAACTCTGCCTGGACGCCTTCGAGCTGATCACCGGGCTGCGCATGAACCACGCGTACATCCGGCCCGGTGGCCTCGCCCAGGACCTGCCGCCCGGTGCCGTGGACCACCTGCGCGGGTTCGTGAAGACGATGCGGAAGAACCTGGTCGAGTACGACCAGCTCTGCTCCGGCAACCCGGTCTTCAAGGCCCGGCTGGAGGGCATCGGTTACCTCGACCTCGCCGGCTGCCTGGCGCTCGGCGCCACCGGTCCCGTCCTCCGCTCCGCGGGCCACCCGCACGACCTGCGGAAGACGGACCCCTACTGCGGTTACGAGACCTACGACTTCGAGGTCCCCACCACCGACACCTGCGACTCCTACGGCCGCTTCCTGCTGCGCGTCGAGGAGATGCGGCAGTCGCTGCGGATCATCGAGCAGTGCCTGGACCGGTTGGAGCCCGGCCCGGTCATGGTCGCCGACAAGAAGATCGCCTGGCCCGCGCAGCTCGCGCTCGGCCCGGACGGACTCGGCAACTCGCTGGAGCACATCCGCACCATCATGGGCACCTCCATGGAGGCCCTGATCCACCACTTCAAGCTGGTCACCGAGGGCTTCCGCGTCCCGGCCGGCCAGACGTACACCGCCGTGGAGTCGCCCAAGGGCGAACTCGGCGTGCACGTGGTGAGCGACGGCGGCACCCGGCCCTACCGGGTCCACTTCCGCGATCCCTCCTTCACCAACCTCCAGGCCGTGGCCGCGATGTGCGAGGGCGGCATGGTCGCCGACGTCATCGTCGCCGTGGCCTCCATCGACCCCGTGATGGGAGGCGTCGACCGATGACGGAGGCAGCCAACGCCGCCGTGGGACTGGGCATGCCGCCCCTGCCCCCGCCGGACTACCCCGAGGACGTCCGCACCCGGCTCGCCGCCGACGCCGCGGAGATCATCGCCCGGTACCCCGGCAGCCGCTCCGCGCTGCTGCCGATGCTTCACCTGGTGCAGTCGGAGGAGGGCCACGTCACCCGGACCGGCATGCGGTTCTGCGCCGACCAGCTCGGCCTGACCACCGCCGAGGTCACCGCGGTCGCGACGTTCTACTCCATGTACCGGCGCAAGCCGTCCGGCGACTACCAGGTCGGGGTCTGCACCAACACCCTGTGCGCGGTCCTCGGCGGCGACGCGATCTTCGAGGCGCTCCAGGACCACCTCGGTGTCGGCAACGGCGAGACCACCGAGGACGGCAAGGTCACGCTCGAACACATCGAGTGCAACGCGGCCTGCGACTACGCCCCGGTCATCATGATCAACTGGGAGTTCTTCGACGACCAGACGGTGCAGTCCGCCAAGGACCTCGTCGACAAGCTCCGCGCCGGTGAGACCGTCACCCCCACCCGCGGTGCCTCCCTCTGCGACTTCAAGAAGACCGCCCGCATCCTGGCCGGCTTCCCCGACCCGCGCGAGGGCGCCGTCACCGAGGGCGGCACCGGCGGCGACGCCTCCCTGGTCGGCCTGCGGATGGCCACCGGCGAGCAGCTCCCCGCCGGACGGCCCGCCACCGGACCGGGCAGCCACCCGGCCGACGGCGGCCCGCCGCAGTACCTCAGCAAGCACGACGCGCCGCAGCAGACATCCGCCTCGGACCCGGACAACCCCGCGGCGAGCCCCACCGCCGAGGAGGGCGAGTGAGCGCCATGTCATCGGACAACACCAGCGCCTCGGCTGTCGCCAAGGACCTGCTGACCCCGGTCCTCTCCGCCAACTGGGGCGACGCCGACAGCTACACGCTGGACGGCTACCGCCGCCACGGCGGGTACCGGGGCCTGGGCAAGGCCCTGGCGATGGACCCCGACGAGCTCATCGCCTACGTCAAGGCCGCGGGACTCCGCGGCCGCGGCGGCGCCGGGTTCCCCACCGGCATGAAGTGGCAGTTCATCCCGCAGGGCGACGACAAGCCGCACTACCTCGTCGTCAACGCCGACGAGTCGGAGCCGGGCACCTGCAAGGACATCCCGCTGCTCTACGCCAACCCGCACTCCCTCATCGAGGGCATCGTGATCGCCTGCCACGCGATCCGCTCCTCGCACGCCTTCATCTACCTGCGCGGCGAGGTCGTCCCGGTGCTGCGGCGGCTGCACGCCGCCGTCGCCGAGGCGTACGCCGCCGGGTACGTCGGCAAGGACGCACTCGGCCCCGGCAAGGACCTCGAACTCGTCGTCCACGCCGGCGCCGGCGCCTACATCTGCGGTGAGGAGACCGCCCTCCTCGACTCGCTGGAAGGGCGCCGCGGCCAGCCCCGGCTCCGCCCGCCGTTCCCCGCGATCGCCGGTCTGTACGCCTCGCCGACGGTCGTCAACAACGTCGAGTCCATCGCCTCCGTGCCCGCGATCATCGACCGCGGCAAGGACTGGTTCACCTCGATGGGCAGCGAGAAGTCGGCGGGCTTCACGCTCTACTCGCTCTCCGGGCACGTCGCCCGCCCCGGCCAGTACGAGGCGCCGCTCGGCATCACGCTGCGCCAGCTCCTCGAACTCGGCGGCGGCATGCGCCCCGGCCACCGGCTGAAGTTCTGGACCCCCGGCGGCTCCTCCACTCCGCTCCTCACCGAGGAGCACCTCGACGTCGCCCTCGACTACGAGGGTGTCGCCGGTGCCGGCTCCATGCTCGGCACCAAGGCGCTCCAGTGCTTCGACGAGACCACCTGCGTGGTCCGCGCCGTCACCCGCTGGACCGAGTTCTACGCCCACGAGTCGTGCGGCAAGTGCACCCCCTGCCGCGAGGGCACCTACTGGCTCGTCCAGCTGATGCGCGACCTGGAGGCCGGCAAGGGCTCCATGGCCGACCTGGAGAAGCTCCTCGACATCGCCGACAACATCAACGGCAAGTCGTTCTGCGCCCTGGGCGACGGTGCCGCCGCCCCCATCATGTCCTCGCTGAAGCACTTCCGCGAGGAGTACGAGCAGCACGTCACCGGCGGTGGCTGCCCGTTCGACCCCGCGAAGTCCACCGTCTGGGCGGACGACCGCGACGCCACCCAGGAGGTGAACGCATGACTGTCACCACCACCTCCGGCACCCCCGGCGGCGGACCGGCCACGCCGCCCGAGGACCTGGTGACGCTGACGATCGACGGCATCGAGATCTCCGTGCCCAAGGGCACCCTGGTGATCCGCGCCGCCGAACTGCTCGGCATCGAGATCCCGCGCTTCTGCGACCACCCGCTGCTCGACCCCGCCGGCGCCTGCCGCCAGTGCATCGTCGAGGTCGAGGGCCAGCGCAAGCCCATGGCGTCGTGCACCATCACCTGCACCGACGGCATGGTCGTCCGCACCCAGCTCACCTCACCCGTCGCGGAGAAGGCCCAGGTCGGGGTGATGGAGCTGCTGCTCATCAACCACCCCCTGGACTGCCCCGTCTGCGACAAGGGCGGCGAGTGCCCGCTGCAGAACCAGGCGATGTCCCACGGCCAGGCCGACTCCCGCTTCGAGGGCGTCAAGCGGACCTTCGCCAAGCCGGTCCCGATCTCCGCGCAGGTGCTGCTCGACCGCGAGCGCTGCGTGCTGTGCGCCCGCTGCACCCGGTTCTCCAACCAGGTCGCGGGCGACCCGATGATCGAACTCCTGGAGCGCGGCGCCCTCCAGCAGGTCGGCACCGGCGAGGGCGAGCCCCTCCAGTCGTACTTCTCCGGCAACACCATCCAGATCTGCCCGGTCGGCGCGCTCACCTCGGCCGCCTACCGGTTCCGCTCCCGCCCGTTCGACCTGGTCTCCT
The DNA here is from genome assembly GCF_012033785.1 of Streptomyces bohaiensis. Lineage (GTDB taxonomy): Bacteria > Actinomycetota > Actinomycetes > Streptomycetales > Streptomycetaceae > Streptomyces > Streptomyces bohaiensis. Next base: position 27,077 of record NZ_JAAVJC010000012.1, read on the forward strand.
CGCCCAGCGTCTGCGAGCACTGCGCCGGCGGCTGCGCCACCCGCACCGACCACCGCCGCGGCAAGACCCTGCGCCGCCTGGCCGCGAACGACCCCGAGGTCAACGAGGAGTGGATGTGCGACAAGGGGCGCTTCGGCTTCCGCTACGCGCAGCTCCCCGACCGGCTCACCGTCCCGCTGGTGCGCGACGCGGCCTCCGGTGAACTCGTCCCCACCAGCTGGCCCGAGGCGCTCGACGCGGCCGCGGCCGGACTCGCCGCCGCCCGCGACGGCGCCGGTGCCGGCGTGCTCACCGGCGGTCGGCTGACCGTCGAGGACGCCTACGCCTACGCCAAGTTCGCCCGGCTGGCGCTGGCCACCAACGACATCGACTTCCGCGCCCGGCCCCACTCCGCCGAGGAGGCGGCGTTCCTCGCCGCCCACGTCGCCGGCAGCGGCGTCGACCACGGCGGTTCGGTCGACCACCGCGCGGTGGAGACGGCGCCGGCGGTGCTGCTCGCCGGACTGGAGGCCGAGGAGGAGGCGCCCGGCGTCTTCCTGCGGCTCCGCAAGGCCAACCGCAAGCACCACCAGCGCAGCTGGTCGCTGGCGACGCACTTCACCCGGGGGCAGTCCAAGGCCGGCGGCGTGCTGCTGCCCGCCGCCCCCGGCACCGAGACCGACTGGCTGGACGCGCTGGCCGCCGGTACCGGACTGGAGGGCGCGGCCGCCGACGCCGCGCAGGCGCTGCGGGCCGAAGGCGCGCTGATCCTGGTCGGCGAGCGACTGGCCCTGGTGCCGGGCGCGTTGACCGCCGCGGTCGCCCTCTCCGCCGCCACCGGCGCCCGGCTGGTGTGGATTCCCCGCCGCGCCGGTGAGCGCGGCGCGGTCGAGGCCGGTGCCCTGCCCGGGCTGCTGCCCGGCGGCCGTCCCGACCACGACGTGCTCGCCCGGCAGCAGACCGCCGCGGTCTGGGGCGTCGCCGAGGCCGACCTGCCCGACCGCCCCGGCCGGGACACCGCCGCGATCCTGCGCGCGGCGGCGGACGGCGGACTCGCCGGCCTGGTCGTCGCCGGTGTCTCCACCGAGGACCTCCCCGACCCGCGGGCCGCGCTCGCCGCGCTGGACCGCGTCGCCGCCGAGGGCTTCCTGGTGAGCCTGGAGCAGCGGCCGACCGAGGTCACCGCCCGCGCCCACGTGGTGCTGCCGGTCGCCGCGGTCGCCGAGAAGACCGGCACCTTCCTCAACTGGGAGGGCCGTTACCGGCCGTTCGAGGCGGCGATCGCCGCCGACCAGATGACCCGCCGCCACGTCCACCCCGACGGCCGGGCGCTCCACATGCTCGCCGACCGGATGGACGTCGCGCTCGGTCTCCCCGACGTCGCGGCCACCCGGCGCGAGGTCGGCCGGTTCCCGTCCTGGGAGGGCGCGCTGCCCATCGGCCCGACCGGCACCTCCGTCACCCCGCCGGCGCCCGCCGCCGGCCAGGCGGTGCTCGCCGGCCACCGGATGCTGCTCGACCAGGGCCGTCTCCAGGAGGGCGACAAGGCGCTGGCCGCCACCCGCCACCCCGCGCCGGCCCGGGTCTCCCCGACCACCGCCGCCGGTGCCGGGCTCACCGACCGCTCCACCGTCGCGGTGACGGGCCCCGCCGGGAGCGTCGAACTCCCGCTGCTGGTGACGGAGATGCCGGACGGCGTGGTGTGGCTGCCGGTCAACTCCTTCGGCGGCGGTCTCTACCACGACCTCGGCGCCCACCCGGGCGAGCTGGTTTCCATCGCCTCCGGGTCGCCGTCCGGCGCCCCGGGCCAGGGCCCTGACGAGAAGGGAGGGAACGCCCGATGACCGTGCTCGCCCAAGAGGCGGATCTGTCGATGTTCGGCAACGATCCGTTCTGGCTGATCCTGCTCAAGGCGGTCGGCGTCTTCGCGTTCCTGATGGGCACGGTGCTGATCTCCATCGTGATGGAGCGCAAGGTGCTCGGCTGGATGCAGCTGCGTATCGGCCCCAACCGCAACGGCCCCTGGGGCATGCTCCAGTCGCTGGCCGACGGCGTGAAGCTGATGTTCAAGGAGGACATCGTCGTCAAGGGGGCCGACAAGCCGGTCTACATCCTGGCGCCGATCCTCGCGACGGTCCCGGCGTTCATGGCCATCGCGGTGATCCCGTTCGGCCCCGCCGACTCCCCGGTCTCGATCTTCGGCACCGAGACCGTGCTCCAGCTCACCGACCTGCCGGTGGCGATGCTGTACGTGCTGGCCACCTCGGCCATCGCCGTCTACGGCACCGTCCTCGCCGGCTGGTCCTCCGGCTCGACCTACCCGCTGCTCGGCGGGGTGCGGGCCACGGCGCAGATCATCTCCTACGAGGTCGCGATGGGCCTCTCCTTCGCGGCCGTCTTCCTCTACTCCGGGTCGATGTCCACCTCGGGGATCGTCGCCGCGCAGGAGGACCGCTGGTTCGTCGTCCTGCTGCCGGTGTCGTTCCTGATCTACATGATCGCCATGGTCGGCGAGGCGCACCGTCCGCCGTTCGACATGCCGGAGTCCGAGGGCGACCTCGTCGGCGGGTACCTCACCGAGTACTCGTCCATCAAGTTCGCCTTCTTCATGATGTCCGAGTACATCCACATGGTGACCGTCTCCGCGCTGATGGTGACGATCTTCCTCGGCGGATGGCGCGCCCCGGCGCCGATCTCCTTCTGGGAGTCGGCCAACACCGGTTGGTGGCCGCTGCTGTGGTTCACCCTCAAGCTGCTCGCCGTCATGTTCTTCTTCGTCTGGATCCGCGGCACGCTGCCCCGCGTCCGGTACGACCAGTTCATGGTGCTGGGCTGGAAGGTCCTCATCCCGGTCGCTCTCGGCTGGCTGATGCTGGTCGCCACCGTCCGGGCCTTCCAGAACGACGGCCGCTCCTTCAGCGACATCCTCATCTGGGTGGTCGGCGGAGTCGTCGCCCTGCTGCTGGTCTCGCTGGTGGTCGACACACTCCGCGACCGCTCCGACCGGGCGAAGCAGGGGACCGAACCGGAGGAGCCCGAGTTCGACCCGATGGCCGGGGGCTTCCCCGTGCCGCCCAAGCCCGGCCAGACCCTGCCCCCGGTGCCGCGCCGCCCCTCGCGTGCGGAACGGCACAAGGCCGCCGTCGCGGCCCCGGCCGGCGAGGAGTCCGGCACGGCGGGCGCCGACAGTGACGCAGCGAGCGACGCACGGAAGGAGGACGGCGATGCCTGACTTCAACAACCCGGTGGCCGGCTTCGGCGTGACCTTCAAGGGCATGTTCAAGAAGCGGCTCACCGAGCAGTACCCGGAGGAGAAGAAGCCCACCGCGCCCCGCTTCCACGGCCGCCACCAGCTCAACCGTCACCCCGACGGGCTGGAGAAGTGCATCGGCTGCGAGCTGTGCGCCTGGGCCTGTCCCGCGGACGCCATCTACGTCGAGGGCGCGGACAACACCGAGGAGGAGCGCTACTCCCCGGGTGAGCGGTACGGCCGCGTCTACCAGATCAACTACCTGCGCTGCATCCTGTGCGGGCTCTGCGTGGAGGCGTGCCCGACGCGCGCGCTGACCATGACCAACGAGTACGAGCTCGCCGACCGCACCCGCACCGACCTCATCTTCACCAAGGAGGAGCTGCTGGCGGGGTTGCAGGACGACATGGTCGAGGCGCCGCACTCGATGTACCCGGGTGCGGACGAGCAGACCTACTACCGGGGCGAGGTCCCCGGCGCCGCCGAGGGGACGGTCCGGCAGGTCGCCCGCTCCAAGGGCGAGCAGGCCCCCGGCGAGGAGGTCACCCCGCAGGACGCGCTCGCGGCGGCGTCCTCGCTGACCGACCCCACCGGGCAGGACCACCGCGGCAACATCGGTGACGACGGCGAACCGCCGGAGGTGCGGGCATGAGCACGCTGACCGCCCTGTCGACACTGGCGGCGGAGACCTCCACCTCCGGTGGCGAGGCAGTCCAGTTCTGGATCCTCGCGCCCATCGCCGTCGCCGGCGGGCTCGGCACGATCCTGATGCGCCGCGCCGTGTACTCGGCGCTGTGCCTGGCCGGGACCATGGTCATCCTGGCGCTGTTCTACCTGGCCAACGGTGCCTACTTCCTCGGCGTGGTGCAGATCGTCGTCTACACCGGCGCCGTGATGATGCTCTTCCTCTTCGTGCTGATGCTGGTCGGCGTCAGCGCGGCGGACTCCCTGAAGGAGACCATCAAGGGGCAACGCATCGCGACGGCCGCCATGGGGCTGGGGCTCGGCATCCTGCTGGTCGCCGGCATCGGCCAGGCGTCGGTGGGTTCCTTCACCGGACTGGCGGAGGCCAACTCCCAGGGCAACGTCCAGGGTCTCGCCTCGCTGCTCTTCACCCGGTACATGGTCGCCTTCGAGGTGACCGGCGTCCTGCTCACCGTCGCCGCCGTCGGCGCGACGATGCTGACGCACCGCGAGAAGATCGAGCGCTCCAGGTCGCAGCGCGAGCAGGCCGAGGCGCGCGTGAAGGACGGCACCCAGGTGCCGCCGCTGCCCGCGCCGGGCGTCTACGCCCGCCACAACGCCGTGGACATCCCCGGTCTGCTGCCCGACGGCACGCCGTCGCCGCTCACCGTCAGCGCCACGCTCCACGAGCGCGGTCAGGTCCGCGAGGTCCACACCGAGGCGCTCGGGGCACTCGCCGCGCTGGAGCAGCGCACCGCCGACCACCAGGGGCGCCCCGCCTCGATCAGCGGGTCGCTGGGTTCCGGCAGCACCACCGGTGGGGCGGGCCGCACCGACGCCGGCACCACCACCCCCGCCGCCACCGCCATCGACGGTGACGGCAGCGACAACGGCCGCCGTGACGACGGCGACGGCGACGGAGCCGAGGAGGCCGGCAAGTGAGTCCCGAGAACTACCTGCATCTCGCGGCGCTGCTGTTCACCATCGGCGCCTGCGGTGTGCTGCTGCGGCGCAACGCCATCGTGGTCTTCATGAGCATCGAACTGATGCTGAACGCCGCCAACCTGGCACTGGTCACCTTCTCCCGCATGCACGGGAACCTCGACGGCCAGATCATGGCGTTCTTCGTCATGGTCGTCGCCGCCGCCGAGGTCGTGGTCGGGCTGGCGATCATCGTCATGGTCTATCGCGCGCGCCACTCGGCTTCGGTCGACGACGCAAGTCTGATGAAGCTGTAAGGCCAGCGGAAGAATGTGGAGTTACCAGTGGAATCGTTGATCGGACTGCTCGTCGCGGCACCGCTGCTGGGCGCGGCGCTGCTGCTCGTGGGCGGTCGCCGCCTCGACCGGTTCGGCCACTGGCTGGCAACCGGCCTGGCCGCGCTCTCCTTCGCCCTGGCCGTGGTGCTCTTCGTCGACATGCTCGGCCGGGACGGTGGTGACCGGGCCCTGAGCCAACACCTGTACAGCTGGGTGCCGGTGAGCGGGTTCCAGGCGGACATCGCCTTCCAGCTCGACCAGTTGTCGATGACGTTCGTGCTGCTGATCACCTCGGTCGGCACCCTGATCCACCTCTACTCGGTGGGTTACATGGAGCACGACGTGCGGCGGCGCAGGTTCTTCGCCTATCTGAACCTGTTCCTCGCGGCGATGCTGATCCTCGTCCTCGCCGACAACTACCTGCTGCTGTACGTCGGTTGGGAGGGCGTGGGCCTCGCCTCGTTCCTGCTGATCGGCTTCTGGCAGCACAAGCCGAGCGCGGCGACGGCGGCGAAGAAGGCGTTCGTGGTCAACCGCGTCGGCGACGTCGGTCTGGCGATCGCGATCTTCCTGATGTTCTCCACCTTCGGTACCTTCGCGTTCTCCCCGGTGCTGTCCACCGCGGAGCAGGCGAGCGAGGGCACGCTGACCGCCATCGGGCTGATGCTGCTGCTCGCCGCCTGCGGCAAGTCGGCGCAGGTGCCGCTCCAGTCCTGGCTGGGCGACGCGATGGAGGGCCCGACCCCGGTCTCGGCCCTGATCCACGCCGCGACGATGGTCACCGCCGGCGTCTACCTGGTCGTCCGCTCCGGCGCCGTCTTCGACGGCGCGCCCGCCGCGCAGACCGTGGTCGTCGTCGTCGGCGCCGTCACCCTGCTGTTCGGCGCGATCGTCGGTTGCGCCAAGGACGACATCAAGAAGGCCCTCGCCGGGTCGACGATGTCGCAGATCGGCTACATGATGCTGGCGGCCGGGCTCGGCCCGATCGGCTACGTCTTCGCCATCATGCACCTGGTGACCCACGGCTTCTTCAAGGCCGGGCTGTTCCTCGGCGCCGGTTCGGTCATGCACGGCATGAACGACGAGGTCGACATGCGGCGCTACGGCGGGCTCCGGAAGTACATGCCCGTCACCTTCGTGACCTTCGGGCTGGGCTACCTCGCCATCATCGGCTTCCCCTACCTCTCGGGCTTCTTCTCCAAGGACGAGATCATCTACGCGGCCTTCGGGAAGGGCGGCGCCGAGGGCTGGATCCTCGGTGGCGTCACCCTGCTGGGAGCGGCGCTCACCGCGTACTACATGACGCGGATCATGCTGATGACCTTCTTCGGTGAGAAGCGCTGGGTGAAGGACGCCGAGGGCAACGACCCCCACCCGCACGAGTCGCCGCTGTCGATGACGGTGCCGATGATCGTGCTGGCCGTCGGGTCGGTGGGCGCCGGCTTCGTCTTCAACCTCAACCACTCGTTCGTCGACTGGCTGTCGCCGGTGGTCGCCACCGCCGACGGGAACTCCCCGGTCAGTCACGGCATGGTCTCCGTGCTGGCGACGGTGCTGATGCTCGTCGGCGTCGGCGCGGCCTGGTTCCAGTACGGGCGCCGCCCGATCCCCGAGGTCGCCCCGACCGGCGTCTGGATCACGCGGGCCGCCCGCCGCGACCTGCTGCAGGACGACTTCAACCACGCCGCGTTCGTCACCCCCGGCAGCTACCTCACCCGCGGGCTCGTCTACGTCGACCACAAGCTGGTGGACGGTGTCGTCAACGGCACCGCCGCGGGCTTCGGCGGACTCTCCGGGCGGCTGCGGAAGGTGCAGAACGGCTTCGCGCGCAGCTACGCGGCTTCGATGTTCGGCGGTGCGGCGATCCTCATTGCCGTGACCCTGCTGATGAGGGCGGTCTAACTCATGTCATTTCCCCTGCTGACGGCCACGGTGCTGGCGCCCGCCATCGGCGCGGTCGCCACCGCCGCCGTCCCCTCGGCGCGGCGCACCCTCGCCAAGTGGGTCGCCCTGACCGCCTCGCTGGTCACCGCCGTACTCGCGATCCTGGTGCTCGTCCGGTTCGAACCGGGCGGCGACCGCTACCAGTTGACCGAGTCCCACGCGTGGATCCCGGCGTTCGGCGTCCGCTACGAACTGGGCGTGGACGGCATCGCCGTCGCGCTGGTGGCGCTGACCGCGGTACTCATCCCGTTCCTCATCGGCGCCGGCTGGAACGACGCCGACCCCAAGGAGGGGGAGACCCCCGCCGGGAAGCGCTGGCGGCCCACCCAGGGCTTCTTCGCCCTGATCCTCATGGTCGAGGCCATGGTGGTGATGTCGTTCGTCGCGACCGACATCTTCCTCTTCTACATCTTCTTCGAAGCGATGCTCATCCCGATGTACTTCCTCATCGGTGGCTTCGGCGACCGCGCCGGGGAGCACTCGGAGAGCGGGCAGGCCAAGCAGCGGACCTACGCGGCCGTGAAGTTCCTGCTCTACAACCTGGCCGGCGGCCTCATCATGCTGGCCGCGGTCATCGGCCTGTACGTCGCCACCGCGGACCTCCCGGGCGGCAGCACCTTCTCGCTCCAGGCGATCGCCGAGGCGCGCGCCTCCGGCGAGCTGACCTTCGCGCAGAACACCGAACGCTTCCTGTTCCTGGGCTTCTTCATCGCCTTCGCCATCAAGGCGCCGCTGTGGCCGGTCCACACCTGGCTCCCCAACGCGATGGGCGAGTCGACCGCCCCCGTCGCCGTGCTCATCACCGCGGTGGTCGACAAGGTCGGCACCTTCGCGATGCTGCGCTTCTGCCTGGGGCTTTTCCCCGAGGCGAGCGCCTGGGCGACGCCGGTGGTGATCGTGCTGGCGCTGATCTCCATCATCTACGGCGCCCTGCTGGCGCTCGGCCAGCGCGACATGAAGCGCCTGATCGCCTACGCGTCGATCAGCCACTTCGGCTTCATCATCCTGGGCATCTTCGCGATGACCAGCCAGGGCCAGACCGGCGCGACGCTGTACATGGTCAACCACGGCATCGCCACCGCCGCGCTGATGCTGGTCGCCGGGTTCCTCATCACCCGCCGCGGCTCCCGCCTCATCGCCGACTACGGCGGGGTGCAGAAGACCGCGCCGATCCTGGCGGGCACCTTCCTCATCGGCGGACTGGCGACGCTGTCGCTCCCCGGCACCGGGCCGTTCGTCAGCGAGTTCCTGGTGCTGGTGGGCACGTTCACCCGGTACCCGGTGGCGGGCATCGTCGCCTGCGCCGGCATCGTCCTCGCCGCGCTGTACGTGCTGATCCTGTACCAGCGCACCATGACCGGGCCGGTGCGGCCCGAGCTGTCCCGGATGCCGGACCTTCGTCCGCGTGAACTCGCCGTGGTGGCACCGCTGATCGCGATGCTGATCTTCCTCGGTGTCTTCCCCCGGCCGCTCACCGACATCGTCGACCCCGCGGTCCAGCACACCCTCTCCGACGTCGGTGAGAGCGACCCCGAGCCGGAACTGGAGGCCCGCCGATGACATCGCGCATCCGGGAGACCAGCCGCGACCGTGACCCGAGCCGCCGCATCGGCGGGGGATACGAGGAGACAGCACAGTGAACAGCTGGACGCACGCGCAGGGGGTGCTGGAGACCCCGCAGTTCGAGTGGGTCGCGCTCTCCCCGACGCTGATCGTGGTGGGAGCCGCCGTCGTCGGCGTGCTCGTCGAGGCGTTCGCGCCCCGCCGCTACCGCTACGGCACCCAGGTGGTGATCGCCGTACTGGCGCTGGCGACGGCGTTCGCCGCCGTCGTCGGGCTGGCCGCCGACGGGCACGCGAGCACGCAGGCGCAGGTCGCCGGCATGGGCGCGCTGGCCGTGGACGGCCCGGCGCTGTTCCTCCAGGGCGTCCTGATCCTCGTCGGGTTCGTCTCGGTGTTCCTCTTCGCGGAACGCCGGCTGGAGCCGGCCGAGCACGGCCGCGCCGTGGACTCCTTCGCCGCGCAGGCGGCGGCGGTGCCCGGCGGCACCGCGGAGAAGCTGGCGGTGAAGTCCGGTTACACCACCACCGAGATCTTCCCGCTGATGCTGTTCGCCCTCGGCGGCATGCTGCTCTTCCCCGCCGCCAACGACCTGCTGCTGCTCTTCATCGCGCTGGAGGTCCTCTCCCTGCCGCTGTACCTGCTGTGCGCCCTCTCCCGGCGCCGGCGGCTGCTGTCGCAGGAGGCCGCGGTCAAGTACTTCCTGCTGGGCGCCTTCGCCTCGGCGTTCCTGCTCTTCGGTATCGCGCTGCTCTACGGCTACGCCGGCACCCTCTCCTACGCGGGCATCGCCGACGTCATCTCCGGCGCCCCGCCGGCGGTGGACCCGGGCCTGGCCGCCACGATGGGCAACGACGCCTACCTGCTGATCGGCGGCGCGCTGGTCGTCATGGGCCTGCTGTTCAAGGTCGGCGCCGTCCCGTTCCACATGTGGACGCCGGACGTCTACCAGGGCGCCCCGACCCCGGTGACCGGCTTCATGGCCGCCGCCACCAAGGTCGCCGCCTTCGGCGCGCTGCTGCGGCTGCTGTACGTGGTGCTGCCGGGCATGCGGTGGGACTGGGAGCCGGTGCTGTGGGGTGTCGCCATCGCCTCGATGCTGGCCGGCGCCGTCATCGCCATCACCCAGACCGACGTGAAGCGGCTGCTCGCCTACTCCTCGATCGCCCACGCCGGCTTCATCCTCGCCGGTGTGCTGGCGCTCAGCGAGGACGGCGTCTCCTCGGTGCTGTTCTACCTGGCGGCGTACTCCTTCGTGACGCTCGGCGCGTTCGCCGTGGTCACGCTGGTGCGCGACGGTGACGGCGAAGCCACCCACCTCTCCAAGTGGGCGGGTCTCGGGCGCCGTTCGCCGCTGCTCGCGGGTGTCTTCGCGCTGTTCCTGCTGGCGTTCGCGGGTATCCCGCTGACCTCCGGGTTCGCGGGGAAGTTCGCGGTGTTCAGCGCCGCGGCGGACGCGGGCGCGATGGGGCTGGTCATCGTCGGTGTGATCGCCTCGGCGATCGCGGCGTTCTTCTACGTCCGCGTCATCGTGCTGATGTTCTTCAGCGAGCCGCAGGAGGACGGGCCCTCGGTGGTCGTCCCCAGCCCGATGACCACCTCGATGCTGGGTGTCGCCGCCGCGGCGACGATCGTCCTCGGCGTCGCGCCGCAGTACTTCCTCGACCTGGCCGGCCAGGCGGGCGTGTTCGTCCGCTGAGCCGCCCCCGGCCTCCGGCCGGGCCCTGGTCACGACGAACGGGCCGGTACCCCTCCTCAGGAGGCGGTGCCGGCCCGTTCCGCGTGCCGGACGTCAGGCGCGCGGCGTCGCGGGGCGTGGCAGGTCAGTCGTCGTCGCCCGGGCCCGCGATGCTGCCCGGCAGGAGCGACTCCAGCTCGTCGATGTCGAAGCCCTCGAAGTCGATGTTGTCGAGGTCGATGCCTTCCAGCTCCTCCAGGCCGAGCTCGCCCAGGTTCAGCTCGGCGAGGTCCACCGCCTGGTCCGCGATCCGCTCGTAGACCGTCTCGCCGCTCTCCCAACCGACGGTGAGCGCCTCGCCGTTCAGCGTGGCCTCACCGCTGGAGTACCCCGTCGCGACGGAGCACTGGAGGCTGATCATCGAGTGGTCGCCCATCGACTGCGCGCCGCCGAGGCAGGCGTCGTCGGCGGTGAGCAGGGTGGCGAGGCCGTCGTCACCGATCTGGAGCAGGGTGTCCTGACCGGAGACGCTGCCCCAGATGCCCGCGATGGCCCCGGTCTCGCCGCCTGCCGCGTCGTCCGCGCCGTCCTCGTCGGCACCGGCGCCGTCGTCGCCCTCCTGCTCGGAGGCGCCCGTCTCCTCGGTGGCCGCGTCGTCGGAGGAGTCGTCGCTGCTCCCGCAGCCGGCGGCCAGCAGCATGACTGCGGCGGCCAACGCCGGTCCGGCCAGACGTATCTTCATGGTCTCCCTCTCACATCCCCGCCCGCTCGGCGCGGGCCGGTCGTGGACGTCGGGGCAGCACCGGGGCCCGGTCCTGCCGTGCGGCCGAGTGCCGCACTCCGTACTCTGCCCTACTCCGTGCGACGACGGCGGGTCCCCGGCCGGAACCCGGCGGTCGCCCGGCCGGGCGACCACGACGCGGGCAACCCCGGCGCATCCCGGGGTCCGGCGGATGAACGGCCTACTGTGGGGCATCAGCACCGAGTCCCGTGCCGCGTCGTCGACCCGCTCGCGGCGCTGCCACCGGCTCGGACGCCGTCCTGGCCGGCAGCTGCCTGTAGCTCTGCGTGAGGTGAACCGGACGTGACCCAAGCGGTGTTGACCGGGCTGCTCGGCGTCGTGGTGATGCTGGTGATCATCGCGGCGAACGGCTACTTCGTCGCGCAGGAATTCGCCTACATGTCCGTCGACCGGGAGCGTCTCGGCGCCCGCGCGGACGCCGGCGACACGTCGGCCCGCCGCGCGCTGCGGGTCACCCGGCGCACCTCGTTCATGCTCTCCGGTGCGCAGCTCGGCATCACCGTCACGGGCCTGCTCGTCGGCTTCGTGGCGGAGCCCCTCGTTGGCGGCTCGATCGGCGTGCTGCTGGGCGGGGTGGGCATGCCGGTGGCCCTCGGTGTCTCCGTCGGCACGGTGGTGGCGCTCGTGGCGGCGACGGTGGTGCAGATGATCTTCGGTGAGTTGTACCCGAAGAACCTCGCCATCGCCGCTCCGGAGCCGCTGGCGCGAGCGCTCGCGCCGTCCACCCTGCTCTATCTGGCGGCGTGCGGCTGGCTGATCACCGTGTTCGACCACGCGGCCAACGCCTTCCTGCGGCTGCTGCGGATCGAGCCGGTGCACGACCTGGACACCAGCGCCACCCGGGAGGACCTGCGGCACGCCGTCTCCGACTCGCGGGAGAGCGGGGACCTGCCGGCCGACCTGTCGCTGCTGGTGGACCGCGTCCTCGACTTCCCGGAACGGTCCGTCGAGCACGCGATGGTGCCCCGTGCCCGTGTCGACACGGTGGCCCCGGCCACCAGCGTCGCCGAGGTGCGTGCGCTGATGGCACGGGCGCACAGCCGTTACCCGGTGATCGACGCGAACGGCGAACCGCTCGGAGTGGTCCACCTCGTCGACCTGCTGCGCCGGCGCCCCACCGACGAGGCGCCGGTGAGAAGCGTGATGCGGCCCGCGCTGTTGCTGCCGGTGCTGATGCCGCTCCCGGACGCGCTGGCGGAGATGGCGCGGTCCCGGGAGCAACTCGGCTGCGTCCTGGACGAGTACGGAGACTTCGCCGGGATCCTGACGGTCGAGGACCTGGCGGAGGAGCTGATCGGCGACATCTCCGACGAGCACGACCCCGGGCCACCGGCCGCCGTCGTGCCGGAGGACGACGGGTGGCGCATCGACGGCGACACCCCGCTGGACGAGGTGGGCCGGGCCATCGGCCGGACACTGCCCGCAGGCGAGTACGAGACCCTCGCCGGTCTGCTCATCACCCACCTCGGGGCGCTCCCGCAGCCCGGCGAGACCGTGCGCGTCCCGCTGCCCGAGGACCCCGCCGAACTGGTACTGGAGGAACCGGTGCGCCGACTTCTGGAGGCGCAGGTGCTCGACGTCGCGCGCCACGTGCCGAGCTCCCTCCGGGTGCGCGTGGTGGAGGACCGGGGCGGCGCCGGGGGCGTCGAGGGCGCCGGGGGCTCCTCGGGGCCGCTGGGGACGTCCGGGGAGGAAGAGCGATGAACCCGCTGTTCGTGACCGTCGCCACCGTGTTCGTGATCGTGCTGAGCGCCTTCTTCGTCATCATCGAGTTCGCGCTGCTCGGCGCGCGGCGCCACAGGTTGGAAGCCATGGCACCGGAGAGCCGTGCCGCGCGCGCGGCCCTGAGGGGTGTGCACGAGCTGACCGTCATGCTTGCCGTGGCGCAGCTCGGCATCACCGCCTGCACCTTCGCTCTCGGGGCCCTCACCAAGCCGGCGCTCGACCACTGGCTGGGTCCCGTGCTGGGCTCGTGGGGGCTGCCGGGGTGGGCCGCCGACAGCGCCGCGTTCGGCCTCTCACTGTTCTTCGTGACGTTCCTGCACCTCGTCATCGGCGAGATGGCGCCCAAGTCGTGGGCGATCGCGCACCCGGAACGCGCCGCCGTCCTGGTGGGCCTGCCGTCCCGGGCGCTCGCCCGACTGCTGCGGCCGCTGCTGCGCTGGATCAACACGATGGCCAACCGGCTGGTCGCGGCGAGCGGTGTCACTCCGACCGACCGTGCCGCCGCGGGTGGGCGCGACATCGACACCATCCGGCACCTGGTCGAGCACTCCGCCTCCGTCGGCACGCTCGAACCAGGCGACAGCGCTCAACTCGCCGACGTCCTGGACCTCCAGGAGCTGCGCGTCGGCGACCTGCTGCCCGCCCGGCGCGGCACCACCGCGGTGCCCGCCGGCGCGGTCGTGGGCGACGTGTGGGAGGCCGCCTCCCGCTCCGCCCACATGCGCATCCTGGTCGAGTCGGGCGACGCGGGGGTGCCGCGACTCGTCCACGTCCGGGACGTGCTGCTGGAACCGGCCGACCGTCCGGTGGACGCCTTCACCCGCACGGTACTGACGCTCGACGCCGACCTCCCGGTCTACGAGGCGCTCTCCCGGATGCGGGCCGCCGGCGAGCAGTTGGCGGTGGCGGTGGACGAGGGCCGCAGCGTCGGCGTGCTCACCGTCACCGACATCCTGCGGCGCATCCTGCCGCGCCAGGACGCCACCCCGCGCGGCGACGGGACCCCGCCCCCCGGCGCACCTGCCTGACGAGCGCGTCACCCCCCGCGCGGCGCAGGCACAGCAGGCGGAGCCTGCGCACGGCTCCGCAGCGGTACCGGCCTGGCCGACAGGGAGTACAGCACTTCCACCGACGCGCCGCCGTGGAACCGGTCCGGGCCGATGGCGTTGGCACTGACCGGCGCCCCGGCTGCCAGCGCGTCGCGCTGCACCCGGCGGAACGCAGCGTCGGCCGCCCAGTCGCGCAGCACCGCGGCGACCGGCGAGGCAGGTTCGGCCGGGCCCGTGTCCGGTCGATGTGCCGCCGGGACGGCTTCCAGTACCGACGCGAGGCGCTCCGCCCGGTGGGGCAGCCACGCCAACGCCTCGTCGGGCGTCGCTGACCATGTGCCGTCCACGTACCACTCGGCGTGGGCGTCCGGTGAGCGCACCACCACCTCCGCCCAGTAGCCGGGGCAGCAGGCGGGCCGGGCCAGGCAGCAGCCGGTCACCGGTCTCCCCCGCCTGCCCAGCGACCGGAGGTGCGCATCGATCTCGCGCCGCAGTACGGCCGTGCGCTTCAACAGTTCACTCAACGGCGAGTCCGCTGCCTCACGGCTCGCGCCGTCTGCCGGCACCGCTCGACCACAGCGATGCCAGCCCTCTCGCGTATCCCAGACGCACACACCAGTTCCTCTCCGTAGTGAATCCACTACCAAGGAGAGTCAGCGTGGCCTAGGGTGCAGCTGTCTTCAACTTGCGCGAAATGCTCGGAGAGTTCACGTGAATCGCAAGGATCTGGACCCGGCCGCCTCGGTTGCCGCAGCATTCGGCCAGCGGTTACGCGGCCTTCGGGACGAGCGGGGCTGGACGCAGGACGAGCTGGGGCGACGCATGGGGTGCACCGGCACCCACGTATCCGCAGTCGAAACCGGTCGACGTCCGCCAACCAAACGGTTCGCGGCGAGTGCCGACCGCGCGCTCGGCACGGGCGATCGACTCGCGCGGCAGAGCCGGTCCGTGCGGGAGAGCGCCATCCTCGAGGGGTTTCCCGAGTACGTCTCCCACGAGATGCACGCGTCGGAGATTCGACTGTTCGAACTGGGCATCATTCCCGGGCTCCTGCAGACCGCACCGTACGCCGCCGCCATCACCGCGGGCGCGGTCCAGCGGGGAGCGATCACCGAACGCCAGGCAGAGGAGAGGACCGCCCTTCTCGCACGTCGCCGAGACTCGCTGAACCGAGAGCCGGCTCCCTTGGTCCACATCGTCCTGGACGAGAGCTGCCTCCGCCGCGTCGTCGGCGGGCACGACGTGATGGGCCAACAGATGCGGCATCTGCTGGATTTCGCCGGGCGTCCGCACAGCATCGTCCAGGTTGCGCCCTACACGCTGGGGGAGCGGAGATCGTTCGATCTCCCGGTCTACCTGCTGACACTTCCCGACCGCGCCGTTGTCTCGTACGCCGAATCGGCCCAGGAGGGCCGTCTTGAGCGAGAGTTCAAGGTGGTTCAACCACTCCTCACGGCCTACCATCAGCTTCAGGCGGAGTGCCTTTCACAAGCGGCTTCCGTGGCGATGATCCGAGAGGTACTGGAGGAGTAGGCATCGTGACCGAACCGCAGTTCTACACGTCCTCATACAGCAGCAACGGCGGTGCCTGCGTCGAGGTTGCCGTGAATCTCGCGGTCTCGGACGGGCTGGTGCCCGTGCGGGACTCCAAGGACGTGGCCGGGCCGGTGCTGGCGTTGCCGGTGCCCGCGTTCGCGTCGTTCGTCGATGGCGTCAGGTCGGGTCGCTTCCCGGCCTGACCCCCGTGCGGTCGGCCCCTGGCCCCGCGCGGGGCCAGGGGCCGACCGGACACGGCTACACGTCGTCGGCGTCCTCCCAGTCACCGATCCAGGCGTGGCTGACGGTGCGGTCCTCCTCGGCCCAGGTGACGTCGAGGGTGTCGCCCTTCTGCACCAACTCGGCCGTCTTCATCGTCTCGTCCTCGTCGTTGCAGAAGAGGAAACTGCTCCACCCCTCCTCCGCGTTGCCGAAGAGCAGCCCGCCGCACTCCACCGGGGTGCCGTCGGGAAGCGTCCAAGCGGTGTCGACGAAGAAGGCGTTGGCGAGGCCCGTGCCGGACTCCTGGCTGGAGAGGACGCCGAACAGGGTGCTGTCCGCGCCCTGCCACACGCCATGGATCTCGGCGCCGACATCCAGGGCGCCGTTGCCCTCCTCGCGGCGCTCGGCCCCGCCCCCGCCCGTGTCGGAGTCCTCGTCGGCGTCGGTCCCCGGCGACGGCTCGGGGTCGTCCTCCCAGTCCTGCCAGTCGTCCCAGCCCTCGACCTCGTCCAGGTCGACGTCGTCCTCGCCGAGCCCCTCGCCGGGCGAGACCATGAACGCGTCGCGCGCCTCGCGAAGGTCGGTGATCATGTCGCGCAGCGCCCCGCCGTCGGCCCCGCCACCGCTCGCGGAGCCGCCGCCGCTGTCCTCGCCGCTGCTGCCGCAGCCGGTGAGCAGTAGTGCCGCGGCGGCCGTCGCCACACCCAGCTGTATGCCGTGCCTGCCTCGGTGCATGAGTCCTCGCCCCCTCGCGGGCCCGCCCCGAGCTGTCCCCCGGGGGCGTCCGCCCGTCGTCCGCTCGGCCGCTCCCGGCCGCCGGCGCGCACGGCGGTGACCGGCGCACCGCGGGGGAGGGGGAATCCCGCCCGCGCCGTGTCCGGTCCGTACCGCGTCACGCCGATACCTGACTTGTTGGTGTACACGCCACCCTAGGGCGCGGCGGTTGCGGTCCGGGCACGGTTGCGTGAGGTTCCCGTACCCACCGAGCAGCACGGGGCCGGGCGGCAGCAGCCGCCCGGCCCCGCAGTGCCGCTTCCGGTCAGGCCGCCGGGGTGACCCGGCCGGTGACCTCGCCCAGGCCGATCCGGGTGCCGTTCGGCCCCGGCGCCCAGGCCGACAGCGTCACCTCGTCGCCGTCCTCCAGGAACGTCCGCTTGCCGGTGCTCAGCTCCACCGGGTCGCGACCGGCCCAGGTCAGCTCCAGCAGGCAGCCCCGGGTGGCGACCTCGGGGCCGGAGACCGTGCCCGAACCGAAGAGATCGCCGGGGCGCAGCGTCGCGCCGTTGACGGTCATGTGGGCCAGCTGCTGCGCCGCCGTCCAGTACATGGCGGCGAACGGTGGCTCGGAGATGACCTCACCGTTGAGTCGGACGGTGATCCGCAGGTCCAGCCCGGCCGCCTCGACGCCGCTGCCGTCGCCGTCGGCCAGGTAGGGCAGCAGGTCGTGGCTGCGCGCCGGCGGCTCGGTGCGGGCGTGGTCCAGCGCGTCCAGCGGGGTGATCCACGCGGAGACGGAGGTGGCGAACGACTTCCCGAGGAACGGGCCCAGCGGCACGTACTCCCACGCCTGGAGGTCGCGCGCCGACCAGTCGTTGAGGAGGCACACCCCGAAGACGTGGTCGCGCAGCGCGGTCTGCGGCACCGCGGTGCCCGGTTCGGTGGCGCCGCCGACGACGAAGCCGACCTCGGCCTCGATGTCGAGCCGCCGCGAGGGTCCGAACTCCGGCGCCGGAGCGTCCGGGGCCTTCCGCTGCCCGCTCGGCCGCTTCACCGGGGTTCCCGAGACGACGACCGTGCCGGCGCGCCCGTGGTAACCGATCGGCATGTGCTTCCAGTTGGGGGTCAGCGGCTCGCTGTCCGGGCGGAAGATCCGGCCGAGGTTGGAGGCGTGGTGCTCGCTGGCGTAGAAGTCGACGTAGTCGGCGACCTCGAACGGCAGGTGGAGCGTCACCGATGCGTCCAGCGGCATCAACAGGCCGTCCGCGGCGAGCTGTTCGCGACGGCCGGCGTCCGTCAGCCAGTCGCGGACCGCGGCGCGCACCTCGCGCCAGGCGGGCCGCCCGGCCGCCAGCAGCGGGTTCAGCGTGGGGGCCGACAACTCCTCGGCCCGCGGGTGGTCGGCGGCCGCGGCGGCGGCGCCCACGTCCAGCACCCAGGAGCCGTACCGCACGCCGATCCGGCGCCGGTCGGGCGCGGCGTCGGTGGTGTAGACGCCGTAGGGCAGATTGTCCGGGCCGTAGAGGTCGTCCTCGGCCACGTCGGGCAGGCTCACGTCTGACATGGCCATACCCTACGGCCCGGTAGCCCGGCTCGGACCGCCGCGCGGCGACCGGTTCCGACCGGCCGTGCGGGGCCCGGGGAACGGGAGCGGCGTGACCCAGTGGCGACCGGGTACGCGCTGGCAGTGATCGACGGACGACCGGATACCCTGCCTGGGACAAGGCACCGGAGACAGGAGAAGCGCTCGTGACCGTCGTGGGTCCCTTCGGGGTGAGCGTGCGGGACCAGGCACTGGAGGCAGATCTCCAGACCGGGCTGACCGCTGTCGAGGCGGGCCTGGTCGAGGCCACCAAGAGCGACGTGCCGTTCCTGAACGACACCGCCCAGCACCTGGTGCGTGCGGGCGGCAAGCGTTTCCGGCCGCTGCTGGTGATGCTGGCGGCGCAGTTCGCCGACCCGCACGCGCCGGGCGTGGTGCCGTCCGCGGTGGTGGTGGAGCTGACGCACCTCGCGACGCTCTACCACGACGACGTGATGGACGAGGCCGAGGTGCGGCGGGGCGTGCCGAGCGCCAACGCCCGCTGGGACAACTCGGTGGCGGTGCTGACCGGCGACTTCCTCTTCTCGCGGGCGTCGGCGATCGTGGCGGGGCTCGGCCCCGAGGCGGTCCGCATCCAGGCCGAGGCGTTCGAGCGGCTGGTGACCGGCCAGATCCTGGAGACGGCGGGTCCGCGCCCCGGTGACGACCCGGTCGACCACCACCTGGAGGTCATCGCAGGCAAGACCGGCTCGCTCATCGCCGTCTCGGGCCGGTTCGGCGCGCTGCTCTCCGGCGCGGACGAGGCGACCGTCCACACCCTGACGCAGTTCGGCGAGCGGATCGGCGTGGCGTTCCAGCTCGCGGACGATGTCCTGGACATCACCGGCGATCCCCACGAGTCCGGGAAGACGCCCGGCACCGACCTGCGGGAGGGCATCGACACCCTCACCGTGCTGCGGCTGCGGCAGCAGGCCGCCGAGGGCGGCTCCCCCGAGGACCGCGCGCTGGTGGAACTGCTCGACTCCGACCTCAGCGACGACGCCCGCCACGCCGAGGCCCTCGCGGGGCTGCGCGCCCACCCGACACTGGCCTCGGCCCGTGCGGACGCGCTGCGGTACGCCGCCTCCGCGCGGGAGGCGCTGGCGCCGCTGCCGGAGATCCCGGCGAAGGCCGCGCTGGCCGGGCTCTGCGACGCCGTGGCGGACCGGACCGTCTGAACCGGCGCGACCCGTGCGACCGGCGCGACCCGGTCGTCCCGCCGCCGGTCGGTGGCCGCGCCGGGCGGGGTCTCGTCGGCGGGCCGTCCGCCGGGGACGTGCCTGGGGACGTGCCTGAGGTCGACCGCCGCCACCCGGCGCCGCCCGGCAGGCCGCTGCCGAGGGCGCGGCGCGTCCCGGCCGCTGCCCCTGACACCCGCCCCCTGCCCGGTAGGCGGGCCACCGTGCCGGTGCGCGCGGTCGGCCTCCCCGGTGCTCGGGGGCTCCCCTAGGGGCCCCGGCCCCAGTCACGGCTCGGCCTCATACCGGCGGAGGAGTCCGACAGCAACCCCTGGGCCGACGTTTTTCCCGACGATCCGCGATCAAATCGGTAGTGACCCGGGAAACCGGGAAGGATCGCAGGGTCCGAGGAGATGGGGAAGAGATGGCCATGAACAAGAAGCTCCGCCGAACCGTCGTTGCGGGCTCGGTGGTGTGCGGCGTCGGGCTGGTGGGAGCCGGCGTCTACCCGGCCCTGGCGAGCGACGGCGGCCCGGACCTTCCCGCGCTCTCCGCCGAGGAACTGCTCGTCAAGGTCGCGGAGTCCGAGACCGAGCAGCTCAGCGGCACCGTCCGCGTCGACATGGGTGTCGAGGTGCCCGCCCTCGGCTCGTTCGCCGAGCAGTTCGGCGGCCCGGCCGCCCGCCTCGCTTCGCTGGCCACCGGCAACAGCACCCTCCAGGTGGCACTCGACGGCGAGGAGCGGCAGCGGCTCGTCGTCGCCGACGGCGACGAGGAACTGAGCGTCATCCACAACGACGGTGACGTCTGGATGTACGACAGCGCCGACAACATTGCCTACCACGCCGATCTCGCCGAGCACGCCGAGAAGTCCGAGGCCGGCACGGACGGCGGGCAGCGGGGGAAGGCGCACGAGGAGTTCGCCTCGCTCACCCCGCAGCAGATGGCGCAGGAGGTGCTGGCGGGCGCGGGTGAACACGCCGAGATCACCGTGGACGGCACCGCGAGGATCGCCGGCCAGGACGCCTACCAGCTGCTGGTCGTCCCGCACGAGCCGGTCGAGGGAGCTGAGTTCGGCACCGTGGAGTCGGTCCGGATCTCCGTCGACGCGGAGACGGGGCTGCCGCTGGCCGTCACCGTCGCCGGCCCCGACCGCAACCTGGTCGACGTGGCGTTCACCCACATCCGGTACGAGCAGCCCGCGGGCGGCACCTTCTACTTCACGCCGCCGAACGGCGCCGAGGTGGTCGACCTCAACGAGGAGAACCCGTTCGCCGGCTTCGGCGCGGACGGCTTCGCCTTCGGCCGCTGACCGACGGCGCAGCCACCGCCGCACCACGGCCACCGCCGCACCACGGCGACGGTCACCACGGCGACGGTCACCGCTGCAACTCGGCTGCGGCCCCGCCGGCGCGGCGCCACCGGGCCCGGCGGCCGCCACCACCGAGGTGGCGGT
>NZ_JAAVJC010000130.1 GCF_012033785.1 Streptomyces bohaiensis
CCTGCGGCGGTGGGGCCGGGCGGCCACCCGGCCCCACCGCGGGGCGGCCGCCCGGACTCTCCCCGGTCCGCGGCGGCTCCGTGGGGGTGCGCCCCGGCTGCGCCCGCGCCCCGACTCCCCGGGGGTGGAACCGGTTCCGGAACCGGAGCGCCACCCGTACCGCTCGACCCCGTGGCATCGTGGAGGTCCACGTCCGCCGGAGTGCGGCGGACACCACGAGAGGGAGAACCCCCACATGGAGGAGCGGCTCTGCCGCCGGTTCGGCCGAAAGCTCTCGGTCGTCGGTCTGGGCACCTGGCAACTCGGCGGCGACTGGGGCCAGTTCCCCGAGAAGGACGCGCCCGCGCTGCTGGACGCCGCCATCGCCTCCGGCGTCACCTTCTTCGACACCGCCGATGTCTACGGTGACGGACGCAGCGAGCGGCTCATCGGGGAGTACCTGCGCGGCCGTTCCGGCCACGGGGTCACCGTCGCCACCAAGTTCGGCCGCCGGGTCCCCCAGGAGGCCGCGAACTACAACCTCGCCAACTTCCGTGCCTGGACCGATCGTTCGCGCACCAACCTCGGCGCCGACATCCTCGACCTGGTGCAGTTGCACTGCCCGCCCAGCGAGGTCATCGCCTCCGACGCCGTCTACGACGCGCTCGACCGCCTCGTGGAGGAGGAGCGGATCCGGGCCTACGGCGTGAGCGTCGAGACCTGCGACCAGGCGCTGGACGCCATCGCCCGCCCCGGCACCGCCAGTGTGCAGATCATCCTCAACCCGTTCCGCCTGAAGCCGCTGGAGCGCGTGCTGCCTGCCGCCGAGGCGGCCGGCGTGGCGATCATCGCGCGGGTGCCGCTCGCCTCCGGGCTGCTCTCCGGCCGGTACACCGAGGAGACGACCTTCGCCCCGGAGGACCACCGCACGTACAACCGCAAGGGCGAGGCGTTCGACCAGGGCGAGACCTTCTCCGGCGTCGACTACGAGACGGGGGTGCGCGCCGCTCGCGAGTTCGCGGCGCTGGCGCCCGAGGGCGCCACCCCCGCGCAGACGGCGCTCCGCTGGATCATTCAGCAGCCCGGTGTCACCACCGTCATCCCCGGTGCCCGCAACGCCGAGCAGGCGTTGGCCAACGCCGCCGCCGCCGAGCTGCCCCCGCTGCCGGACGAGACGCTCGCCGCCGTGGCGGAGCTGTACGACCGGGAGATCCGCGGCCAGGTCCACCACCGCTGGTGAGCCCGTCCCCGTGAGGCCGTGGCGGCGCGCTCGTGGTGGCCTGCGGTCCCGCGGGCGACCCCGCCCCGGTGTCAGTCCTCCGGCGCGGCCTCCACCATCCACAGGTGGCCGTCGGGATCGGTGAAGGTGCCGCTGTATCCCCACGGCTGCCGGGTCGGCGCCGTGACGACGGTCGCGCCCGCCGCCTCCGCCCGCGCCAGCACCGCGTCGACCTGGGCCGCCGAGGCGGTGTCCAGACCGAGCACGCACTCGCTGACCCCCGGACCCGCCGTCTCCCGGCCGCCCAGGACCCATCCGAAACCGCCCGTCGGCACCAGCATCAGCGTCAGCCCGTCGTTGACCGCGAAGCGCAGGGGCTCCGGCACCCCGTCCTCCGCGGGCTCGCCGACCGCACGGAAGCCGAGCCCGTCGCGGTAGAACGCGAACGACCGACGACGGTCCTCGATCGGCAGCGCGATCGTCAGCGTGGTGCGCGGGGGGGTGGTCACGGTGAACTCCTCGTCGAAGCGGGTGGCCGGCGGGGGCGCCCGCCCGGCCCGGAGGTGCCGCGGAGCATCTCACGCGACGCCGCCCGGGGCCCGCCCGGCTCGACGACCCGTCACCGACCCGCCCCGTCCGGCGGGCGTCCCGTATCTCCCACGGAACCGGGCCGCCGCCCAAGGGCGTGCGCGACCCCAGGGCCCCGCACGACAACCGCCGCCGCGTACCGACCCGGCGCGGCTGCGCCGGGCCGCCGCGGACCGACGAGGGAGAGGACGTGCGACCGAACCAGCCGACCCTTCGGCAACCCTCGCCGGGCTCGACCTCGCGACGGGCGAGCCCCGCTGGTCGCACGAGACGGACGGCGTCGTTCTCCACCTCGCGACCGACGGCGAGGTGCTCCACCTCGGTCCCGACCGCCCTCGCCGTCCGACCGACCGACGCCCGCCGCAGCGGCACCGGCAGGCGGTGACGCGCTGCGCCCGGACACAGGAAAGGCGCGGACACCGTCCGCGCCGACCGTTCCAGCGAGCCGCGCCGACGCCGTCCGCGCCGCTCGCGTGTGTGCCCCCGGCAGGATTCGAACCTGCGACACCGGCTTTAGGAGAGCCGTGCTCTATCCCCTGAGCTACGGGGGCGTGGATCCGACCGGTGGCGGAGACCGCCGCCGACCCCGGGCCTGCCGGCCCGCTGATCCCGTGTCGCACGCGAGGTGTGACACGCCGCGCACAGTGTAGCTGGTGGCCCGGGCCAGGTGCAGCGTGCTCCCCGCCTGCCGCGACGCCGCCGCGCGGGGCCCTGCCGCAGGTCTCCCGCACCGCCGTCCCCGCCGTGCGGATGCGGGGCCCGCGGTGCGGGCCTACCGTGCCAGACATGACGACGAGCGACGGTGGTGACCTCGACCTCGCCGTGCGGCGGGTGTACGAGGAGCCGGAGGAGGCCGACGGCGCGCGCGTGCTGGTGGACCGGCTGTGGCCGCGCGGCGTCTCCAAGGAGCGCGCGCGACTCGACGCCTGGCCGAAGGAACTGGCTCCCAGCGACGAGCTGCGGCGCTGGATGCACGAGGACCCCGACGGCCGCCACGAGGAGTTCACCCGGCGGTACCGGCGGGAACTGGCGGCCGAGGCGGCCGCGTCGGCCCTGGCCGACGTGCGGGACCTCGCGGAGCACGGGCCGGTGGCGCTGCTGACCGCGGCCAAGGACGTGGACCACAGTCATGTCCCCGTGCTGCTCTCCGCGTTGCGCGAGCAGTGACGACTTCCCGCGGCCCGCGTCGCCGGTGACGGAGGCGTCGGCGGGCGCGCGGGGAGGCCCGGCCCCGGCCGACCGGCGGTCGGACGGGGCACGGGGCGCGCGCCGGTCAGGCGGGTGCGGCGGCGAGGCGGCGTACCGCCAACTCCGCGTAGAGCGCGGCGCCGTCGGCCAGCACCGCGTCGTCGAAGACAGCCAGCGGCGAGTGGTTGTTGGGCACCGCGGTGGGGTCGACGCCCGGCCGGGCCGCCCCGAGGAACACCATGGCGCCCGGTACTTCGGCGATGACCCGGGAGAAGTCCTCCGCGCCGAGGATCGGGTTGGTCTGCGGCGTGTACCGCTCCTCGCCGTGCACCTCCCGCACGGTGTCGGCGACGAACTCCGCCTCCGCGCCCGAGTTGACGGTGACCGGGTACTGCTCGTCGAACTCCACGTCCACCCCCAGCCCGTGGGCGGCCGCGATGCCGCGGCACACACCGACCGTGCCGTCCTTCATCGTCGCCAGCGCCTCCGGGGAGAACGTGCGGACGGTCGCCACGAACGTCGCGTCGTCGGGAATGATGTTGGAGGCGGTGCCCGCGTGGAACTTCCCCACGGTCAGCACGACGGGTTCGAAGACGTCGAAGGTGCGGCTGATCCAGGTCTGCAGCGCGGTGACCATCTCGCACGCCGCCGGGATCGGGTCCTTCGCGCGGTGCGGCGCCGAACCGTGGCCGCCGGCGCCCTTCACCGTCACCGTCAGCACGCTGGACGCGGCCAGCAGCGGGCCCGACCGCGTGGTGAAGACCCCGCCGGGGATGTTGGCGGACATCACGTGCAGCGCGTAGGCGGCCGCCGGGCGCTCCCCGGACGCGTCGAGGATGCCCTCGTCGAGCATCCGTCCGGCGCCGTCGAACCCCTCCTCGCCCGGCTGGAACATGAAGACGACGTTGCCGGCGAGCTGGTCGCGGTGGGCCGCGAGCAGGCGCGCGGCCCCGGCGAGCATGGTGGTGTGCAGGTCGTGGCCGCAGGCGTGCATCCGGTCCGCGGGCGCCGCGTAGTCCAGGCCGGTCCGCTCGGTGACCGGCAGCGCGTCCATGTCCCCGCGCAGCAGCACCGTCGGCCCCGGGCGGCCGCCGCGCAGCACACCGGTGACCGAGGTGACGGCGTCCCCGGTGGTGATCTCCAGGCCGAGTCCGTCGACGGCGCCGAGCACCGCCTCCTGGGTGCGGGGCAGTTCGAGACCGATCTCCGGAATGCGGTGCAGGTCGCGCCGGAGTTGGACCAGGTCGTCGGAGAGGGACCGTGCGTCGTCGCGCAGGTTCACGGGGGTGCTCCTTCCGGTTGGGTGCCGGACGGACGCCGGCCGGGGATGCGCGGGCGCCGCCAGGAGCGGCGATCGTAACGTCACGACCCCGGCTCCGGCCATGGTGCGGACCGCACCCGCGCGGTCCCCGCCGTGGGACCGCGGCCCCGGTGACCTGCTCCGCGGCCGCTCCGAGCCGCGCGCCGCCGCCCGCTTCCGACCGGGCACCATCCGGGCACCGTCCGCGACCGTGACTCAGACGAACGGCACCACGCCGTACTGCGCGAGGATCGGCTGGATCGGCAGGTAGAAGGTGGTGCCGCCGGTGGTGCAGTTACCGGCGCCCCCCACGACCAGGCCGACCGGCCGGTTCGTGCCGGCCGCGACCAGCATCCGGCCGGTGTCGCCCGACTCCGGGCACAGCGAGGCGCGGCTGACCCCGGTCAGCGAGCCCTGGGGGAAGGCGACCGTCTGCTGGTGCGCCTGCACCGTGCCGCAGGTGACGCCGCTGGTCGGCCCGGCCTTGCAGATCCCGGCGCCGATCGGCAGCGCGACGGGGGAGCCGACGCGGACCGTGCCGGTGGGGGTCGCCAGGTGCGGCGGGTAGGAGCCGCCGCCGTTGTACTGGACCAGCGTGTGCGGGGAGGTGGGGAACGGCGCGGCGGTGGTGCTGCTCCCCACGGGGACGGTCAGCGCGCTGTCGGCGAACCACTGGGTGGTGCCGACGGCGTGCCCGCACGCACCGTGGATCAGCCCGTGGGGGGTGCCGCCCGCGCCGTAGACGTTCATGGCGACCGGGCACGTGCCCGCGGTGGAGTACAGCTGCGTGCCGCCGATGACGGTCGGGGCGTCCGCGGTCACGACCGCGTCGACCGCCGCGGCCTGCTCCGCGGTGCGCGGGGGGCCCTGCGCGGCCGCCGGTCCGGCGGAGAGCGCGAGCGTCGCGAGCGCGGTGCCGGCGATCAGGGAGAGTCCGGCGCGCAGCGAACGGCGGGAGGCGGCGAGGCGGCCCCCGCTCCGGGGCGGTCGGGTTCCGGGGGTGGGGCGACGGGCAGGTCTCATCGTCTCTCCGGGGTGGGGGAGGGGCGCGGTGAGCGCAACCGCACGGCGGTGGGCGACGGTTCGGGCCATTGTCCGAACCGTCGGCCATGATCGGTAGATGCCGCGACACGGCGGCTGCTCCCGGCGCCCCCTGCTCCCGCACCGGCCCCACCGGCCTCGCGGGACCCCGTCCGCGGGGGATCAGACCCTGATCACCGGGGTCAGGATCGTGGCGTTGCCCTCGGGCAGCGTCGAGGCCTTCCCCGAGCTGTCGCTCACCTTGATGAGCAGCGCCACGAGCAGCCAGTTGGCCACGGTCGAGGAGCCGCCCTGCGCCAGGAACGGCAGCGCCTTGCCGGTGAGCGGGATCAGGCCGGTGACCCCGCCTGCGACGACGAAGACCTGGAGCGCCAGGACCGAGGACAGCCCGAGCGCCAGCAGCTTCCCGAACGGGTCGGTCGAGGCCATGCCGGCGGCGAGTCCGCGCCAGATGAGCAGCACGTAGAGGAACAGCACCAACGTGACACCCAGCAGCCCCAGTTCCTCGCCGACGGTGGCGAGGATGAAGTCGCTCCGGCCGGCGAACCCGACGAGGTCGGAGTGGCCCTGACCCAGCCCGGTGCCGGTGAGGTCACCCGCACCGAAGGCGAAGAGCGCCTGGGCCGACTGGTCGGAGATGATGCCCGGCGGCCGTTCGCCCTCCGGGAGGTAGATGGCCATCGGGTCCAGCCAGGCCGCGACCCGCGCCTTGACGTGGTACTGCGTGGCGGCGACCACGGCCGCGCCGCCGACCGCCATCAGCCCGCCCAGCACCACCCAACTGGTCCGCTCCGTCGCGACGTACAGCATGAGGACGAAGGCGCCGAAGAAGATCAGCGAGGTGCCCAGGTCGCGCTGGTAGAAGAGGACGACCAGGCTGACCGCCCACACCAGCAGCACCGGCCCGGCGTTCCGCCCGCGTGGCAGCGCCAGTCCGAGGAACCGCTTGCCGACCAGCGCCAGCGCGTCGCGGTTGGCCATCAGATAACTGGCGAAGAACACGACGATCATGACCTTGACGAACTCGCCCGGCTGCACCGAGAGCGGTCCGATCGTGATCCAGCGCTTCGCGCCGAAGGCGTCCGCGCCGAAGAACGCCGGAGCGATCAGCAGCACCATCGCCAGCGCCATGCCGAGGTAGGTGTAGCGCTGCAGCAGGCGGTGGTGGCGCAGCAGCGCGACGACCAGGACCATCAGGCCGACCCCTATGACGGTCCACACCGCCTGGTTGGGGGCGACCGGGACCGCCT
This sequence comes from Streptomyces bohaiensis, assembly GCF_012033785.1. Lineage (GTDB taxonomy): Bacteria > Actinomycetota > Actinomycetes > Streptomycetales > Streptomycetaceae > Streptomyces > Streptomyces bohaiensis. The sequence continues at coordinate 6,566 of NZ_JAAVJC010000130.1, forward strand.
GGTAGGTGCCGGAGTAGCGCACCGCGTAGGACTGGTCGAGCCGGTCCATCAGCACGAGCCCGAGCGCGCACAGCAGCACCGTCACGGGCAGCAGTACCGGGTCGGCGTGGCGGGCGAAGCGGCGGACCGCCAGATGCGCGGCGAGCGCGGAGCCGCCCAGCATCGCGCTGTACGCGGCCAGGCCGGACGGCAGCTCGTCGTGGACGGCGAGTCCGGCGGCCGCGTGGCCGAACACCCCGATCAGCACGGCGAGTACGACCAGCACCAGTTCGGTGTTCCTGCGGTGGGACACCCACCGCGCGACCTCGTCCGTCGCGGCACTCACACCGGTTCCCCCAGCCCTTTGGCGTCCAGACGTCCCGGCCCGGACGCCGCACGCAATCTAACAAGCGGCGGCCCCCGGGGTGCAGTGCGCCGCCGGGTCCGCGCGGACCGGGGCGACGCCGCGCACCGCTCCGGAGCCGCGAGGGGCGCTCCGCGGCGGGCTCGGCGCGGGGCCACGGCCGCCCGGCGCGGGCCGTGGCGAGGACGCGCCGAGCCGTGTCACCACCGGGTGACGCGGACGGTGTGGTTGCCGTCGGCGTCGACGCCGGTCACCTCCACCGACACCCCCGCCTCCTCGTCGCGGAAGGTCTCGCCCGGGCGGTGCGGCGCGTCGCTGAGGCCGGGGGTGACCTGCGGGTCGGGCAGCTCCAGGCAGCCGTCGCTGCCGGGGGTGGCGTCCACGACTCGCACCGGGCCCTCGCCGCTGGGGCGGTGGGTGTCCACCCGGGCGAGCAGGACGCCGGGCCGGCAGACCGCTTCGTCCAGCTCGGAAGGGGCCCGCACCTCCAGGGTCAGCACCTCGCTCGGCCCGAGCGGAACCGTCACCAACCGGGTCCGCGGTGCGTCGGTGCCCGGGGCGGCGGTCAGGCCGGTCCCGACGCCCACGGCCGGTTCGGGGGCGGCCGGTGCCGGGTGGTGTGCTGCGGTGGCGGCGGCGCCCAGCGGGGTGATGGTGTGTTCGGTGACGCCCGGGCCCGGCACGCAGTCCACCTCGCCGTCCGTCAGCCAGCCCATCTTCCACTTGTGCCACGCGAGGATGTCGTTGCTGGGGCCCCAGTCCTGCTCCATCACGTCCCAGTGGCCGGTCAGTTCGGGCGAGGGGCCCTCGCCGGTCCAGTAGAGGTCCGGCAACCCGAAGGCGTGGCCGTTCTCGTGGACGAGCACCCGGTGCGGGGTGTGCCCGGGCTGACTGCTCCATATGAAGCTGACGTTGTGCAGCGGTCCGGTGGCGGTGGGTATGAGAGGCCGGCCGGGGAACGACACCGACAGCACCTTCTCGACCGCCGGCGGGCCGGCGTTGGGCGCGGCCAGGACGTTGACCAGGTCGTGTGCGGAGAAGTCCACGTCGGCGGCGGCCAGTTCGACGCCGCGGCCGTCCCCGGCGGCGGTCGCCGTACCGGGGGCCGTGCCGGGCGCGGCGACCGTTCCGGCCGCGGCCGCCGCGGTGTCCGCGTCCTCGGCGGCGGGCGGGGCGGGGGCCGAGGTCCCCGCCGCCGCGGGGGAGTCGGGGGCGGGGTTGTCCGCCCGGGCGCCCGTACCGTCCCGCACCGGTGTGCCGTCGCGGTCGCCGGCGCCGCCGGTTCCGCTGCCGCCCTCGCCGGCCGCGCGGTCGAGCGCGGCCACGATGTCGTGCATCAGCCGGTTGTATCCCTGCGGGTCGCCGGGGTGCCAGCCGACGCCGCGGTCGATGCCGTACGCCTCGAACGGCTGCGGCATGCGGAGCCAGCCGTGGACCGGTGCGGGCCGGTAGTCCAGGGCTCCGTAGGAGCTCGCGGCGAAGTACTCGGAGGTCGCGGGGAAGAACTCCGCGAGCCGTTCCTCGGTCGTGATCTGCGCCTCGGCGTCGGGGAAGTCGACGAAGAGCGTCAACGCGGAGACGGTGCCCCGCGTGGGGGAGTAGCCCTCGGGCGTCGGTATCCCGGAGTGCAGCCCGGGGCCGGTGCCCGGGACGGCGCACTCGCGGGCCTCCGCGACGGAGCCCGCGACCACCGCGGGTATGCCGGGCAGGGCGATGGCCATGCCCGGCGACTGGCTCAGCACCAGTGCCAGGGAGCCGCCGACCGCCGCGGCGGCTCGGCGACCGGGTATCCGCTGCATCGGCATCGCTCCCGGGGTCGCGGCCCGCGTCGACGGGCGTCACCCCACCGTCGGGCGGGTAGGCGACCCCCGCATGCCCGGCGGGGCGTTCGGGTGGCGGCGGGCCGCCCGCCCGTCCGTGGTTCGACGCAGCGCTTCGCCGGGGTCACGGTGCGTGCATGTCAGACGTCGCCTGCCGCGCGGTCGGCGGCCTCTCCCGGGCCTCTCCCGGGGCGTGTGCCGGCCCGGCGTGCGCCGGGGGTGGCGAGCCGCTGCCGAGGAGCGCGGCCCGCCGCGGGGGGTGGCGCCTTCGATGGCGCGAGTACGACGGTCGGGCGCGACGGTGCGTGAGCCCCCCGGTGACGGCGCGGCCGCCGGGGAAGGCGAAGGATGCGGCAACCATTTCGGCGGCTCGTTCGTCTCACAGCAGTGAGGGGACGGCCCGGGACACGGTGACGGGGGCGTGTACGCGGGCGATGGCGGGGCAGGGTACTGCACCAGACGAAAAAGATGAGCGACTTGGGAATTCTGTCGCCAACTCCGTCGTTGATTCGTTACGGATGTGGGGCGCGCAGGGGGTGTCATCCCTTCGCCTTCACGGCCGTGTCAGTCCGATCACTCGCAAGGGAGCAGGTATGGCCATCCGTGCCGTCGCCCGCCAGGAGGGCGCACAGAGCGCCGCCGCTGCGAAGGGCAGTGCGCGGTCAAGGGCAGAGGGGGACGCTACCGAGCGTGACCTCGTGGGCATGTATCTCGACGAGATCGCCCGCACACCGTTGTTGGACGCCGCCCGTGAGGTGGAACTCTCGCTCGACATCGAGGCGGGGCTCTACGCGCGGCGCGTGCTCGACGGCGACGAGGTACCGGTCGAGGGCGGCCCGGTGGCCGGCGCCACCCGTGAGGAGCTCACGGAGATAGCCCGGGCCGGTGACCGCGCCAAGGACATCTTCATCCGCTCCAACCTCCGCCTCGTGGTGGCGGTCGCGCGCCGTTACCCGCGCAGCGGCCTGCCGCTGCTGGACCTGGTGCAGGAGGGCAACGCCGGTCTGGTCCGCGCCGTCGAGAAGTTCGACTACAGCAAGGGCTTCAAGTTCTCCACCTACGCCACGTGGTGGATCCGGCAGGCCATCACCCGCTCCATCGCCGACCAGGCGCGCACCATTCGGCTCCCCGTCCACCTCGTCGAGGAGCTGGGCCGCATCCGCCGGGTGCAGCGGGAGTTCAACCGGGAGCAGGGCCGTGAGCCCGACTCCCAGGAGATCGCCGAGGAGCTCGGCTCCAAGCCCGAGCGGGTACAGGACGTCCTGGACTGGGCGCGCGACCCCGTCAGCCTCAACATGTCGGTGGACGACGAGGGTGAGACCCAGTTCGGCGACCTGCTGGAGGACACCTCGGCGGCCTCGCCCGAGCAGTCCGTGATGGTGATGCTCCGCCGCGAGGGTCTCGACGACCTCATCGCGCGGCTCGACGGCCGCACCGCCTCCATCATCCGTGCCCGGTACGGCATGGAGGACGGCCGTGAGCGGACGCTCACCGAGGTCGGCAAGCAGCACGGCCTGACCCGCGAGCGCATCCGCCAGATCGAGAAGAACGCGTTGACGGAGCTCAAGCGCATGGCCGGCGACACCGGCTTCGACGCGGCGGCCTGACCCGCCGCGCCCGCCGCGTGCCGACCGCACGCGGCAGGGATGCGGCAGCGCGGGGGACAACGGACACCCGGCGGGCGGAGACGCTCGGTCCGGGCAGAACACGGCGCGGTGGCGCCCGACCGGCGACGTCCGGTGCGGGCGCCGCCCCGCGTCGGTTTCCGGCCCCGCTTCACTACGTTCCGCATCCGGCGCACTACGGCGCGATGCGTAGGGCGCTCGCGCCGGTCAGCGGGCGGATGGGTTCCGCGAGCCCGCCACTCGCCGGTGCGCGGCGGGCGGGAACGCGACGGGTCGCGGTCGCGCGGCGTTCTCGCTGGTGGGAGAGGGTGCGCGCCCGGTGTGCCGCCGGCGCGCGCCCCCGTCGGGGGCGACTGGATCCGGCTCGGAGGTGTGGCGCGGTTCACAGATGTGCGGTGAAATATCCGGGGAGGCTCTCCCCGTTTGCATACCCGTACGGCGAAGTGGGGAGCCATTCCCCACTTCCTGTGCAGGACGACCGTCGGTGATCAGCGAGGAGGCCCCATGAGCGCATCACACGCCCCCGGCGTACCGGCGAACGGCGGACTCCGCGCCGATGCCGCGCGCAACCGGGACCGCATCGTCGCCGCCGCCCGTGAGGTGTTCGCCGCTGAGGGCCAGACGGCCCCGCTGGACGAGATCGCCCGCACGGCCGGCGTCGGCAACGCCACCCTCTACCGGCACTTCCCGGCCCGGCGCGACCTGGTGGTCGCCGTCGTCCGCGACATCTCCGAACGAGCCGCGGACCGCGCCGAACACGCCCTCGCCGCCGGGGCCGACCCGTTCGAGGCGCTCCGGGGCCTGTTCCTCGCCGGCGTCGAGGAGAAGGTCGGCGTCATGTGCACGATGCTCGGCACCGAGGCCGACCCCGGCCGCAGCGCCGCGGGGGACCGCCTCACCCAGGTCGTGGAACGGCTCGTCTCCCGCGCCCGGGCCACCGGCACGCTGCGGGCCGACGTCACCGCCGGGGACATCCTGCTGGCCATCGGGCGGCTCACCAGACCGCTGCCCGACGGATCCGAGTGTCGCCTCGACGGTGACCTGGCCCGCCGCCAGTTGCTGATCTTCCTGGACGGGTTGCGCGCCCCGGCCGCCACCGAACTGCCGGGCGTCGGCCCGTCGGTGGCCGATCTGCGGCGCGTACCCGCCGGCCGGGGTTAGCCGGCCGCACGGACCATCGGCCCGCATCGCGGGTCGACCGGGGCTCCGCCCCACCTCCGCACGGCGCGGTCCCGACCGCGCACCCCGACGGGGCAGCCACACCGCGGCTACCCCGCCGGACGCCGACGTGTACCCGACGTCAGCGGCTCCGATCCCGTCGGCGCCGTCATGTGCCACCAGCACGTGACGCGCCGCAGGCACCACCCGCACGCACGGCCCCGCACGGCCCGCCGCACACCAGCGGCACCACCGCCGCTGCTCGGCCGCCGTACCGGCGCAGCCGGACGCGGCGCCGCGGCAGCAGCACCGAGAAGCACCACCGCACCACCGCACCGCCGCACCACCGCACCGCCGATCACCGCACCGCCCGACGCAGACACCGCCCGTCCACCCGACCGCGCGGCCCGAGCCGGACCCCCGTCCGCCGGTCCCCGCCCCGCCCGCTCCACCGGCCCGGCCGCCCGCACCGGGTCACCCCTTCCGTCCCGTGACGTCTTCCCCGACAAGGTGGCAGCCCATGTCCCCAGCGCTCGACAGCGCCGCTCCCTCACCACCGCAGCGCCCCGCGACCCCGCGACGGCGTCTCCTCGTCCCGCTCACGATGGCCCAGCTGATGGTGGTGCTGGCCTCGACCATCGTGATCGTCACCCTGCCCGCGCTCCAGGCGGACCTCGGCATCGCCGACGCCGACCGCCAGTGGGTGCTCACCGCCTACGCCCTGGCCTTCGGCGGGCTGCTCCTGGTCGGCGGCCGGGTCGCCGAACTCCTCGGGCGGCGCAACGCCCTCGTCCTCGGCCTCGTCGGTTTCGCGTCGGCGTCGGTGCTCGGGGGACTGGCGACCACCGCGGCGACGCTCTTCGCCGCCCGCGCAGGCCAGGGGGCTTTCGGAGCCCTCGTCGCGCCGGCCGCCTTCGCGCTGCTCTCCTCGCTGTTCGCCGATGTGCGTGACCGCGGCCGCGCCTTCGCGGTGCACGCCGCGCTGGTCGGAATCGGCGGCGTGCTGGGGCTGGTCCTCGGCGGTGCGCTCACGCAGTTCCTCGGCTGGCGCTGGACCTTCTTCGTCCAGGTGCCGCTGGCGGCGGCGGCTCTGCTCGCCGTGGCGGTGACACGGCTTCCCGCCGTCTCCGCCGCTGCTTCGCCCCGCGTCGACCTGCCCGGTGCCGCGGCCTGGGCCGCCGGCCTCGTCGCCCTGGTCGGCGGCGTCACCCGCGCCGGCTCCCACGGCTGGACCGACCAGGGGGTCCTCGCGGCCCTGCTGGTCGCGGCACTGCTGCTGGCGGCGTTCGCCCGCCGGCAGGCGCGCACCCCCGGCGGGCTCCTCCCGCCGCGCCTGGTCCTGGACCGCAACCGCGCCGGAGCGGTCCTGGTCGTCTCGCTGGCGGCCGCCGCGCTGTTCGGCGTCTTCCTGATGCTGACCCTGTACCTGCAGTCGGTGAAGGGCTACCAGCCGGTGCTGGCCGGTCTCGCGTTCCTGCCGATGAGCATCGGCATGATCATCGGTTCCACCCAGGTGGCGTCCTGGACGCTCGCCCGGCTCTCGCCGCGCGCCGTCATGGTCCCCGGGCTGCTCGCCGCCGCCACGGCGATGCTGATGTTCACCCAGCTGGAACCCGCCAGCTCCTACATGGGGCTGCTGCTGCCGGCGCAGCTGGCGCTCGGCATCGGCATGGGGACCGTCTTCATGGTCGCGGTCCACATGGCGACCAGCGGAGTCCGCTCGGGCCACACCGGCGTCGCCTCGGGGCTGGTGACCAGTGCCCAGCAGATCGGCGGCGCGCTCGGTGTCGCGCTGCTGGGGACGGTGGCGGTCTCCACCACCGCCGGCAGCGTCGGCGGCAGCGCGTCGCTGGCCACCGCCGCGCCCGTGGCGGTGGTGGCCGGGTTCGCCGCCGCGGCCTGGTGGGGGCTGGGCGCCGTGCTGCTGGCAGC